>JBPCIQ010000315.1:0-4175 GCA_051006135.1 Pyrinomonadaceae bacterium | reverse complement strand
GAATGTGCCATTTGCTGGCAAACGTCGAGGTCATGAAGAGATGGGGCAGTTCTTCGAATCGCTAGTTTGATACTCGAGAGGTTCAGCATTTTTGATCCAAGGGAGTTTATCGCTCGGGGTGATAAGGTCGTGGCTCTAGGTCACTATGCTTGGCGTGTTAAATCTACTGGTAGGGAGTTCGGGGGTGACTTTTCACACGTGTTCACAGTACATGATGGTAAAGTCGTAAAATTCCACGAATACATGGATACTGCTGCCGTAGCCGCTGCTCATCGAAAAGAGATCAGCGAAGGCGCGATTGGGCGAGCTCAAAGAGCTTGTTGATGAAGGTCCCGGGAAAACATAAGTTGTCCCGCAAGTGTCCCGCAATTACCTGCAACTTCAGCTGCTCGATACATGAAATGCGCAGTATGCACATGCGTTTTTCTTAAGCATTGCGTAACTGTTGAAGATAAAGGGAGCCTGAATTACATTCCCAAGCTGAACGATCCTCGTCGCCCGCTCCAATATTCAAACCACTAACCTTAATATCAGCGTTGGGCCCGCCTCACACGAAACGGGTATCAACTTTCCCGAAAGGAATCCATTTCGAGCATCGTTAAGGTGACCGCTGTGGAGAGTCTTTTCCAGCATATCTTCCATGGTCACATTCTTAAGGTCAGACTTTCGTTTCTCTATTTCTCTTTTGTCTGTTGTCGCCTCTTGATCTCGGCGAGCGTTTGCTCGATTGTGCCGCGCGGTTTATCTTTCAGTTCAGGGTAGCGGGTTAGCCATTGATTTAGTACTTCTTCAGACCTGAAGAAGTTGATGACCCCTCAACCACCCCCAAGAAAGAAGACTGTTGTTGTAGGTTCGGCACGAACGAGATTGCCTTTGTCGAAAACCACCAGAATCCGGGCGGTGCTCTCGGAAGAGGAATCATCTACGGTGACTTTTTCGTTTGCTAACTTGCTGCTGACCAGCAGCATGGCATCGACGGCTCAATTGGTGTTGAATTGGCGACCGCTGTCCAGGCTTACCTTGTGAAAGACAAAGTCCAAACGCGGCTCCCACTTGATATAACGCGGTACTACCTTGTAGCCGGCACCCTTGCTGGCGGCGCGTTGCAGGATCTCGTAACGCTCGAGCATGGAGAGCCCGCGGTCTGCTTGAGCCTCGGTTACTCCGACCGCTTTAGCGATTTCGGCAACTGTGGGCTGGGGCTTGCCATCGCGTTCCGCGTTGATAAGCGTTCGAGCAATCAGCTTTTCGTCAGGCGTGAGCACGAGGGTGACCCAGCCCCAGCGGCGAATTATCTCGTGAAGCTCCGGATGCGCCTTGATGTGACTGGCGATGCGAAAGCGCGTCTCATCTGATTGCTTCATTTTGAGTGCAGCCATGGCGATATCGACGCTGGTAACGCTGTAGTCTTCGCCCCAATCGGCAACCAAATAATTGATTACTTTCTGTTCCTGAGAATTAAGCCGCCCTTGTTTTTTGGGAGTTTGTTTGCTGGTAGCCTGGCCCGCACACACAAGCAAAAGTAGTATGGTTGCGGCAAAGAGTAGCCGCCTATTGTGTACAAAGTTCATCATTCGTGTTCCTCTGCTCTCGTTCAGCGCTTCGCCTCTAGTAACGTCTCAATGTCTCGTTGAATATCTGCAGCTTTGGTTGCAGACACGCCCAGGTATTTTTTATGAAGTCGCCAACCGGGAGCGATGACGTAAGTTGCCGGAAAGCTAATTACACCAAACTCAGAAACTGTATCATCATTCCCGACCAGAATTGTGTAACGCATCTTGTATTGTCTAGCGAATCGGCTTATGTCTTTGGCCCATCCCGACTGAACGGCCATCCCCATGACTTTGACGCCACGCGGGCCGTACTTTTGTTCCAGCCGATTGAAAGCAGGAATCTCGGTGATGCACCCTTCGCACCAGGTGGCCCAGAAATCGAGCACAACGATGCGGTCCTTGAGTTCTTGCGAACGCATTGTCTGGCCTTTTAGCGTCCGCAATGAAAACTCTGGCAGTGTTTCAGACTGCTGGGCCGCTGCGCCGATGGATAGGAGACAAATGAGTAGAAATGCTCGCATAGCTCAGATCGGTAGGTAGAGTACTAAATAAGGAAAAGCCAACAGCGCCACTCAAGTCTTGCATTGGCGAACTCTCTTTACTTTTTCGGCGAGCAAGTGCGGTGACAAACACTACTGCTATTAAGGCTACGACCATCACCGCTAGTCCCCGGAATAGCGTCTTTTGATGCATCTCAATCTCCTCCAAATCGTGCTTTGACCCTTTGCTATCTCTAAGGTCCTCCAGTCTACGCTCTCGTGCCAAGTCAAGAGTCAAGTGGAAAATTTAGCCGTTGGAGTTTCATTGGATTACCGTTCGCCCGCCATGAATCGTTTGGCGGCTCTATTCACTTCGCCCAAGCAGCACACGCCTGCCGGGTTGCGTGACTCGCACGCGCAAAAGCCTTCACGGATAAGCCGTGAAATTTTCTTCGGAATGGTGGTTTTGCCGGTTCGGGAGATGTCGTCGCGAATATGACTTTCGTCGAAGCCAAAGCAATAACACAAAGAGACCGGATCTTCGCTCGCTTTGACTCCTACCGGCACTCGCAAATCGTCGGCAGTGAACCTGTGAACACCGTTCTCTTCGAAATAGACGACCGGACAATCCAGTGTTGAGCAGAAGCGATACTTTCCTGTCATCGCCTCTTCCAGCAAATGCGGCTTGAGCATCAACAGCACTGTCATTCGTGACACAGGCCGGCTTTGGCCCTCGCAGTTGGTGCATAGTTGGTCTGAGATCTCCTCTGCAACCGTTTCTGACTTCTCACGCTCATCGGTCGCGGATTCTGAAAGACAACAATTCATACTCATTTAAGTAATCTATTCAGTTCGGTCGCCAGTGTCTCGCCGTTGAGTCTGCGCTCGGCTGAAACGCCGCGGAGTTGGTGCATCCAGTAATTAGGAGCAGGCGGTTCCGCCTTCCACTCAGCGGTGCGATCAAAGACCAGGTAAACATCCCACGCGGGCCGATCCTCGCCCAGTTGCAGCACGCGCGAATAGCTTTTGGTGAGTTCTCCCTTAGCGTCCCAGTAAAAGGCTACTCGGCTATCTGGCAGTCTCTTCCGGGCAGAAGCGACACTTGCTTCGTTATCGCTTTCTAATATTGGGACGTACACCGAGTAAACTCGGAGATCCGGGTTCTTTAGTTGCTCCAGCACTTTGCTTTGGACTTCGGAGGCCCCCCGAAGACAACCCGGTCAAGTGGGAGACAGCAACATCAGCAACCTGACTTTGCCCTTGTCGGCGTTGAATTTCGCGCGCAGCTTATTCAGATCGGTGCTGTGTCCAGACTTCTGCGCCGGGCGCGACTGGTAGAATCGCTCGCCTCCAAAGACGAGCACTCCTGCCAGCACCATTCCCAACGCGATAGCCATAAGAAGGCGCTGCTTAGTCATATCAAATAATATCAAATACCTTTCACAAGGGATCTTAGTCTTGCGATCTAGTAGCTTTGACTCCCACAACGACCGGGCAACACGCAGACTCGCCATGCCGTTCGAGTTCTTCATCGCAAGCGGAAAGCTGTCGCGCCAAGACACGACGGAAACCCTTCCTTGCTTTCAGGCGGTCATTCAGTTCCGAGAGTTTTAGACGAAGGAGGTTACGCACTTTCCGGCATTCATCGGCACCCCCCGTTGCCAATAGACCTTTTATCTCAACGAGTGAGAAACCCAGTTCCTGTGCCTGCTTGATGAACTGCACTCGTTCAATGTGTTCACCCGTAAAGAGTCGAAAGCCACCTGAGGAGCGCCGGGCGCGTGGCAATAACTTCAAGCGTTCGTAATACCGCAGCGCATCAATGCTCACGCCCGTGCGAGTCGATACTTCGCCTATCTGAAGTTCGGTCTTTTCCAATGGGAAACACCCCAACTGACAAGTATAGACCCTAGAGCTAAGTCCAGAGTCAAGCGGAGAGTATTACCCGCAGCAGCTGAAATTGACAGTCCCGGCGTTTCAGAGTTAAAAAGCGATTACCGTGAGATTCGAAGTCACCTCTGCATTTGATAGCGTGGATGCCCCTGATGTTGACAAGTGTGGGAATTGTTTTCTTTGGCATAATTGATTTCCACGCGCCGAGGCTCAGCGATCAAATCACTCCCCTCGACGGCATCCGTAGCGC
>JBPCIQ010000314.1:0-13836 GCA_051006135.1 Pyrinomonadaceae bacterium | reverse complement strand
AATATAAGGACGCTCTTTGATCCTCATCACCTCACGGAGAAGAGTCCTCATGTCTAATCTCTGCTGCTTGACCAAGTCCGCGAAGTTCTGCGACTCCGACATTATAGCATTCGCACAGAAGAGGCTTACGTGCAAACCATCCGACGCTTCATCCTCTACCACCGGAAGCGCCACCCGCGCGGGATGGGAGTGGATGAAATCCGCCAGTACCTTTCTCATCTGGTAACCGACGGCAAAGTCGCTGCTTCCACACAGAATGTCGCCTTGTGTGCTTGTTGTTTCTCTACCGTCAGGTGCTCGAAATTGATTTGCCAAACATTGAGAACGTGGAACGCGCCAAACGTCCGAAGCGCGTGCCAGTTGTCTTCACACCCGAAGAGGCCAGGCGCGTTCTGGCAAACATTCACGGCACACACTTGATGATGGCTTCCCTGTTGTATGGTTCAGGTCTCCGATTGATGGAGTGTGTACGCTTGCGCGTCAAAGATCTCGACTTTCAATACAAACAGATCATTGTGTGAGATGGCAAAGGTCAACGAGACCGGCGCACCATCTTGCCGCAACCTTTAATCGAGCCACTTCAGCGACACCTCGCCCGAGTAAAGTCACAGCACGAAGATGATGTCCGTGCCGGTCACGGGGCGGTTTACCTCCCTTACGCTTTAGAACGCAAGTACCCGGCAGCACCTACTGACTGGGTATGGCAATATGTCTTTCCTTCAGCAAAGCTCTCGAAAGATCCGCGCACGGGTGTGATTCGCCGGCACCACTGTTCCGAGGATAGCTTCCAGCGCGTTGTTGCTCGAGCAGTCAGAAAGGCGGGCTTTGCTAAGCGGGCGAGTCCCCATACCTTCCGGCACTCATTCGCCACGCACCTGTTGGAAGCGGGCGACGACATCCGCACGATTCAAGAACTACTCGGTCATGCGGATCTCACGACGACCATGATCTATACGTACGTGCTTAATAAGGGTGGTAAAGGTGTAAAGAGTCCGCTCGAACTCTAGCAGGCTGCTGAAGAAACAAAACACGATCCACGAAACGACACGAAACCGCACGAAATGGATGCCTTGATTCGAGTAAGCCTCCACCTACGCAAGCTATGATTGATCTGTTTTCTGTGCTGAAGGAAGGGCAGCTTTATATGTTTCGAGTTGCGGTTGCACAACTTGTGTATAGCAGGACGGGCAGATACCGTGACTAAACTCAGCTTCCGAATGTGTAGCGATGTAGCTTTCAACGTTCTGCCAGTAGTCTTTGTCATCACGAACCTTCTTGCAGTAGCCACAAATAGGGATAATTCCCTGCAAGCGTTTTACCTGATCTAAAGCTTCCTCGAGCTTAACAATCCGGTCGGCCAGGTTTGCTTGCAGTTCAATCATCCTTACGCCAACCTGTACCCGGACGCGCAATTCATCGCGATGATAAGGCTTGGTTAGATAGTCGTCAGCACCCGCCTGCATTCCCTCGACGACTTCTTTTGCTCCCTGTCGTGCTGTGAGCAGAATAATATAAGGAGGTATGATCGCCGGCAATTCTCGTATCCGGCGACAAACTTCGGGGCCTTCCATCTCAGGCATCATCCAATCAAAGATAGCAAGTCGGGGCGCATCATCTTCCTGCGAGGCCCGCCACGCCTCAAGGCCATTCACAGCAGTAACAACCTCATGTCCCCAGTTGACAAGATTGGTTGTCAGGACAAGTCTGGAAACGGGATCATCCTCAGCGATCAGTATTCTCATTCAGCACAATCCTTAAACACTCAGTGAAATATAGCGCCAACTTGAAGTCAATTCACCAGACAAGCAGGATCAGATATTAACGAAACCACCACTTGCGGCGCCGGTGAAGGGTTATCCGAAAGCAGCAACGCAGGAATGGCCGCCGGTGCTCGCAGACTCTTCTGATCCGAGGAATCCAGGCACTCGCGCACTTTGAGCGCGAGAGCATCCGGTGAGAAAGGCTTTTGCAGCAAGGGCCTGCCCTCTTGCAGTACGCCATGAGACACAATGGCGTTGTCGCTATAGCCAGACATAAACAAAACTGGAACACCCGGGCGGATCTTCACTACCTCTTCACTTAAACGCGGCCCGCTCATGTTTGGCATCACCACATCGGTTAACAGTAGATGGACTGGGCCATCATGGACTTTACAAATCTCCATTGCCTCCAACCCACTAGCCGCCTCAAGCACGTTATAACCGCTAGCTTCGAGGATTTGCCGTACCATGTGCCGTACCATCTGTTCGTCTTCGACCAGCAGAATGGTTTCCGTTCCCACCGAGACATCGGGGGCCGCAGCTTCAACGCGTCCAATATCGGCAGTTGCGGCGGCAGTTGCTTTTACCAGCGGCAGGTATACTTTGAAGCTTGAACCCTTGCCTACTTCACTGTCTACGGAGATGCTTCCACCGCTTTGTTTTACCACGCCGTAGACGGTAGATAAGCCGAGTCCGCTGCCTTTGTTCACTTCCTTGGTCGTGAAGAACGGTTCGAATATCCGCTTTTGAATGGCGTCATCCATGCCTGTACCCGTACCACTCACTGACAGCAACACATAAGCGCCGCGCTGCACCGATGCATGTCTGGCAGCGGATTCGTCGTCCAAATGAACGTTGGATGTTTCTATTATGATCTTTCCGCCATCCGCCAATGCATCGCGCGCGTTGACCACTAGATTCATCAGCACCTGCTCAATTTGGCCGGGATCCGCCATCACCCTTCCCAGGTCCGGGGTTAATAGAGTCAACAGTTCGATGTTTTCGCCAATCACCCGTCGCAGCAGTTTGTCCATCTCACTAACTACAGAGTTGATATCCAACACCTTGGCCTGCAGCACTTGCTTGCGACTGAAAGCCAATAGTTGTCGAGTCAAGGAGGCGGCCCTGACCCCCGCTTTATTAATTTCTTCTACGTTTCTTCTGAGGGGTGATTCGGGTTCCAGATGTCTCAAAGTCAATTCGCTGTATCCGGTTATGGCCGTCAGCAGATTATTAAAATCGTGGGCTATGCCACCCGCCAGCTGCCCCACCGCTTCCATCTTTTGTGACTGTCGAAGCTGCTCTTCCTTCTCTCGTTCGACTTCGAGCAGCCTGACATTCTCAATGGCGCTAGCTGCCAGATTGGCGGCCATTTGCATTGCCGTCACGTGAGGCTGTTTGAAAGCAGCGAATTCGGTGCTGTGAATCTCGACCGCGCCGATGACAACACCCTTCATTAGCATCGGCACGACCAACGACGACCGCGGCAGGCACGGATCCAGATCAAATTCTGCATTGACTGCCGAATTGACTGCCGGCTCGCCAACCATGAGCGCTCGAAGATCGTCTGCTATGACCACTTCACCGCTGGCTATAGCTCGGGTATGAAGGCTATCGTCGTTCAGCATCATTTGCAGATCCGATACCGGGCCTTCAATTCCTTCGCAACGAGCATAGATCGCGGTTCTTTCCTCTCGTTCGGCGTCATAACTCGAAACAAACATTCCGTTGCACGGAGTTGAAGCCAGTGAAAACGAGTAAAGGGCACGGCAAATAGTCGTCAAGTCTCTCGCTGTACCAAACGATACGGCAAGACTAGTCAACCTTTGCAGCAACCGCTCATAATCTGAAATGGCACGCTGGTTGGCTTCCTGAAGGGCTTGTTCACCACGCTTGCGCTCGATCGCCAGGGCAATCTGGCCACCGACGGAAGAGAGGAAATCGATGTCGTGTTGTGTGTAGACCTGCTCGGTTTCGTAATGCTGCACAACCAGTATGCCGATTGTGCGTGACGGAGTTCGCAGCGGTACCCCTAGCCATGAAGCGGGAGATGTTCCACTCATCTTAACTGCGCCCCTCCCATACATCTGTTCCTTGAGTTCCCCGGTCAGTAACAATGCTCGACCCGTGCGCAGCACCTGGCTGGTAAAGCCGTCGCCAATTGGTTGCGGGGGCGGAACAGTATCAAACTTATCGATCCAGTACTCGAAGTGAATCAAGTCGGTGGTTTGATCGTAAAACGCTACAAAGCAGTTTTCTGCGTATAGAACCCGCTTGAGCGATTGATGAATGAATCCCAGCAACTCGTCCAGATTAGTGGTGACATTCACACTCTGTGTAATGTCCAGAATAACCTGGCGCTCACACTCTGCTTTGAGACGGGCCGTAACATCAGTGGCCGTGATCAGTTTAGCTTTCTTGCCGTCGAAGATCAGAGGGAAGCCGGTTATTTCAACGTCAATAATGCTGCCATCCTTCTTCAGGTGTTTCCTGGGATTGGGTAGCGTTCCGCTGCCCCGGTTTGGTAGCTGATCTGCAAAACGTTGTCTCTCTTCCGGCGGCCGTATGTCCGCAATCGTCATTGAAAGGAAGGCCTCCAACGAATATCCGTAACTTTCAATGGCCGCGTCATTCACGGTAAGAAATGAGAGAGTTTCGAGATCGTAAACCCAGGTGGGATGTGGATTGGCTACGAAAAGCTGACGATAGCGCTGTTCTGAGTCGTATAGTTGTTGTTCGATCCTTTTTCGCGACGTGATATCTCTACCGAGTGCCTGCAACTCGTCGACCTCGCCGTTTTCGATTACCAGTTGCACATTAATTCGTCTGTATCGCTCTTCGCTCCGTTGTAACGGCCTTTGAAGTGCCTGAACAGACTCCATGCGATTAGTCAGCAGGAGGAGTTCGCGCTCAAGAGATTGAACGGTGAGCTTCCCTCTTACAAGACAACCAGCTGCGCCTGCACGAATGTCCTCCAGATCTTGCCCGGCGTCGTCGACTATTATTAGAAGAGCCAGAAATGGAATTAGAAGCCGGCGGGCTTTGCTGAGCAGGACCACGGCTTCTGCCTGCGGTAAATCAATGATAACGGCATCGCAGTCTCCACTTGTTAAACGTTCAAGCGCTGTTTTCGGGCGGGTAATGCCTGCCAGTATGAATTCTCGATTGTCCAACTGTGACAGCAGTCCAGGAATCGCACTCTGCTCCTGTGACTGTAGCGTGACAAGCAAGACTCTGATCGGGTTTGTACTCATGAAAGTTAGGCTGTTTCTTTGTTTGAGCGAGTAGGTCGCTGAGCAACCGGAGGGGCGCATCGCAACACGTTGCTTGAAGAGTGTTCTTTTCCGGGTGGGCAGAGCGCCCCGGAGAGGCCAATGGCCCCACCAAAAAGCGAGATTAGTGGGCGCCGATCCGCTCTGTTAACAAAACCTAACAAGGTCTGTGCCAGAGCCAGTCGCGTTCTCCTCTGCGACTATATAAGCCCACCAAAAGACCTGCCGTGCTCAACATCATGGACTTTCGGAACTTCACACCCGATACCTCCGGATGACTGCAAAGCAGCGAAGATTTTATTGAGCCCAATCGCGGTGGCATACTGGTTGCACCTTGCTGTTTGCCGACTTCAGGCCACGAACTCCTTACAGAGCGTGCGCGTCTCCAAACTACCCCCGCCTTAATGAGCAAAGTTTCATACTGACTGAGACCCTTGAGGTCTGAATTTACGAGTCCGGTTAACCAGAGAGAAAAACTAATGACTGCCCCAGAATTGTACCGATCCTTTTTTGTGTGTCCCCGCGCGAAAAACATTTCGTGGCCGATAGAAAAACCTGTTTTGAGAGCCGGCATGTTGGCCCTGGCGCTGACTGCAATCGCCGGTGCCTCAAGCGCACAACAACTCCCCAACAACCTTACGACGACAAGTCTTGAAGAGCTGATGAATATCGAGGTCACTTCAGTCTCGAAGAAAGAGGAGAAGCTGTTTCAGACCGCCGCGGCCGTCTATGTCATCACTCAGGAGGAAATTCGGCGATCAGGGTTGACCAGCATTCCCGAATTGTTGCGTCTGGCGCCAGGCCTGCAAGTGGCGCGAATTGACGGCACCAAATGGGCAATTAGCGCCCGCGGATTCAATGGCCGTTTCGCAAATAAACTGCTGGTCCTGATTGATGGCCGCAGCGTCTATACACCGGAACATTCCGGCGTCTACTGGGAGGCACAGGATGTCCTGCTGGAGGACGTTGAGCGGATCGAAGTCATTCGCGGACCTGGAGGCACAGTGTGGGGGGCAAACGCTGTCAACGGCGTTATCAACATCATTACCAAAGACAGTAGAGACACGCAGGGCGGCCTGGTGACGACAGGTGGCGGTTCTGAAGACCGTGGTTTTGGCAGCGTGCGTTATGGCGGAAAACTGGGCGACTCCGCCTCCTACAGGGTTTACGGCAAGTATTTCAACCGGCGCGGCCTGGTTGATGCGGTAGGAGACTACGCCAATGATGGACAGCAATCGTCGCGCGGAGGCGGACATGTGGATTGGGACTTAACGGAGCGTGATGTACTGACCTTCCAGGGAGAGATATTCCGCACGAATATACGAGAGACTTCCGTCACGATCTCGCCGGCGGCGCCCTTTGCACCGCATACCAATACGGCGGGTGTCTACAGCGGCGGTCACATTTTGGGTCGCTGGACGAAGACCCTATCGAAGGGGTCTCAGTCAGCGCTTCAAGTCTATTACGATCGATCTAACACCAACATATTTGATCTGCAGGGCAGCATCGATACTTTTGATGTCGACTTTCAACACCATCTTGCTGTAGGCGGGCGTCAAGATTTTGTGTGGGGTCTCGGCTATCGCATGATCGCCGATAACTACAAGAGCACCAGCGCGACTCCATTCCAGTTCAATCCGAAAGAAAAGACCGCTCATCTTCCCAGCGCTTTCGCACAAGATGAGTTCACCCTGGTAGAGGACACACTGCGATTGACACTCGGCACGAAACTGGAACACAACGACTATACCGGCTTCGAGGTGCAGCCCTCCATGCGGCTGGTGTTTACTCCAAGCAAGCATCAAACGCTTTGGGGAGCCGTCTCGCGTGCCGTCAGAACACCTTCGCGCGCCGAGCAAGACGTCAGGATTAACGCAGCCGCATTTCCTGTCGGGCCACGCACGACGGCCATACTCGCCTTTCTCGGTAGTGAGAACACGACCTCCGAAGACCTTCTTTCCTTCGAGCTCGGCTATCGGGCCCGACCCGCACGTAAGCTCACGCTGGATATTGCAACCTTTTACAATTCTTACGACCGTTTGATGTCCCTTGTCTCAGATAGCTCCTTTTTCGAAACCGAACCCCAACCCCCGCACCTGGTCATTTCGCGGCGGTTCGCTAACGCACTCCGCGGCGAGACCTATGGGCTCGAAGCGTCTCTCGGCTGGCGTCCTACTCATTTCTGGAAGCTCAATGGTGGATACTCATTCCTAAAAATACAGTTACATCGCGATTCCGCAAGTCAAGCTGATGAACAAAGCGAAGGACGAAGCCCGGAGCACCAATTCCAGTTCCACTCTATTCTCACGTTGCCTCGCAATTTCGAAGTGGATACCTCGCTCTATCATATTTCTTCTCTGGTGAGCGACGGCGTCCCCGGCTACACACGGCTGGATGCGCGGCTAGGGTGGCAGGTGAAGGAGAATGTTGATCTAAGCGTGGCGATGCAAAATCTGCTCGATAAGCGGCATCCTGAGTTTGCGGGAGACGGCACCGGAGTGTTGAACCGACAAGCGAAACGCGGAGCGTACGGCAAACTAACCTGGCGGTTTTAGTGGGCTTAAACATGACAGTCTATCAAATAGGACCACTGGGACCGCGCCGGTCCAGGCAAATACTGAGAGGAGTGATGCTGGTCTCTCTGCTTGCTCTAATGGGTAACATGTCGATTACTCAGGTACATGCCCAGGCGGATGAGTATCAGGTCAAGGCGGCTTTCATTTTCAACTTCGCAAAATTTGTCGACTGGCCCAGTAACGCTTTCGGCGACGGTGACACGTTAGTGGTAGGAGTTGTCGGAGACGATCCATTCGACGGTGCGCTTGATCGGCTCAATGGCAACATGGCAAATGGTCGGCGCTTGCGGATCAAGCGACTCCGGGTGGGTGACAACCTGCGGGCCTGTCAGATCCTGTTTATCAGCAATTCCGAGGGACGGAACCTGGGAAAGAGCATGGATAGCAGCAGGGGATCAAGCGTCTTAACGATCGCCGAAATGCCTCAATTTAATCAATCGGGGGGAATAATCAGGTTCGTCATACAAAAAAACAAGGTTCGCTTTGAGATCAATGCCCAGGCCGCCGGACAGTCTCGCCTGAGGATTAGCTCAAAACTGATGGCCTTATCGAAGGGTGGGAATTAGATGCGAGCATTTGGCGATCTCTCGATAAAGCGCAAGCTGACCATGATCATGATGCTCATAAGCATCGTGGCCCTCGTGCTGTCATGCGCATCATTCATCGTCTATGACCAGATTTTCTCGCGGCGCGCGATGGTCCATGATCTGACGAGCCTGGCTGAGATTATCGGCAGTAATAGCACGGCTGCGATCACTTTCGGCGATCCAGACTCAGCCACGGAAATATTGGCGGCACTGAGCGCGAGGCCCCGGATTACCTCTGCATGCATTTACAGCAGCGAAGGTAAGCCTTTTGCTCAATACGTTCGTGGTGATCAACGCCCCAGTTTTCAGCCACCCGCTCCGCAAGCGGGCGGCAGTCATTTCAGTAATGATCGCCTGCAGCACTTTCGCAGTATTACCCTCCACGGCGAGGGGGTGGGCTTCCTGTTCCTCGAATCCGATCTGCAGGAACTTCACTCAAGGCTGGCGCGCTACAGTCAGATTGTGGGGATCATTGTATTAGCCTCATCGTTGCTGACTTTCCTGCTCGCTTCCTGGCTCCAGCGCGTGATCTCGAGGCCAATTGTCGGACTCGCACGCACTGCCAGAGTCGTCTCTGCTAAGAAGAACTATAGTTTGCGGGCCACCAAGCTTGGCAATGACGAAGTTGGGCTTCTGATCGACGACTTCAATGAAATGCTGGGCCAAATTCAGTTTCGTGATCAGGAACTTCAGCGACACAGGGAAAACCTCGAAGAGGAAGTTGCGCTGCGCACTGCTGAACTGCAGACACTTAACGTGGAGTTGACGGATGCGAAAGAGACGGCTGAGGAAGGAAACAGAGCCAAGAGCGAGTTCCTCGCAAACATGAGTCATGAGATCCGCACTCCGATGAATGGGATTATCGGGATGACAGAACTAACGTTGGACACTGATATCACGCCCGTGCAACGTGAATATCTGACGATGGTTAGATCCTCAGCCGATTCCTTGCTCCACGTTATCAACGACATCCTTGACTTCTCGAAGATTGAAGCCGGCAAATTAGAGTTGTACGAGGAAGTGTTTGACCTGCGCGATCTGCTCGCCGAAACGGCCAAGGCGCTGGCGCTGCGTGCTCATGAAAAAGGTCTGGAATTGATCTGCCATGTGCTCACCAACGTGCCCAACGTTGTGGTCGGCGACGCCGGACGCTTGCGGCAGATAGTGGTCAACCTGCTGGGCAATGCAATCAAATTTACTGGAGCGGGAGAGATCGTAATACGTGCCGAGGTAGATTCTGTAACGGACGAAACCGCATGTTTGCACTTTTCAGTGACAGATACGGGGATTGGCATTCCTGCTGAGAAGCTGGATTTGATCTTCAGGGCTTTCTCACAAGCGGACGGGTCGACGACTCGCAACTACGGTGGCACCGGACTCGGCCTGACTATCTGCTCGCGCCTGGTTGAACCAATGGGTGGCAAGATCTGGGTAGAGAGCGAGTCAGGAAAAGGCAGCACCTTCCATTTCACTGCAAACGTCCGCAGTCAGCCAGATCAGGCTCCCAAAGACATCGCAAGAGGACTTCCGGCGATAGAAGACTTAAGAGTCCTGGTAGTTGACGATAACGCTACGAACCGCCTCATCCTAAAAGAGACGCTGTTGAGTTGGCGCATGAAGCCGACTCTCGTCGCCTCCGGCAGAGAAGCGCTTGAGAGCATGCTCAGTGCTCAGCAGGCGGGTCGTCCTTACGGTCTGGTGCTTCTGGATTGTCACATGCCGGATCTGGATGGCTTTGGTGTAGCCCAGGAAATCAAACGACATCGTGAATTACGCAATGCCTCAATCATGATGCTTACTTCCGGGGAGCAAAGCAGCGACGTGGCCCGTTGTAAGGAGTTGGGGATTGCCGCCCACTTAATTAAACCAATCGGGCAATCCGAACTGTTTAATACCATTCTGCGAGTGCTTGGGTCATCGACCACGCCAGCAGAAACCACGAGCGAACCGCGAACACCGCTAGCAGAAATAGCACCAGTTCAGGGGCGAAGGTTAGACATCCTGGTGGCAGAAGACAATACCATTAATCAAAAGCTGGCTTTGCGTCTACTTGAAAAGCATGGACACCGAGTCGTGGTGGCAGGCAATGGTATTGAGGCCATCGTGCTCTGGGAGAGAATGACTTTTGACCTCGTGTTGATGGACGTGCAGATGCCTGGTATGGGCGGGCTTGAAGCAACCGCCAACATCAGAGCGAGAGAACTTAAGACTGGCCAGCACATTCCGATTGTCGCCATGCAGCTCATGCGATGAAAGGAGACCGAGAGCGCTGTCTCGTAGCGGGGATGGACGACTATATTTCGAAACCGATCCACGCTCAGAAATTGTATGAAGTCATAAGCAGGCTGGCCGGATCAGGCAAAGAGACAGAGCCCGCGAGCGTCTTTCAAGTTGCCAATTTTACTCGGACAGCAGAGGCCGACGAAGCCCTGGCCGATCTTGATACTGCCTTGGAACGACTCGGCGGCGACCAGCAATTGCTGGAAAGCGTTATCCAGATGTTCCTGGAAGAGTGCCCGTCCATGATGGCCAACCTGCGCGTAGCTGTGCTCCATCGTGATGCCAAAACACTGGAATTAGCAGGCCATATGCTAAGGGGTTCAATTGCTCACCTTGGTGCCGCGACTGCTTGTGAACTCGCATTCAAGTTGGAGTTGATGGGTAAGGACGGAAATCTGGCAGAGAGTGAGGCTGTTACAACGGCTCTGGAAGCGGAACTCAAACGCGTTATTGCTACAATCACGGGCTTCTTAAGTGAGCACGACGAAGATAATGCTGCCTTGGTGTTCTAATAAGAACATAGAACCGTGCTTTCATTACTCAAGACACCGAAGCAGACACCTTGCCGCATCATGTTACTCGCGCCCGCGTGAAGCTCGCCTCCTTATTGCAATAAACATCGCAGCCAGTATGGTGAGACCTGCGTAAATATACTGGGCAGGCCAATCTCCCTTTTGAATAAAGGTGACTAATGCAGCGATTAGGAAGCTCATACTCGCAAGGACACAAAGCGCAATTGCTACTTTGTGTCGCGGACTAAGACGCTGCTTCGCCATAAGTCCCCTTCTACTTCAGAATTAAAGTGTCCGGCATTCAATATCATTTACTCGCGAAGAGGCCAACGCTCGAATTAACCGGGGTTTGATGTCCGACATGCTTTAGCTTGTCGTTGCGTCACGACAAACTGAAGTTTGTCGGACACTCCAGACGAAACTGACTCCACTATGAATTAACCCGCGAGGAGTGAAAGGCATTCAACGCCGGAAGGATCAATCAAGGATGAAAAAAATGCTACCGAGGCGGCGGGTTGAATGATTTGTTTACGTGGCGGCGCACACCTAATTCAAGGCGGGCGATTCCTCTATACTAATCAGTTCTACGATAAAGATTAACGTCGCACCGGGGGGGATCCTATCTCCGGCGCCCGTCGCTCCATATCCAAGATGTGGCGGAATGATCAGCGTAGCTTGCTCACCGACACGCAACTTCCCGATCCCTTCATCCCACCCCTTAATCACGCGCCCGACACCAAGTTTGAAGCTAAACGTTTGCCCTCGATCCAGCGAGCTGTCGAATTTGACTCCATCGCCCAACAGTCCGGTGTAGTTAACAACAACTGTTTCGCCAGGACGCGGTTGGCGCCCATTACTACGGCGGGTAACTACGTAAGTCAGGCCTGACGGGGTAGTTACGGCTGCGGACTTGACTACTATCTCGCTTCCTAACGCGGCTGGTTTTGGTCTTCTTGCCCTGGTGGTGGAAACTCTGCTCTTTTTTTTCTGGCCTTGCGCGATCAGGACAGACGTGGGTGCGCTCAATAACAATGCCGCGATGAATACAATTATTAGCTTCAAAGTTACTCTCCTTAAATGGCGATCCTCCGAGGGGATGGACTCAAGGCTTACTGAAAAGGGCGCCTTTGGTGAAGTTGATCTCTTCGCAGAGTCCAACCCGCCACCGCCAGGGCGCCCTTTTGTCAATGCAGGCAATTCTATAGTGCACGCAGGAAGGCAACCAGATCTGATTTCTCCGGCTGAGTCAGATTAAGCTGTTGCACCAGGTTGAAGAATTCCACCACGTCTTCAAGCGTGAGTAGCCGCCCATCATGCAAATACGGTGGTGATTCTTTGATACCTCGCAGCGGGAAGGTCTTAATAGGCCCCTGCGTCGTGATCAACATGCCGCCTTCCATCCGCGGCTTGTAGAAGCGTTCGACCTTCAGGTCGTGCATCAAGTTATCCGTGTAGAAAGGCGGTGTGTGGCAGGCGGCGCAGCTGGCTTTGCCGAAGAACAGATCTTCGCCTCGCGTCTCCGCTGCGGTTGCCTTGCTGCGGTCGAGCCTACCGAAAAGATTCAACTTCGGGGCCGGTGGGAAATCCAACAATTCTTGAAACTCTGACATGTCGTGTACTTGGGAGCCGCGATCCAGAATGTTCAGCCCTTTCTTCGTGGCGAGCACCGGATCACCATCAAAGTATGCGGCGCGCTGCTCGAATTCCGTAAAGTCTTCTACTGTTTTTAGTGCTCGTTGGGAACCGAACAGGCGTTGAATGTTGACACCGCGGAGGCTGGGCGTTTCAATGCGGCGCCGATTCTCTTGCGGACGAATATCGCCCGCCAGGTGCATCGCGCCCGAAGTGTGGCCGTTAACATGGCAGTCCAAGCACGTGACGCCGCGCATCCCGTCGGCTTTCTCTGTCTTGCGGTCAGCGGTGGCGTTGAATTGCTGCTGCGGAAACTGCGTTACGAGCAGGCGCAAACCGTCCAGCTGCTTAGGGTTGAGGATGCCATTGAAGAGGTCGTAGAAGTTGTCAATGGTGACGACCTTTCCTTGCGAGACATCGCCGAGATCGAGTCGAGTGATCAAAAAGATTGCGGGTGGGAACTCCGGCAGGAAGTGATCCGGCAGATCGAAGTCCATATCGAAGCGCTCCAACCGCGGCAGCTCCTTGATCGATGTTTGGGGAAAGACCATACCGCCGACCGGATGATTTACGTGTGGGAGTGGCAGATAGGGGAAGAGGTTCCCATCCCTGATTTCCGCGGGTGACATGCCTCCTAGTCGCTCCCAGGTGACGCCGGTTTTGAGTTTCGCCGTTGGTCCAACCGGGATTGGTTTGCCGCGCGTCATGCGCACGCTCTCGTCGACGCGCCGGCGAAGGTCATAACGGTCGTCAAGCAATCTTTGATGAGCAGTCATTACTCGGGACTTCGCCGCCTTATCACGAGCCAATACGACCGGAAAAGGTTCCTCTACTACTGGCGTGAAGGAGGAAGGTTTTTGCTCGGGGGGCTTCTGTGCGTCTGCGCGCGGATTGACTAACAGCATTGCTGCCAGTACTCCAGACAATGCGACCGTAACCAGTAGCTTATTGCGCGTCGAGATGTTCATAGTGCTCCTTTCATCGAGTAAAAGCGGGCGGGATGGACAACGCTGCGCACCAGGGTAGAAGGCGTACGCAACATCGCCGAATCAGATTTAGTCCAGCTTTGACAAGCCTGAATTCGATCTTCGCGTGTTCGTCTGCAGTCAAGATTGCACTTAGATTAGTTCTAAGTCACGATTTTGGTCAACTATGTTGTTTTGATTGGTACTGATGAAGTTTAAATCTCAGGTACTTCTCAGTATGATCGTGTATCC
>JBPCIQ010000313.1:0-14414 GCA_051006135.1 Pyrinomonadaceae bacterium | reverse complement strand
TCTATCTCAACGCGCGCGAGGCGGAAACACTCGCAATCTTCGAAGCGAATGAGATTCGAAAGAATCGCTACCCCTACGTTTGGGAAGGTCGGAAGCTTTCCATCGATATGTTTCTGGGAGATCTCTTCGGTTTGGTTCTCGCCGAGATTAGCTTCGAGACGGACGAGGAGTTGGCCAGCTTTCCACCACCTCCGTTTGCCATTGCGGATGTTACAAACGATGAAGTATTCAGCGGCGGCAGGCTTTGCCATTTGACGTTTGAAGATATTCGGAACGAAAGGCGTAGCGGAACAACGGAGGCAATAGGGAATAGAACGGAATGAATCGCTCGGTAGGAATACTTGTTATTGTTGGTGGCGCTTGCCTGGTGCTGGTTGGCTTACTGATCTATTCGGGAGGACTAAACTGGTTTGAGCGGCTCCCGGGAGACATTACGCTGTTGCTATGCTTTGCGGGCTGTCTGAATACTCAGGCGCCTGCACTCGCCTGAAATAGACTGCCAGTAGAAAAGCCAGAAACATGATCACCGAGGCGGTCCAGAAGGTTATCAACAGTGAACGGTCGCTCATGTAATGAGAAACCCCGTCGGCGCCCATTTCCGGCGAGTTGCTGTGAATCAACAGAGCCGCGATTGAAGGACCCACCGCCCGCGCGAGACTTGCCACTGACTGAGTTACTCCGAGCACGGCTCCTTGTTCCGCGGCTCCGACGCTTTTCGACGCCAAGCTATTCAAAGCCGGCGTTGACAAAGAGTTTCCCAGCGAGAAGATGCCGCCACCGATGAGCATCGCCAGCAACCCACCGGCATTTGGTCCCACGAAGGGCACTGCAAAAAGGCTGACCGCGAAAAACAGCGCGCCCACAATCACCAGCCACAGTTCACCGAATCGTTTTACTAGCCTGCCGATAAGTCCACCCTGAACGATCACGGCGATCAGGCCAACATATGCGAACAGGTAACCATTGTGCTGCGCGTCATACCCGAATCGAAACATCGTGTAGAGAGAGTATGACGTCGTCATGATTGAAAAGGACACGACGAACAAAAAATAAATGGTGAGAATAAACCCCAACCTGGGTTGTTTCAGTGAATTAATCAATTGAGCAAAACCGCGTCCGCGCGCGGCCGAGGTACGGGCGGGATGATCCGGCGTCACTGTCTCGGGCAAGGTGAAGTAGAGCAACATAGCATTCGCGAAGCAGAGACCGGCCGCGAACAGAAAGGGCACTTGAATGCCCCACCGACTCAAGATACCGCCAATAGCCGGCCCAAAGATGAACCCCAGACCGAAGGCCGCGCCAAGTAATCCCATGCCTTTGGCGCGATCCTCCTTGGTGGTGATGTCGGCGATATATGCCTGGGCGGTCGAGATGTTTCCACCAGAGATGCCATCCAGGATACGTCCCAGGAATAGCATCCAGAGGGTCGTTGCAAAGCCAAGGATTACGAACCCGATTCCGGTGCCGATGATCGAGATCAGGAGTACGGGACGCCGGCCATGCTTGTCCGAGAGCCGTCCAAGCACCGGCGAAAAGATCAGCTGCATCACGGAGTAGGACGCGAAGAGGATGCCAACCGTGCGCGGTGTGGCATTAAACCGCGTGCCCTCGGCGTAAAACGGAAGGACGGGGATGACTATGCCAAAGCCGACCAGATCGATGAAGACTGTGGTGAAGATGACAACTAGCGGAGAGCGCTTCATGAATTTTAGATTTTAGATTGTAGATTTTCGATTTTAGGACAATCCATGGCCATCACTAATCGCTTTAGCAATCGCAAATCAAAAATCAAAATCCAAATCGCAAGGCTTACCTTCTTCTACCGCCTTTACTGCCTTTATTCAGCCCCAGATCAATTGAAGCCATTCCGCCTCCCGAAATCAAAAGCGCCAACGACATGGCTAGAAGAGATAATGGATATTCAAAACCTTGGTTAGAAGCAAAGAAGGTGGGCCAATGCACTCCCACGACAGCGGTCAGCATCGTGCAGGCAATAAAAAACGCTCCCACGCGCGTCAGCAATCCCAGGACAATCAGAATTCCACCGACTAACTCTGAAAGCGCGGCGGCGCCAAGCCACAGCCAGGTAGGCTTCATGAAACCAAAAGGCGTGGGACCGGCAACGAACTTCCCCAAACCGGGTCCCTCGAAGCTGCCTATTACTTTTTGCGCGCCATGAGCGACCATAATAGCCCCCAGCCCCAAGCGAAGCGGAAGTGTTATCCAGGTACGTGAAGTGGCAATCAATCTGCGGAACATTGTGGACCACCTTCAATAAGCTGTTTACGAACGGGCAAGATATTAGATTATCTGCCAGGAAATGTCGCCTTCAGCACCAACGGCCAATTGGAACAATCGCAGAGGTAAGAACCTAACGAGACGAAATGAACGCGCGGCTCAAACTGGTTCATAACTACGCTTAGCGGCCTGATTTGGATCCAAAACCCTGGTCTTTGCTGCGCTCCTTGTTCTGAAGCTCGCTTTTGCGGAAACCAGTAACAGTTAGCCGTTTTAATTAAAACATTGAAACGTGTTCGCGTACCTCCCGTAGGCGAGCGACGTTACTGAAGGCGGCAGATTCCCTCTCTGCCGCTTTTTTTGTTTTTCGTCCTCAGTTCATGCCTCTTTAGACTGCCATCACTCGTTCGTAGTAACATCACCTCTGTGACACCTGTCTAGCGACATTCGTTCACAAAGGGCCCTGGCGATGCTTATAAGAAACAACACTGGACTGCGGCTGGCGATTCTAATCATTGTTTGCTCGATTTCAGCCACAGCACAGCAAACTCGACTGCAAAGTTCCGCACCTGAAATTGCTTTTACAGTGTCGATGCCGAAACCTCACACTCACATGCTGGACGTAGAGGTGAGGGTGAAACGCGCAGCCGGGGATCAGGCGCCCACAGAGGAAGTGCTCGTGATGCCCGTATGGACTCCGGGCTCATACATGGTGCGCGAGTTCGCACGACACGTGCAGGATTTTGCCGCGACCGATGGATCTGGCGGCGTTCTGGGGTGGGAAAAGATCAACAAGAATTCATGGCGGGTAGCAACCAGGGGATCTCGCTCATGGCGCGCGACTTATCGCGTCTATGCAAATGAGCTGACGGTTAGAACGAATGAGCTAAACTCAGATCATGCTTTTTGGAATAATGCCGCGCTGCTGATGTACCTCGACGGCTTCCTAAATGCTCCCTCGACCCTGCAGGTTCTGGCCCCCGCACCCTGGAGAGTTGCCACAGGACTGCCTGTTGAGCCAGGTCCGAAAAACACGTTCCGGGCCGAGAACTTCGACATTCTTTACGATTCACCCGTGGAAGTCAGTAACTTCAATACACTTTCATTCGAAGTTAAGGGAGTGCCGCACCGCATTGTGATCGATGGTGAAGGCAACTATGACCCGCAGAGAATGCGACGCGATGTACAGAAAATTGTTGAGGCTTCAGTTGAACTCATGGGTGGCGAAATTCCCTATCGTGACTACACCTTCATCCTGCATCTGAGAGCCAACACAGGCGGCGGGCTCGAACATTTGAACTCGACCGCCCTTGGCTTTCGCCGATTCAATTTCACGCCTGAGACAGGTTACCGGAGCTTCCTGACGCTTGTGGCGCATGAGTTTTTTCATCTTTGGAACGTCAAACGCATTCGCCCCGACGCGCTCGGCCCTTTTGATTACACTAAAGAAAACTACACGAAACTCCTCTGGGTAGCGGAAGGCATCACCAGCTACTACGAGAACATGATTCTGCGACGCGCGGGAATTATCACGGATAAGGAGTTTCTTGCCGATGCCGCGAGAGCATTTCAAAGTCTGCAGAGGATACCCGGCCGGCGGGTCATGAGCGCGGAAGAGGCGAGCTTTGATAGCTGGATCAAGTATTACCGGCAGGATGAAAACTCGATTAACTCCCAGATCGATTACTACGACAAGGGCGCGATCATTGGCCTGTTACTCGACCTGGAGATTCGCAAGCGCAGTAATGGCACAAAGTCGCTGGACGACGTAATGCGTTATCTCTACGGCGAGTTTTACAAGAAGGATCGCAACTACACGCCGACGGATTTTCAGAAGGTCAGCGAGATGATGGCCGGGTCCAGCCTGGACGAGTTTTTTGCGAAGTATGTACGAGGGCGCGAAGAGCTTGACTACAATGCGGCGCTCGCGGCGGCTGGTCTGCGGCTGGATACAGGCGACGCTAGCGGAACAACCCGGGCGGCGGAAAAAGCATATCTTGGTGCAGAGGTTGCGCAGGAGAGCGATCGCCTAATGGTCAGGCGCGTCTACGCCGGCTCGCCTGCTTACGATCAGGGGCTCAACACCGGCGATCAGATCCTCGCTCTCGACAATAGGCGCGTTACTAAAGAGTTTTTCGATGCGCGCCTCGCTGAAAAGCGGCCGGGCGAGTTGGCGAATCTGACGATATTTCGTTTTGACGACCTCAGATCGCTTCCCGTCAAGTTGGGAGCATTTATCGATGCGCCTTACCGCATCGTGCAGTTGGCCACCCCCTCCGACGAACAAAGGCGAATTTATCAGTCGTGGCTGGGCGCGCCAGTAGTCAGATAGCCGATGCCAGTAGCGGCCTGAGCCTGGGGCAGTAGCCTGACTGTTAAGGAGGGCTGTGATCCGCCCTGGAGGCCTCCTTAACAGTCGGGCTACTGCCCCGAATGGCGTTTTTCTTACACTGTTACCGCTTGAAGACGTACAATGAACCACCAGCATTAAGTTATTCCCAGGCTCAGGCACTACTTATCAATAAATGAGCGCCTATCAACATATCAAGTTCAGCATCACTGATCGCGTTGCGCGAATCACGCTGGCGCGTCCGCCCCTAAATATCCTAAACATCGCGATGATGCGAGAGATTGGTGAGGCGCTTGCCGAGTGTGCCCAGGATCGTACGCTCGTCGCAATCGTTTTTGAGGCAGAGAAAGGTTCCCTGGCTTTTAGCGCCGGAGTCGCCGTGGAAGAGCACGTGGTCGATACGATCTATCAAATGCTCGAGGCTTTCCACGGGATTTTTCGGGCGCTGGAGCAACTCGCCCGGCCAACTCTCGCGATTGTTGAAGGAGCAGCGTTGGGCGGCGGCTGCGAACTGGTCGCCGCTTGTGACATCGTGATTGCCAGCGACCGTGCTCGCTTTGGCCAGCCTGAGATTAAGCTTGGCGTGTTTCCGCCGGTGGCGGCAATCTTCCTGCCGAGGATCATCGGCGAGAAACGCGCGCGCGAGCTTATTCTAACCGGTGATCTGATTGAAGCTGCGGAAGCGGGGCGCATAGGACTGGTAAACTACGTCGTGCCTGTCACTGACCTTGAGCAAAAAACGCTCGAGGTGCTCTCCAAGTTTCGCGAACTCTCCTCAGTAGCACTCGAGATGACTAGAAGGGCACTCGATCTCAGCTGCGGACCTCCAATCGACACTGCGCTGCTTGAACTCGAAACCATGTATTTGAACGAGCTGATGAAAACCAGCGATGCAAACGAAGGTATTAAAGCCTTCATGGAAAAACGCAAGCCAGTTTGGCGGGATAGATGATGAAGCTGAAAGATTTGCGGGGAAATAGAGATACGGTAACACCGAGAAAGCGCTCTTCTCCACGTGTCTCTCCATCGCCATGTCTCAGTGTCCTGTCTTTTCCTTTGTCTCGTATCGCATTGGCCGGCCTTTTGATCTTGAGCACGGTCAGCACCGGCAGCCTCGCCCAAAGCCGGCAACCGAGCAGAAATGGCTCCCATTCGAGTCGTTTGCGCGAAACCATGTCCGCGGAAACCCGCGACATGATCGAGCGGGCCATAGAAGTGGTTTGCACTGAGCGAAAAATGGATCCAAAAGGTAGTATTCCAATAGACGACATGCAGGGCCGCCCCTCGCTTCCAGTGCAGAGTTTGGAGGCAGTAGCCGGCGCGGAGCGCGCGCAACGCCTGTTGCCGATCGCCAAGCGGTTGGTGATCAGTTCACTCCAACAGCTGGCAAGCGACTATCAGTTTCAAAAGGCGAAAGGCTATCAGCTTAGGACCCAAGGAGCATTCGCTCGAGTGCGGGCAGTTAGAAGGGTCAAGCCGGACATGGACTCACGCGATAACGCCTCTGTTTTCTTAAGAGCACCCCACACAATAACCTTCGGCACGATCTTTCTTGCCGGCTTACCTTCTGACGAGGGAATGATTAGCGTGCTGGCCCACGAATTGGTACACATCGCCGATGGCGATCAGGACAGCATGAGACCGCTGTTTCGCATGATTGGTGAGAGGGCGTCTGCCCTCACTGGTTTACGAATCAAAGAACAGAGAGCCGAAGAGCTAACTTGCGATCTGATTGGCGCCCTGGCGGCCCGATCGTTTGTCGCCGATTTTCCCAGTTACGAGCTGTTGCCCAGGAGATTGGCTCGGGCGGTAGCACATAATTGTGTTGTTGAAGACGAAGGTGATGACGATCATCTTTCACCGCGAAATACGATCCGGGCGCTGCTTGCTCTAAATCCGACCTTGATGCGCGAACTTATTTTCGGCGAAGAACCGTCGCCCGTACGCCCCTTCCGCGGCAACAAGACCTGAACATAATCTGTGGCTAACGTCACGTCATTACTCCCACTCACAATTTTAATAAGTTTGCTCGCTGCGGTGGCGGGATGCCAGGCAATTCCTGACCGGCAGAACGCGCGTCCGCTAGTCCTGCGCGATGTTCCTGCACAACGCCTGGCCTATCGGCTTGAGGCGGACACTGGAGTGCCCCCGGAGGTTTCCTCAGAAAATGCAAATGAAAAGCTGGCAACGATACAGACTGACTTCAGCGCGCGACGACCCGACGACGCCCTCCTCCGCACGGTGCTTTCTCCAGATGGGCAGAGGGCACTGGCGCTCTATGGCACAGAGAACGAGCCCAGCCCCGCCTTTCGCATCGACATGTATGCAGCGGATGGAAAGTTCATGCGCAACCTTATCCCGCCAAGTCTTTCATGTGTATTTCCGGAAACCGTGGCCTGGTCCTCGGACGGCAACTTCATAACTTTTATCGCCCACAAGAGTGTCCAGCCTGCTCCTAAGCCGACGCCCCCAGGTCGGGAACCGGCAGCCGAGCCGGAAGTTCCGCTACCTTCTCCCTCTGTGGCACCGGCTTTCCCTACCGTTCCTGTTTTCGACACTGAACAAGTCTATATCTGCAATCGTGATGGCTACGATCTGAAGACCCTAACCGGGCGCGAAGGTCTGATCTACTTTTACCAGTCCTGGGCGCCCGACAATCACGCGCTGGTAGCGCTGGCGTGCAAGGAAGAGGAATGGAACACTCGCGAGCGCGCGTTTAGATTGCCGGCCGGCAGGCCCCGGCTGATTATGCTCGATGGAACGGAGCGTTTGCTGGATGACCAGTTGACAGAGTGTTTGCCTACTTGGTCACCGGATTCGTCGAAGGTTGCTACGGCCTTCGAAACTGACATAGGCGTTTTTGACGCTGCCACAACCAAACCAACCCAGGCGCGGATTCCCTTGCGCGATCCGTTGATTGCTGCCTCCCTCAACTACCAGGAAAAAACCTCAGGTGGAAAGAAGCAAAGCGAGGCTAACGACACTAAGAGCACCGAAGCTGGCGCTCAGCAAGTAAGCTTGCCTCCGTCATTCAACCCAATCGTGCGCGTGGAATGGCCCACGCCCGAAAAACTTTATCTGCAAACTGCCTACGTCAGAATCTACCCAAACGAAACGATCAATACGTTCCAAAGGTGGCATCGCCTGATACTTAGTCCCCAGGCGGCGTTTGTGCGGTAGCGTCATAATTTTCCAACTTTAGTCGAGACTCACACACACCAGCAGATACCACCGGCTTTATGAGAATGTGGTATCCGCCTTTAGGCTTAAATTCTCTGATTGCAGGGGTTATCTTTCTCACTCTCCTGAGGGGACCTGCTCCTGTCCACCCGACTCAAGAATTCCTCAAGAATTTCTCAAGTGTCCTTCTTTAAGCTGTCCAGGCTTGAACAAAGCGGGCCTAAATCCCCCCAACCCCCCAATTGAAAAGAGCTAAGCGGAATTCGTACTGGAGTTAAAAGCGGCGGCGTTCGGCGCGCCTCTGCCAAACATTTAGGTCGCCGTTGATGAGGAGAGGTCATGAATAATCACGTCTTGAGTTTTGTTAAGGGCAATAGCTCATTTCGGCGGACGAAAGGATCATTCCAAGCGCTATTAATCTTGAGTTCTGTGGCCGCGTTGCTCGTGGCGACGCTGCCGTCGTTCAATAGTGTCTCCGCATCAAACCCTGCCGGCGGAATGATGAACTCAAACGCCGGCGCGCCCCTAACCTGGAACGGAACAGCACCCGGGGGAGTCGTTCCGAATGCTCCGTTGGGTCTCATTGACGGCGAGGAATTGTGCCAGGAGGGGGCCACCTGCGACACCTTCGCCCTCACGCTTGGTGGTACGCCGGCTGATTGGGCTGGCAAGGTTGTCCGCGTGAAGCTCGAATGGCTGCTGCCTGCCACCGACTACGACATGTACATCCACAAGGATTCAAACTCCGGTCCGGTGGTCGGCAGCTCCGGCCGCGGTGCGACTTCGCCGACCGAGCCGCTCACCTGGGAAGACACGACGATCGATCCGGCGGTGAACGGCACCGGCGTCTATACCATCCGCGCGGTTTACTACGCAGCCACTGCGGCCGACCAATACCGCGGGAGTGCGACCATCGAAAATAAACCCGCACCGCAGCCTACGCCTCCACCTTCAACCGAACCCGCGCCGCGCTATCAAAATTACGCCGCGCCTGGCGCGATGGGCAATCATGCCGGCGAGCCGACTATCGGTGTGAACTGGCAAACGGGCGCCGCGATGTTCATAGCCTTTTTCGAAACTCTGCGAGTAAAGTTTGACGACAGC
Organism: Pyrinomonadaceae bacterium; assembly: GCA_051006135.1. GTDB lineage: Bacteria > Acidobacteriota > Blastocatellia > Pyrinomonadales > Pyrinomonadaceae > PSRF01. The sequence continues at coordinate 5,542 of JBPCIQ010000313.1, read as the reverse complement.
GCCTCGCCTGCGCCGGCCACCTGGGAAGACGTCACCGCAACGAACACAGGGCTGGTTACCGCCGATCCCCTTCTCTTTACGGACAGCGACGCCGGACCGCACCGAACCAACCGCACCTTTGTTTCACAACTGTTGGGCAAAGCCAGCGCGATGGCCTTTACCGACGACGACGGTGCGAACTGGACTGTGAGCCAGGGCTCGGGCATCAACTCCGGCGTAGACCACCAGACCGTCGGCGGCGGTCCTTACGCCAGGAACATTGACGGCACGCTCAAGGGTGGGGCCATCCAACGAACCGGCCCGAACGGACAGCTATATCCAAACGCAATCTACTATGCTTCGCAGGACGTAGGCCTGGCGGAGATTGCGCGGAGCGACGACGGTGGCTTCACGTTTGGCGTGGCCATCCCGATGTGGACATTGGCTCAATGCAACGGGCTCCACGGTCATATCAAGGTCGCGGCTGACGGAACGATCTACGTTCCAAATAAATCTTGTACCGGCGAGCAGGGAGTGGCGGTCTCCGAGGATAACGGCTTGTCATGGAATATCCGCACCGTGCCCGGTAGTTCCTCAGGCGACACAGACCCCTCGGTCGGCATCGGTGCTGATGGTACCGTCTACTTCGGCTTCGCCGACGGCGACGGTCACGCCCGCGTTGCTGTTTCACACGACCGCGGACTAACGTGGTCGAACATCCAGGACGTCGGCGCTGCTCACGGAATTCAAAACTCAGTATTCCCTGCGGTGATCGCTGGTGACAGCGATCGAGCTGCCTACTTCTTCATCGGCTCGACCACCCCCGGGGCCAACGGCAGAGAGACTGACCGTTCCTTCCCCGGCGCCTGGTATGGCTACATCGCAACCACCTACAACGGCGGCGTAAGTTGGGTAACGGTAAACGCGACGCCGGATGACCCTGTTCAGCGCGGCGTCGTCTGCACCAGTGGAACCACCTGTCCGGATGGAACGCGCAATCTTCTCGATTTTAATGACTTAACTGTTGACAAGGAGGGTCGTGCACTTGCTGGCTTCGCCGATGGCTGCGTAACAGCTGATTGCATGCGCGGAGTTGACAAGAACAATGACGGCCGGCTCGACAGCAACGACAACGACGGAACAGATAAAGCTACTATCATTCGCCAAAGCGGCGGCAAGCGACTGTTCGCTGCTTACGATCTGCCGGCGCCTGCGAGACCTGAACCGCCACAGCTAGTCGCATCAAGAGACGGCGACGCGGTCAGCCTGGCATGGTCCGTACCAGACGACGGTGGCTTCCCGATTACCGGCTATCGCCTTTATCGCGGCGTTACGGGTGGCGCTGAAGCTTTACTCGTTAGTCTGGGTCCGGACGTGAATTCCTACACGGACAGTGATGCCGGCGCGGCGGTTTACTATTACCGTGTGACATCTTCGAACACTAACGGCGAAGGCGCTTCGTCGATTCGCGTTGTGCCGACAGTTTCGGCGAGCCCATGCACAGGCACGGGTGTGACGATCATGACAGACCCGAGCGGTGATGCACTCAGCCAGGTGCCGAGTCATGACATCAAGTCTCTTGATATCGGCGAACCATACTTTGCTGATGGATCCAGGAAGCTTGTTTTCACACTCAAGATGGCTGCGATGAGCGATCCGCTAACACCTAACACGCAGTGGCGCGTTTATTTCACTGGGGCTGATGGCAGCGGGTACTTCGTGGATATGAGGACCGACGCTCTCGGCACAGTGGGATTCAAACACGGTACCTATATTCACAACGCCGACAACACGCAGGGCGCATCAACGACTGTGGGCGATCTGGACGCCGGGAGCAAATACGATCCAGCGTCGGGCGCCATCACACTCGTCGTTTCGAACAGTAAAGTCGGTAACCCGCAAGCAGGCGGCAGGCTGTCCAGAATGTTTGTGAGAATCCCTGTCGTGGCTATCGTGCCCGATAACGCCAACTATGCCACTCCGAGTAGCGCGGTCGGATACACACTGATTGGGAACGCGGCATGCCAGGCGCGCCCCGCGGCTCCGGCCTCGCTGATCGCAACAAACATCGGCAAAGGTCAAGTGGCGCTTTCATGGGCCGACCGCTCGGACAATGAGGACCGGTTCATTGTGGAACGGTCAGGCTCGCCAACAGGAGGCTTCCTCGAGGTGGGCATCTCTCAGGCCAATGTGAGCACCTACACAGATAACACGGTATTCCGGAAGAAGACCTACTACTACCGCGTGCGGGCCATCAACAGCGGGGGGAAGTCCGGCTACTCAAACGTTGCCAGTTTGCGGACGAAGTAGCGGGGCGGACTGACCCCACGAGGCCGGAGATGAGCCCAGATTCGTCTCCGGCTTGAATTTTCTGTTTCAAAAAGAGATTTCCCAAGGTAAGATCAAAGACCAAAGGCCTTGAAGCTCGTGCAATGAACCGCGTCATCTTTCTCAGCCTGCTGCTTGCTGTCTCGGGCTTCGCTGCAAGCCTGATCGCCAAAGAGCCGGCACCGGAAATCCTGGGCATCTGCCTTGGCATGAGCAAGCAGGACGCACACGCTCGTTTAAATAAAATTGGAAGTCTTGAGAAAGAAGAGCGCAAGCGGCAGGAGGTTTGGGTCGTCACCGACAAGCGGGTCTCACACCTGATCGTCGGCTTTGACGGGAACCTGCGCGTACGCTACGTCACCGCGATTGCGCGCCCGGGCAGCCCACGCATCCCCTATGGCGAAGTTGGCAACCTCAAAGCGGCGCAACAGAAGAGCAATCAGGGCAACTACAAGTTCACATGGGAAGTCGGAGCGCGACGAGGGCAGCCCGCATACCTCATCGTGGCGCGCGGACGCGACCCGCAATACCTCGATTCATACTCAGTGAAGAAGTTCGATCAAGAAGAGCATGATTAGCCACACCGAGTTAAAACCAACTCACGGTTCCTGCACAGAGTGTCTTTCATTGAGAACACATTAAATCGACACATTGGAATATGATTCGTTAACGGTGCGTCTCCTTTTGAAAACAGTTTTGGAGTCGGCGCAATTTTCCGCTAGTATCACCGAGTAATTCCATTACTTTCTTGTGCCCCTGTAGCTCAACGGTTAGAGCAGCAGACTCATAATCTGTTGGTTCGGGGTTCGAATCCCTGCGGGGGCACTAATCAACTGGCGAGTTGTCTTACACTTACGTCTTCGTGGTTCTTGGCCGATAGCTCGTCAACCCCACGATGGCGCGAAGATGGCGCTGGGAGCGCGGGCGTCCCGCCCGCAATGAGCGCGGAGCGCGAACCTGTTTTGCGTCCGTTGCGAGCGCGCGATCCGCGGGTCATGAGGTCAGTACCGTCCGCGGTAGCGGATGGGTCTGATGATCCCCAGGCACTCCTTCGCTTGAGTCTCAGCACCTCCCCCGACTTCTGACCAGCGTATTAACCGCATGACACAGGTTTGCCGGCGTCTGATGCGTGTAGACGCTCGTCATGCGTACTGACGTGTGACCAAGTAGATCTCGAATATCCCATTCGTGAATGCCATTGGCTCGCAGACGGGTAGCGAAGGTGTGGCGCGTGTCGTGAAACCTAAGATTCACGAGGCCCGCATCTTCGCAAGCATTCCGCCAGCCAGTCTTGATGGAATCGATGTTCACACCCGTACGCGAATTGCTGAATACGAATCCCAGCGGTCCAGCGTCCTGCTTGAGTGTCATCAGTTCCTTGAACACGATGTCATTCATGGGAATGGTTCGAGTCCTACCGGTCTTGCTCTGTGCGATGAAAATCGTCCGAGCTGGAAAGTTCACATGTCCCCACTGAAGCCCAAGAATCTCACCACGCCGCATGCCCGTATTCAGAGCGATCGTGACTACGGAGCGGATGTGATCTCTTCGGCCTGTAAGTTGCGCAAACAATCTCTTCTCTTCTTCTGCGGTAATGAACCTCTCGCGACTCGGACTTTCTTTCAGCATGCGTACACGCCTCATCGGATTCGAGTCGATCAGTTCATTGTCAAAAGCCATCGAGAGGATCTTTGAAAGACAAGCGAGATCGCGATTGACGCTCGCCGGAGTCCTCGGCCTGGGCCGGTCCTCCTTGTCGTGCTTGGTCGGCGTTGCGAGCCGCTCGCGCTTGAATTTCTCGATCAGCATTGGCTTGATCTCCCGCAGATGATTCTCACCAAAGAAGTCTTTGAGCGTAACAGAGCGCTGTTCATTCTCGCGGTGACTGCGCTTGTTCGCCTTCGACCATGGTAAGAACGTTTCATCGACGAACTCAGAGAAGAGTTTCTTTCCCGGATCGTATCTCCGTTCGTAGATCGCTTCTCTGATCTGGTTCTCGGCTCGTTCCGCTTGAGCCTGAGTTCGAGCGCCGGGAACTGATTGATGGACGTATTGACCTTGCAGACTAAATTCAATCCACCAGGTCCCGTTGTCCCAATCGCTGTCCGAGCGCTTGAATTTCCCTCCTTTGTAACGTTTGTAAATTGCCATTCGACTGCTTCGTTAAGGAATCGCAGCCGTCAAAGTGGCTCGATTCTAAATCCGAAGGGGCTTGGTGTCACGGTCTAAGTCACGCGATCCTGAGACGCCGTTGTTCGTTGTGCACTCGTCGCCTATCGGCTTCTTCCCTTGCCCACAAGTCCGCCTCGGTTCGGTGGAAGCGTAAGAGATCACCCATGTAAGCGTGTGGTAACGGATGCTCATTCTCAGAGCGTCTAACCCACTTCGTGATCCCGGCAGTCGTAGGCTCGCCGTTCGCGTTGACGAGCTGCCAATAGCGTGCGAGTTGGGCAGCCGTCATCCATTCGGGTATGGGCTCCGCCGTACTGCTCTCGGTTTCGGGTTGGGACAAGACCAGCGCGATCGCCTCTTGCGTCGCGCGGTCAAGGACGCGGTTAGTTTTTCTTTTAGGTCTAAGTTTTGGTCAAGCATGGTATCGCTCGACCATTACAAGGAATGTGCCACGACGGAAAACGACGGAGGAGAGTGAAAAACTCGTGCAAAGTAGGCGAAATACTTACGAATGCAAAGCTACAAACCTTCGCGCATTTTGCCACCTGCTGTAAAACACAGCACCCGAACCAACACCCTTAGCCACTCTGAAACGATTTCACTTTTTATCGGCGGCCCCACTAGATAAATCCACAACTGTTGATGGCAAAAGATTTCTGCGTAATCCTTATCTGCCAAAGTTTTTTCATTGAATTTGCTTTATGACAAAGCTGTTGATGAGAAAGAGCTTGCGGCTACATTGAATCCGTTTTTCGGACTCTATCCTGTCTGCCCACTTTATCTGTCTGCTTTATTACGTTTCGTCATGCTTTATGAATTCAACGACGGGCCGATGCAAGCTCGACCGTGATTTCCTTCCCGAGGCATGGGAAAGATCGTCTAGACGGGCAGTGCCACGAGACAAACGCGAGCGACCCCGCAGCGACGAATCTACAATTGCCGGGCGTATGATAATCGTCATTATGTAAGAACCGCAGTGGCGCATGACATCGTTCGCTGATGGCGGGCGCGTTGCCCGATTACATAATGCTCGATTATCGGATGACCGTACCTTTTCACTTCG
>JBPCIQ010000312.1:0-15957 GCA_051006135.1 Pyrinomonadaceae bacterium | reverse complement strand
GATTCTCGTGGTGTCCGGCCTGAACCCTCTGAATCGAGCAAGCTGGATGACCATGTATCTGCAGGCACTCGACCGCGGAGCGTTCGGCAACTATCGCACGCTCTTGAATGAGGTCACGCTCAACCCGTCTATGGGTGAATATCTGGACATGCGTTTGAGCACGCGAACGAACCCCAATGAGAACTGGGCCCGCGAAGTGCTGCAGCTCTTTTCCATTGGTGTTAACGAGCTGAATCTAGACGGCACGTCGAAGCTCGATACACAGGGCGCGACAATTCCGACCTATTCGCAGACAACTGTGAACGAATTCACGCGGGTGTTTACGGGCTGGAATCTTAATCCTACGCTGATAGCTCCAGGCACCAATAATTGGCGCGACCCGATGGTGCCGCGCGGCGGCACGAATCACGACTTTGGCGCGAAGACTCTTCTGAATGGTGTGGTGACCACCGCCTGCTCAAGTGCGAGCGGAGCTCCGAACATAGCATGCGCTCAGTCAGACATGACCGCCGCACTCGACAACATCTTCAACCATCCCAACGTCGGTCCGTTCATTGGCAAGCAACTCATCCAGCACCTCGTTATGAGTAACCCTAGCCCGGCTTACGTCGCGCGCGTAGCCCGAGTGTTCAACAACGACTGTGATGCGCTCTATCCCCAGAACTGCTCCAACGCGCGCGGTAACCTGAGAGCAGTCGTGCAGGCTGTCCTGCTCGATCCGGAGGCGCGCGGCGACGTGAAAACAGACCCGAACTACGGGAAGTTGCGCGAGCCGGTACAGTACGTAAACAATATCCTGCGCGCCCTCAACGTTAAGTCATTCGACAAGACTTCGACCAGCGACGGCGTGTTATCTGGTAGGTCTTCAACTGACTTTACGGGAACACTGGATCAGCCACTTTTTCTCCCGTCGACTGTATTTAGCTACTACCAGCCTGAATACGAGGTTCCGGGCGCGAAGATACTTGGCCCGGCGTTCGGGATTCTCTCGACCTCGACAACACTGCGGCGGGCGAACGCAGTCAACACGCTCGTCTATACGGGCGTGACGGCCAACACTACGCCAACGCCTGCGAACCCTGACCGCCCGCGCGGAACCTCTGTCGACCTGGCGAATCTGGAAGCACTAGCTTCCGATCCGACGGCGATAGCTAATCAACTCAACGCGCTCCTGTTGCACGGTACGATGTCAGCGCAGATGCGCGCTTCGCTCATTACCGCGATGAACGCCATTCCAACTTCCGATGTGAGCTTCGCGCGAAAACGGTCGCAGGTGGCGGTCTATTTGGTGACAACTTCATCGCAGTTCGACATACAGAGATAACGACAATGGCAACAACCCGCAGAGACTTTCTAAGGACGAGCGCATGCGCGCTCGGCAGTATGGCGCTCGCTTCCAGTGTCGAGAGCTTAGGCATCGTTCACGCGCTCACACCGCAGGCGGCGACCGCCTATAAGGCGCTCGTTTGCATTTTTATGAACGGCGGGAACGATGGCAACAACATGCTGGTCTCTCTCGACCAATACAATGGGCCTGCTGGTAGTACTGTCGAAGGCTACTCTAACGTCCGCGCTGCGTCGACTCTGGCAATCCCGCAAGCCAATCTCCTTGCTGTTTCGCCATTGAGTGGGGGCTCCTACGGTTTTCACCCCAACATGCCCGAGGTGCGGGATTTGTTTAATCAAAGCAAGCTCGCTGTTGTCTGCAACACGGGCCCCTTGGTCGAGCCTCTGACACGAACGACCTATCAAAATGGTACCGGCAAGAAGCCGCTTCAGTTGTTCTCGCATTCCGACCAGGTCGGCCTGTTTCAGACGGCGATTGCGAACAATGTCAGCCAAACAGGCTGGGGTGGGCGAGTCGCCGACCTAACCAAGGTGCTCAACGGCGCAGCTACGTTTCCGCAGAACATCTCTATTGCGGGTATTAATCTACTCCTGACCGGCGCTGACACGCGGCAGCTCGCGGTCGCCGACTCAAACACAACCCTCGCCAACGTCCTCCAGCTTACAATGACTGGTTCTGCGTCCGAGCAGGCTTCACGTCTTGTGTCGTTCACCGAGCTGCGGACCCTCGCTAACAACTTCAAGCTCGTGAAGGCTGCCAGCGACACACGCAGCAGCGCTATTCAGACTGACCAAGCCCTCGGTAGCGTCAATCCCGCTCTGACGACGATCTTCCCGAACACATCTTTGGGTCGCCAGCTCTTGCAAGCTGCGCGTCTCATTAAAGCGTGCACCGACCCGGCGACCGGCATCAACATGAAGCGCCAGATTTTCTTCTGCCAGATCGGTGGCTTTGACACGCATTCCAGTCAACGCACCGGCCAGGATGCGCTTTTACTACAGCTAAGCCAGGCTATGAAGGCTTTCTACGATGCGACGGTGGAACTGGGTGTGCAGAATGATGTTACAACCTTTACGCTCTCAGACTTTGGCCGCACACTTCAACCGGCCGGGTCAGGAGCTATCGTCGGCAGTGACCATGCCTGGGGCAACCACCATCTAGTCATGGGCGGCGAGGTAATGGGACGAACACTCTTCGGAACTTACCCAACTTTACGGCTCGGCGGCCCGGACGACACCGACGGTGGTTCCAGCCCCCGAGGCCGCTGGATACCCACAACCTCAGTGGAACAGTACGCCGCAACGCTCGCTACCTGGTATGGATTATCGTCGAGCGATCTTTCTGCCGTTTTCCCTCTGATCGGGCGCTTCGCTAGTCCTACTCTCGGTTTTATGATGTAGGAAGCGCCGACTGATCGGTCGGCGTGCGCAATTTCGTAACGTAAGATTCGTATAGCCTGGCGATTTTCGCCAGGCTATTTTTCAAGCTCACTAATCGGGATTGGGAGTAAAATCTGCGCGATGACCGGCAATCCTGCAAAGATCAAACTCGAAAGAGCGAGGCTCATAATACTTCCATCTTTGCTCGCCGCCCTTTTCGGATTCTTGTTATCAAGCAACAGCGCCCACCGACCGGTGCACGCCTTTTCCGCCGGTCCACCGGCGGGCTACACGCGCGCTCCGGGAGAGGAGCCTGAGGCCTGCGCCGAGTGCCACGTACCCCCAGAAGCCGGAACCGGTCAGATATCAATCACCGCGCCGCAAACTTATATTCCTGGCCAGACCTACCCAGTAACTGTTGCGCACACGAATGCCGATTCCACGCGGCTACGTTGGGGCTTTCAGTTGACTGTGCTCGATTCTGCGGACGAGAAAGCTGGCAACCTGCAAAGCACAGATGTTTTTACGCAAATACTGGACAATCAAGGTCCAGGCAATAGCCGTCAATACATCGAGCACTCCTCCGTGGGAACCTTTGTGGGCCAACAAGGCGGCGCGAGCTGGACCTTTAACTGGCAAGCTCCATCAACCGACATCGGACCTGTAATCTTTTATGCCGCAGGAAATCACGCGAACAATGACGGCAATAGCTCGGGAGATCATATCTATTTCACCTTTGTGGCCTCTGCACCCGCTTCAACCACTCCGGACTTTGCAATCAGCGCAACTCCCTCTGCCCGTTCACTCGTACCAGGTGCTAGTGCGGCGTATTCGGTTACCATCACGCCGCTGGCTGGCTTTACAGGCGTAGTAAATCTCAACGCGACCGGGTTGCCGGCAGGTGCGAGCGCAAGCTTCAATCCCGCCACCGTAAATATTACCGATGCAGCTTCGAAAACTTCGACAGTGACGATCACGACAAGCGCAGGTACTCCAATTGGAGATCACATCGTCAGCATCACAGGGGTGGCTGGGATGACCATGCACACAGTCCAAGTGACGTTAAGAGTGATCAGTTCCTCGAGTGTGGATCTTTCATTAAGCAAGTCTGCGTCGCCGAATCCCGGGCAGGTTGGTGTTAACCTTTCCTATCGCATCACAGTCAGCAACAACGGTCCAGCCTCGGCCACGAATGTCAGCGTAACCGACACTCTGCCGTCCGGCGCTAGCTTTGTCTCAGCATCCACGTCTCAAGGCTCCTGTAGCGGCACGGGCCCGGTAAACTGTAGTTTGGGAACCCTGACCGTTGGCTCCACCGCCGTTATCACGATCGTCGTCACGCCGACCGCACCGAGCTCGATCGTGAATACCGCCGCGACAAGCGCCAGCCAGAGCGACTCTGATACGAGCAACAACTCAGAAACTATCACAACTCTCGTTCTGCCAGCCGCCGCCTCTCCCGTCATGCTTGATAGCAATCTTACCGTCAGCACCGTTTTCAGTGGCCTGAATCAGCCCACGAGTATGGCTTTTCTGGGCGCGAATGACTTTCTCGTTCTTGAGAAGACGACAGGCAAAGTTCAACGCATCGTAAATGGGATGTTGCAGAGCACGGCGCTAGATCTGGCTGTCAACGGAGCCTCTGAGCGCGGCCTCCTGGGAATAGCGCTCCATCCAGACTTTCCGACGAATGGATTCGTCTATCTATTCTGGACCGAGAGCAACACTCCAGCAGACACAGTTAATATCGACGAGATCTCAGTCCTTGGTAATCGCGTCGATCGTTATACCTGGAACGGATCGACTCTGACTTTTGATCGCAACCTGATTAGACTGCGCGCGTTGCAGCAGGACGCCGGTCAGCCGTCGAGGGGAAACCATGATGGCGGCGTCATACGGTTTGGGCCGGACGGAAAGCTCTACATAATTTTTGGCGACAATGGCCGGCGGGGCTTTTTGCAGAACATCACGAGCGACGGTCCCGTGCCCGATGATCAGTTTGGCGGGCCGGAACCGGACAACGCACATTTGACCGGCGTTATCATGCGTCTGAACGACGACGGCTCAACACCCAGCGACAATCCGTTCTTCAATGCGGCTACTGGGTTGACCAGTGAAGCGGCGGCAAATGTGAAGAAGGTCTTTGCCTATGGCGTGCGAAATAGTTTCGGAATGGCTTTCGATCCGGTGAGTGGTGCTTTGTGGACGCAGGAAAACGGGGATGACGCGTTTGATGAAATCAACCGAGTTACACCGGGATTCAACGGCGGCTGGATTCAAGTCATGGGTCCGCTTAGTCGCATCGACGAATTCAAATCTATTGAGTCTACGTACGGCGCAGGGAATCTACAACAGCTCCGTTGGCCGCCCAGCAATATTGCTCCGACGCCTCAAGCAGCCCTGCAGCGGTTGTTTATGCTTCCGGGCGCACAGTACGTGGATCCGGAATTTAGCTGGAAGTATGCGTTAGCACCATCGCCAATCGGATTCGTGAGGGGCAGGGGATTGGGGCCGCAGTTTGAATCCGACATGTTCGTTGGGGCTTCACGCACAACCTTGCTAAATGGCTACCTCTTCCGGTTTAAGCTATCAGTCAACCGTCAACACTTCTCGTTCACCGATCCCCGCCTGGCGGATCTCGTCGCCGACAACACTGATAAGTTTGACTTAGCCGAGAGTGAAAGCCTGGTTGTTGGTCGAGACTTTGGTATCACAACGGATATTCAAACGGGTCCAAACGGGAATGTGTTTGTCGTATCTCTGTCCAACGGCTCAATTTATGAAATCAAGTCGAAACCAAGCCAACTCTTTGTGGCGACTTTGAACGGTATGCAGGAAGTTCCGCCAACTAATTCAACAGCAAGCGGAGAGGCAACTCTACTACTCAGCCCTGATGAAACGAGCGCCAGCATTACATTAAATTTTAGAGGCTTGTCGAGCCAACAGACAGCTGTCCATATTCATGGCCCGGCAGCGCCAGGCAGCAACGGACCAGTAGTCTTCCCACTGCCGTCGGGTCAGGTCAGTGATTTTCAGATCAATCTGACACCGGGCCAGGTTCAGGATCTGAAGTCCGGGGTGCTTTACGTTAATGTCCACAGCAGCACGTTCAACAACGGAGAGATTCGCGGGCAATTCCAATCGTCGGCTGCAGCAAGTAGCCTGCAATTTAATGCTACGAATTATGCGGTAAATGAAGGCGCGGGCAGCGCGGTGATTGAGGTTACGCGCATCGGGAGTAGTCTGGGCGCGACTACGGTTAATTACGCAACGAGCGACGGAACAGCCAGCAATCGCACGGATTATATTACGTCTTCAGGCACATTACAGTTTGCGGCAGGTGACACCATAAAGGCCTTTACTGTACCAATTGTTGATGATCTATACGTGGAAGGTAATGAGACTCTCAATCTTACGCTGAGTGAACCGGCAGGTGGAGCATTTCCAGGCAGCCCGAGCACGGCTACTCTGACAATAATCAGCAACGATGCCGCGGTTCCCACAACTAATCCGCTCGATAACGCCCAGTTCTTTGTCAATCAACAGTATCTCGATTTTCTGAACCGTGAACCTGATTCAGGTGGTCTTGCTTACTGGACAAATGAAATCACAAAGTGTGGCAACAACACGACCTGCACTAATAATAGGCGAGCCGGCGTCTCAGCGGCCTTCTTCGTCGAAGGTGAGTTTCAGCAAAGTGGCAGCTTCGTGTACCGGATCCACAAAGGCGGTTTAGGCAGGCAGCCAACTTATTCGGAGTTTACTCTTGATCGAAGCAAGGTGGTTGGAGGCTTAGAGGTGGATAAAACAGCTCTGCTTGGCAATTTCGTTCAGCGCCAGGAGTTTAGAATGGTTTATCCCGACACAATGACGAAAGACCAGTTTGTCAACAAACTGTTCGATACCGCCGGTCTTATCCCCTTCGGCATAGAACGGCAGCAGCAAATTGATGCTATGAATGCCGGAAAGACAAGGGCCCAGGTGGTGCGCGACGTGGTCGAGATTCAGGTCTTCAAGGATCGCGAATTCAACCCGTCCTTTGTGCTCATGCAATATTTTGGCTACCTGAGACGAGATCCCGATCCCGGCGGTTACACTTTCTGGCTGGACGTGCTTAACAATCGTCATCGAAATAATTACCGCGGGATGGTCTGCGCTTACATAACATCACGTGAATATCAGGAACGCTTTAGTTCCGTCGTCACTCGCACCGATGCGGAATGTGCTGGCGTGCCTTGATGAGCTGCAGTGGTTTCCTGGTGAAACATCGTTCGTCCAGAACTGTTTAGCCAAAATTCCGTTTCAGTCAGCGATAGCGCACTGCTGACGGACTAAACACAATCCACGAAATGGAGCCCTAACACCAAATGGATGCCTTTATCTGAGTTATTCGTGTGATTTCGTGGATCGTTTTATTGCTCTTTTTCTACTCACCACTTTTCCAGCAATCTGCTAAGACTATCGGATTCCGAGTAACAGGAGTGCCGAGCGGTCAGAGACATCTTTGTTTTCAGAGTGAAGCCATTTGAGGTAGGGAGCTAGCTCCTGCTCGCTTACGGCGCGATTTCCGAGTCGCGCCGCGGGCGTCCGCTCAAATGCACGATCGGTTAGCGCCATATGCGGTTTTCTCACGCTAAGCGTAGCAGGGGTCGCCAGTGCTTCTTCAGCCGCCTCCACGGTCGGAAAGAGATCTTCGTATGCCAGCAGATGCCAGATGGTACCAGCTCCTTCGCCTTCGATTGCCAGAACCCGTAGCAAACCGTAGCCGCTCTCAAGCTGAAAGATAAGATCGTCGCCCGGAAGCAGCGATTGGGACATGATTTGTGACTCCGGTAAAGGTGCTAAAAACCAAAACAAACGCCAGGTACTTTAAGCCGTAACGCGCTCGGCTTTGAGTTTGCAAATCCAAAACCTCAAATCTAAAATCCTTTCGTCAAATGAACGATTTCGATTCTCAGAAAGATTACTACCGCATTCTCGGCGCTAGTGCGACCACCTCGGGGAGAGACCTTGATCGGCTTTACAAACGTATTGCCGCCAGGCTTCATCCTGATCGCGGTGGTAGCGAAGAAGAGATGAAAACGCTGAACGAAGCCTACAGCATATTGAAGGATGAGAAAAAGAGAAGAGAATATGACGCGCAACGAGCTATCACGATTCCATCCATGGCTTTTTCTGTGACTTCTGCACCTCCCGCGCAAGACGTCGGATTATATGGTCATTGTTTGAGTGCCTTGCTCTGCTTGCTGACGGGTCTGTTTTTACTGTTTCTGGTTCGTTTTCAGTGGATCTGGTTCCTGTGGCCGCTAGCAATTTTGGCGGTTTTCGTAATCCTTTTTGGCGTCATGATGGCGCGCAGTGCGATGGTGGCAGTAAATGCATCATTGCGAGTGACTAATCCATTCCGCCGTCATACGCTCGTCCAGGAAGCGATGTTTTGGACAGCAGTGGGTGCTGGTGCATATGGTGTCTACGTACTGTTCACTGGCGTTGGCTAAGTTTAGGTCGAGAGGCCGTAGATGAAGGTGACTGGACTGGATTTGCTTTTCCTTGAGGTGAACAACCTGGAGGAATCACTGTTGTTCTTTAATGGGCAACTGGGTTTTGAGGTTGAGTCAAATAACTCTGACAACGAACCGCCGATGGCCACGTTACGAGCTGGCAGTCTTAGAATCACAATCGCGCAGCATTTGGAGACGATGTTACGCCGCGGGCGGGGTGCCCATTTTTTTCTGGGAGTCGAAGATGTTGACACCTATTACCGGAAACTGCAGGATCGCGGCGTTGAGGTGAATCCCCCAATCGATGAGGGCTGGGGTGGCCGCTTCATTACAGTGCAGGATCCGGATAAGTATCGGTTCTTCTTTGTTACCTGGGCTAATGGAGATGTGAAAAATAGGCGTGAGGGTTCGGTCTCAACTGTCGGTGATCCCTAGTCGGAGGTGTTGGAATGGAAGGACAGCAGGAGGAGAATTTGTTTCGGCGCTACAAGGGTCAGCTAGTCACTGTCAAGACGCTTTCGGGCGGCATTTATGAAGGGCACATCACAGAAATCACAAACAACTATATTTCCCTGGTTGATCGTGGGAAAGCCGATCCAGCTCAGGTATTCCTGTTCTTTAACTCAATTGAATCAATGCTAGTCGTCGAAACTCAAGGGACTTAGATCTTTCGCAGGTTGAATCATGCACTACGTCGAAAATCCTCCTAATCCGTGGTTGATGCACTCGGTCGAGTGGCTCGGCGAACCACCCGAAGCGAAGCTGGAAGTTTTCGAAGAGACTGATACGCGCTCAATTATCACCCACAATGATAGTCCTGACGTCAGTTTTGATTATTCCATCAATTGTTATCGTGGATGTATTCACGGCTGCACCTACTGCTTCAGCCGGCCCACCCACGAATACCTTGGTTACGGAGCCGGTACTGACTTCGACCGAAAAATCATCGTCAAAGTTAAAGCGCCAGAGCTACTGCGCAAAGAACTTATGAAGCCTTCGTGGAAGGGCGACGAGATAGTATTCTCATTTACCTCTGATCCTTACGTGCCGCTGGAATCTCATTACAAACTTACGAGACAGTGTTTGGAGATTTGTACCGAGTTTCGCAATCCGGTCGGCGTGATCACAAAGTCGGCATTGATTAGGAGAGACATAGATGTACTCAAAGAACTCGCGCGCGAGGCCAGCCTTGGGGTTTTCTTCACGATTCCATTTACTGACCGTGAAGCAGCCCGCGCTGTCGAGCCTTTCGCACCCCTGCCGGACGCACGTTTTCATGCGATGGCGGATCTTGCCGCCGCCGGCATACAGGTGGGTATTGGGATCGCGCCTGTGATTCCCGGATTGACGAGCGACATTCCCGAACTCTTGAAACGCGCAAAGGAAGCAGGAGCAACTCACGCTTTCATCAACATGCTCCGACTTCCGGGAAGCGTAGCTCCCTACTTCGAGGAGCGTTTGCGTGAGAAACTACCCACCAAAGCAGATCGAATTTTGAATCGAATCAGGGAGGCACGAGGCGGTAAAATGAACTCGAGTGTCTTTGGCGAACGAATGCGAGGCAAGGGGCAATATTGGGAGGCGATCGAGCGGTTGTTTAAAATCCACTGCGAGCGGCTCGGCTTTAACGCGAAGAATTCGCGTGCAATGGGAGCTCGCAATACGTTTCGAAGGCCGTCGGCCCAGTCAAATCTATTTGGATAGGTTCGAAAGGGATCACCTTTGGGAAGATAGCGTACTCATTTGAGAGACTACACCAGAGAGACACTGACCGACTTTTCTTATAATATCAGGGCACTGGCCAACCCAGCACAATTCAGGAGGCTGTCATGATGCTAATCAGAGACGTCATTCGCAATCGTGAGCCTTACTCCATGAAGCCTTCTGCAACCGTCCAGGAGGCGGCGGAGTTCATGGCATCACGAAATGTAGGCGCTGTCTGCGTAATCGACGAGGCCGGAAAACTGCTGGGAGTTTTTTCTGAACGTGATGTGGTAAAACGAGTAGTTCTTCAAAAGCGCGATCCTACTTCTGTAAAAGTTGGCGACGTGACGAGTGAACTACGCGCAGTGATTAGGTGCGACGAGACGCCGCATCAAGCACTCGAAAGGATGGAATTGGTTGGAACTCGACATCTGCCCGTTGTCGAGGGCGACCGTTGGGTCGGAATGCTCTCAATGCGAGATCTCATGCGAGTCGAGCTCAGCGAGCAGGGCGATGAGCTTAAGCTGCTCCACGAATACATCCAGCATTAACAAGTTACCCCCCAGAAGACAAATCAAAAGGCGCTGAAGCCCCAAGAGCCTACGAGCCAGTCAGGCGCTGGAAATTTCTTTTTGCGCTTTGCGGAAAACCTGTTCTTCGAATGAGAGTCATTTCTTACTCATTACTGGTGACGGTGGTGGCGCTTGCCCTGGCCTGCGGGCAGCCTCCACCGGGCCAAGGTGCTGGCGAGGTTGAAAGCTCAGCTGGCAAGGAAGTCAGTTTTCGGGTTGAGACCGTGGCAGGCGGCCTACAGGTTCCCTGGTCCATAGTTTGGGCACCCGATGGCCGCATGTTTTTCACCGAGCGTCCCGGACAAGTCAGAATATTCGCCAACGGCCGCTTACGCGCTGAGCCTCTCGCTACCATTTCTGACGTAGAGCCGTCCGGAGAAAGCGGTCTGATGAGCCTCGCATTGCATCCTCAATTTGCGACCAATCATTTTCTATACCTCTCGTACGCGTACAAAGGAGACGGCCAGCTTGTCAGAGTGGTCCGTTACCGCGAAACCGAAACCGGCCTCACCGACCGCAAAGTCATAATCGAGAATATTCCTGCGGCGCAGTACCACGCAGGATGCAGACTACGCTTCGGACCAGATGCCAAGCTCTATGTCACTACTGGAGATGCCACCAAGCGGGAACTCGCGCAGAAACTCGACTCACTGGCCGGCAAGACATTGCGTCTTAACGATGATGGAACGGTGCCAACGGACAATCCGTTTGTTGGGCAGCAAAATGCGCGGCCGGAAATCTGGTCCTACGGTCATCGGAATGCGCAAGGTATTGATTGGCAGCCGGGAAGTGATTTGATGTTTCAAACGGAACATGGTCCTTCGGGTTTCGACGGGCCTGGCGGCGGCGATGAGGTCAACATTGTCGAGCGCGGAAAGAATTATGGTTGGCCATTGATCCATCACAGGGAAACTCGCGCTGGACTGGAGGCCCCGCTTTTGAATATACGCCCGCTGTTGCTCCTGCCAGCGGCATGTTCTATCGCGGAACAGCCTTTACACAGTTTCGAGGCAATTTCTTCTTTGGCTGTTTGCGAGGTGAGCGAATTATCCGCGTTGTGCTGGACGGGCGTCGCGTGGTAAGTCAAGAACCATTGTTGGAAAAGAAATACGGTCGCATTCGTGACGTGGCCGAAGGTCCTGATGGCGCAATCTACTTCTCAACGTCAAACAAGGACGGACGAGGCTCGCCCGCTCGGGACGACGACCGCATCATCCGTCTGGCTCCAATCAGGTGAGCTTGCTATACCTTCTGCGCCAGGATAGCCGTCTTGCTCCAGCCGATAATCTCCAGAGGTCGAAAGCGGTGATGATGGACGACGCGGAAGTGGCGCTCGGTATTTTCTAACACTACGCGTGGAGAATATGATTTGAAGCGGAAAAGAATTTCCAGGAATGTACTGGCGGGCGTGGGCCTGCAAGGTAAGTGCAGCAAATGACCTTCAGGCGCAATCACTCTCGCGATTTCATCCAGCCCGTCCTTGAGTGGGACATATTCGAGAGCACCGCTGGTGACGACGAGATCGAATGAGTCATCTGAAAATGGCAGAGAAAGAAGATTACCCTGCGTAAAGCTCACGTCGCGCCTACGGCCTGGGCTCTGCACCAATGCCTTATTCGCTTCGATGATCGAGGTTGCCGAAAGGTCCAGCGCAATTATGTTCACTGGAAAACGAAAAGCCCTGAGCAGAGCCAAACTCAGGAGCCCGGTGCCGCAGCCGGCGTCGAGTATGCGCGCGCCACGTGAGATGGGAAGGGGATTCGCGGCGAAATACTGATCCAGCGAACGTCCATAGCCATTGAGCTTAAACGTAAGGTCGTAGAGGCGAGCGATCTTATCGTAGTAGGAACCCGCCGGGGCCTCAGTTTTAGTTGCGGTCAGTGCATACTCCATCAGACTCTCCTAATACTTTCTTTAGTGGCTGAATCTAGTACTACATTCGGGCAGTCGATGATTTTTGGGAAACCCGGCGCGCCATTGTAGCTTTCCCGCCGCGTTTACTCAATTCCGGAAAGCCCCATTCCTGGCCTTCTTGCCTTAAGTTTTACGGGTGGCCAGACAATGTCTGCAAGAATCGAACCATCCTGCCGTTCATTCAATGGTCGAAGTTGGATTAGGGTGTTAAAGGTGGAGGATCATGAGAGAAACCCCAGTAAAACTACTCTGCATCGGTTTGAGCCTGATTGCCGCGGTTCTTTTAATGGTCTTCGTTGGCCGGAGTGAGGCCGCCTCAGGACGTAAAGGTTACCCAGCGCATCCACCGGAACAGCAGAGGCCTATCGTCGTCGAAAATCGCTTCGAGGTTGATGTGCTGGTCAATGGATATCCGCTCGAGGAGTATTACTCACGGGGAAAGTTGTACGTAGAAGCTGTCGCGGCCTCTGAATATGAAGTGAGAATTCGCAATCCGCTGCCCTATCGCGTGGCCGTTGCATTGTCGGTGGATGGACTGAGTTCGATCGACGCACACCGGACATCAGCGTGGAATGCTAGTAAATGGGTCATCGAGCCGTTCGATACGATTCAGATTAGCGGTTGGCAAATGAGTTCGGAACGCGCGCGACGTTTTTACTTCACAACGGAGCGGGATTCCTATGCCGCTAAACTTGGCCAAACATCTAATCTTGGTTTGGTGTCGGCAGTGTTCTTCCGCGAGATAAGGCCGGCCCCGGTTCAGATCGCTCCGCCGCCCCGTCCATATCCACTCCGCAAGGAAGACGGCGCTCGTAACAACAAATCTGGCGGCGAATCCCAGGCGCCTGGGGCCGCGGAGTCCGGTACAGTCGCCAGGGACCGAAGAGAATCTAGTGCGTCACAGCCGGATGATGGATACGCCGCTACCGGCATCGGTCGTTCAGTCAGAAACGATGTACGCTGGGTCAATATGGATCTTGATTCACGCCCGGCGGCTGAGGTGACTATCCGATATGAATACTACCAGGGCCTGGTGCGTCTTGGCATATTGCCACGACCGTACTATCAGCCTGATCCGTTGAGAAGAAGAGAAGGCGCGACCGGTTTTCAGGATCGGCGGTTTAGTCCAGAGCCATAAAAGCCAGGCGGCAGGGGCAGGAGACGGATTCTTATATCCCTAATTATGTATCGCTCTAGTTATCTTCGGACCAGGTCGGCAGTGTACAGGTGACGGTAAGCACGATAGTTGGTCATTACTTTCTGTACGTAGCCTTTGGTTTCTTCGAAGCCGATTTCGGCGGTGAACACGCCCGGATCCTCATGTCTCGCTCGTTTGACCCATCTGGCCACGTTATCTTCGCCACCGTTATACGAGGCGGCAACTGCTTCAAGGGGATGGGGGAACATTGCTGCCAACTCGGCGAGATACTCGCCGCCAAGAATAATTGAAGTCTCCGGCCGGTAAAGATCGTTCTCTCGCAGTTGGTTCAGTCCCGCGCCCGAAGCATATTTTTGGGCCGCGTCAATCGTGAGTTGGAGCAGGCCGCGCGCACCAGCAGGAGACTTCGCCAATGGCCTAAACACACTCTCCTGACGAATAATCGCGAGGATGAAGGCTGGATCTAGATTGCGCGCGCGTGCTGTTTTAAGAATCGCTTGTCGGTACGGCGCAGGATATAGAGCCGAAGCGGCGGCAATCCTCGAGTTTGTTCGGGACAGCCTCTCTTTAACGAGGTTCTGGCCCACGCTGTCAGCAAACCCTTCAAGTTGTTCGGTTGCAAGCCATCCGTAGTAGGATTCAGGTGCATCCGGGATAGCCAGATAGGCAGCCTGGGCCTCATGCCGATTTCCCGCTCGTTCCAGGCTATACGCCCTCAGGTACGCCACCTCTGAAGGACTTGTCAGCACAGACTTGTCGAACCTCTTCGTGCTGAGTTCGTCCGCGGTTAACACTGCCTGTTTCCAATTAGCTTCAGCAACCTCCAGACGGAGCCTTGCGAACAGTGCGTTGCTTTCCGTTGGCGTGCCTGCAAATCTTTGCCTGGCCCGTCCCACCCAGGAAACAGCCTCTTGCGGCCGGCCCGCCTCGCGAAGAGTGTCGATGACATTCAAATGAGCGGTGTCGATTCGCTCGCCGTTAGGGAAGCGGTTGATGTATTCAATGTATTTGTCCACGGCGTCCGCCGGTCTGCCCATCCGAAGAAGCGCAGCGGCGCCAAAGTTAAGCCCTTCACGACCCTCTTTAGTAGCACCGTACTCGCGAGCCAGTCGATCGAAAGTGGAATGGGCTTCCATATACCGTCGCGACTGAAAATACGAGCGTCCGATCCCCAGTAGTGCCTCGCTTACTCTGGGATCCTGGGGATAATTGTCGACAATCGCCTGCCAGTGTTCGCGCGCCTCTGCAAAAGCCCGATTCGTCATGTAGACGTTGGCACGGCGAAGGTGCTCGACCGCACTTAAACGAAGCAATTTATTATCGGCGTCACGGTTCACACGATCACTCCGACGCACGGACGCTAGCGTTCCATCATTGATTGACTGAGTCGATGCGAAAGCCTGGCGGCTGCCAGGTCCATTTGCCTCTAAGGGCCTGGATTTGGTCTGTGCCGGGCCTAAAGTGACCATCAGCGATAGAATTGAGGCGGTTAAGAGTTGCAAGTTAACCATAGCTATTGATTCTCACACTCACTATTCTTCGATGATTTCAAAAGTCGAAAAGATTTCCGCAGTCGGTCTGAAAGTAGCGGCAACGCTGCAGTATTTTGTTTCCGAGAGCTCAATGGCCTGCGCGAGGGCCTTCTCCGAGATATTTCTACCGCTGACTATATGGTGTACCTCCATCCTTGAATAGCTTCGCGGATGGTCATCGCGTCGCTGACCACGTACTTCAACTCGGTAGTCCTTAATTGTCTCCCGCTTTTTTTGCAGGATGCTAATTACATCAACCGCCGTGCAGCTACCGAGAGCCACAAGCAAAAGCTCCATGGGAGTCGGCGCTGAGGCACGCTCATGATCAATGTCGAGGGTTAATGCATGCCCGGAAGGAGTGATACCAACGAAAAGATCATTTCCGGCAGAGTGAATGGTGGCTTTGGGATCGTTCAAACTCATTAGCGAACCTCCAAACGGAAGCATAGCACACGAGCTTTTTTAAGATCGATTAGGCGATCCAGCCAGTTAACAAAAAGCCGGAGAATCTCTGCTGATCTAACGATGAACAGCGGGCCACCGGGGGTTGCTTTCTATTTCAGCCGGCAGAGTGGTGGCCGGCACTTCTCTTGTTTTTAAAATTGTCTAATAATTTGGGGTGATTCTTTGGCGGGTTGTGAGGATGGGCTCAAGCGGAATGAGCCGGAGCTTATGTATCGGGCAGACAGGTGAGGATGTCAATCGGAATGAAACAATGCGATTTCAGTTCAGTGGACGACCTGGGTCTTGGAGACTTGCGCGGACCTTCCGAAAGGTAATCAGGCCGCACTCTTGCCCTGGGCGCAAACTTGATAATGCAAGGAATCTTGAGACTCAGTAGCAAAGAC
>JBPCIQ010000311.1:0-9896 GCA_051006135.1 Pyrinomonadaceae bacterium | reverse complement strand
AGCTTGAATACCACTCATGTAAGAGCGGGGACAGGGTCCGCCTTCCTTACCTGAGAGCTTATTGGAGTAAGAGGCTTTGGCTGAGGCCAATGGTTTCCCACCAGTGACAGCTAATTCTCTCTTCACTGATCGTGGTCCAAATCCGAATCGTTCAGCCACTCTGCAAGTTAATTCAAACCAAGGCTACTGAACTTGTATGGTCGTCTCATCCATATTCAGGTCCAGCAATGGCGAAGATCGACGGAGACGTACCGGCCTCGCTCGTTTCCCCGTAACACATGCGAATCAGATCGCGTTGTTTGACGAATCCCCGGGCCGTTAGCACTTCCCGGCCAGTCTCGAAATCTGTATTGAGATCGATGTAAAGCCGCTGGCCTGCGAGTTGATTGCACATCCCGTCCACTAACGACGTGGCCGCATCCGGAGTAGTTGCTACCAACGGTCCGATGTAAGCGGCAGCGGTTCCTCGCCGCGTCAGTGCGTACCCCGTTAGCCTGTCATTCCGTGACCTGGTAACGAGCGGCGGAACATAAACATCCTCAACGAGCATCTCAATCAACTGCGAGCGATCGGCAATGAAAGCGCGACGGTCAAAAACCAGGGCTTCGTCAATCGCTGAAAGACCGATAGCTCGGCAATCTGAGGCAAGCCCTTCCGCCACTCCCGTCCAACGCTCAACTAGGGACTCAACCTTGAAACCGAGCTTTTCGTAGACCGGACGGCCATCCGGAGTCGCGTCCAGTTTCACAGTCAGAACGCCCGCTTCAGTTAAATAGTCGAGGGCCACATGCATAATCCGCGTTGCGATTCCGAGGCGACGATAATCAGGGTCGACAAGGACCATCCCGATCCACGCCAGGTCACGTCCGTAAGTGGTGGTCGTGGTTGTGCCCACCACGCGGCCTTGCACTGTGGCGCAGAAGCAGCCACTCGGTTCAAGACGGAGCAGGCGCCGCCAATCACTCTCAGTTTGGTTCCACCGCGCCAACTCTTTTAGCTGCAGCGCAGCGGGGATATCTGCCTCGCGGAGCAAACGGATTTCAATCTGCCCGGCGTTCTGCATAAGGTTAACTGAGCGCAGGCGCCGCCACCGCCCAGACGTGATTCTTTGGATCGACGCAGAATTCGGCCATCTGCGTAACATTCCAGTCGAACGGCCAGTCGAACGCTCGCCGGAGATGCAGCAGCCACGCGAGCAGCCCTTCTTCCGGATGGAAATAGATTTCATGCAGGGCGCGGGAAACTTTGCTCCCTGTCCGCATCGCATACTCACTGGAGGGCAGTTGAAAATACGAATGAATCTGAAAACTGCTCGCCCCGCGCAGCAAGTATTCGACGGCCGTCCGTCCCGATGTGATGTTGCCGGTCGCGCTGATCGGCAAGCGGCAAACAGGTACACTGCCTTCCTGTTCAAGCATGCGCATCCGGCCCAAAGTGGAAAGGTTGCGCGCGCTCAGATCAGGCCCGCCGTAGGCCACTCCGCGCACGCCGTCAAACTCAAGGTTTGGATCGAAGAGACGGTTGGCGTATACGAGGAAGTCAGGCACACCGTGGCCTTCGCACTGCTCGTTGATAGCGCGCAGCATCTCAAGCTGAAACTCTTCCTCGAGGACAGCATTGAAAACTTTTAGACCGACTGTAATCGGGTGGGGGCTTGCCGCTTGTCGAATTAATTCCGTGACGCGCACCAGCCATTGCAGAATGATCTGCCTTTGCACGGCGCGATCGGATCCGGCCAACGTCGGGCTGAAGTCCTTCTCGATGGGCATGGCGGTCTCAGGCCAGTATCGTCGCCAAACTTCCAGCAGCCGCCGGGTCGTGTATTCATATTCACCGATTTTCCACTCAGCCTCACCAGTGCCGGGCAGATGGTACTTGCACGAGGGCACGACCAGCATTTCCCTGCCGCGACCTACCTCGAGCGCATCGCTGAAGAACTCCAGATACTTTTCAAACGTGTCGTACCAACCGCGCCCTTTCCACGTCACCGTCCACCCGCTACTTCCGTCGGCGCCCTTAATCCTCTCTGCCAGCATTCGTGTCTCATGAATCGCCCACTCGCTCATGGACTGGGCGCCACTGGCATCTGCGGCGATGATCGTCTTGAGTACGACAAACCCAAGGCCATCCTCAGAATCGCGGCGCACCTGCGATACGTTGAGCGACAGTTGTCCGGAAGCCTTACCGAAGGGGTTCTTCACCGGAAGTCCGCCAAACCGGCTGCTCAAATCAATCCCGTAAGACTGCTGCACATGATCCTCGAGCGATCGCGGCAGGCCATCCCTAAAACGTTCGTAATCCGCGGCGAGCTTTGAGCGGACCGCGGAATCGAGCTTCAGTTCTCGTAGTGTTACCAGGTTCAATCAAAGCTCCTGCATCGCTGTACTGAGCGCGGCGACTTTGAAAGAGTCGAGCGTCCGACCAATGTCTTCGAATTCCTCGTTGAACTCCCGCCGCGACAGTTGTGGCCCCCATGGATCGTTGGCTGCCTCCAACGGGATCACACCGAGGTGGACCAGCGCACACAACAGGCGTTGGATATAACCCTCCATCGGATCAACGAAAAGAACTTCGGCGAGCCTATCTACGGCGTCTGAGAGTTCGAGAAAGCGAGCGGCATCCCCGTTCATATGAGCTCCCAACAATTCTGCCTGGAGATCACAGCACACCGCGCCCATGCCGATGAGGGCAGCGCGTGCGCCGCGCCGCAAGCTGTAGCCCAGAAAACGATCCTCACCGGTGATGAGCAGTTTGTCTGGATGTCGGGCTTGCAACTGTCGCGAGACATCCTGGTAACGGATCACGCTGTCGAGAGTTGCCATCTTGATGCCGACGACCTCAGGAAGCGCCAGCAACTGGTCAAGCACCGCCGGGCTGTAACTGATTCCGCCTGCCTTCTCATAGAGATAAAAGGCAATGACCGGCAGCCCCACGGCAGCCACGCGCCGGTGATGCTCGACGATTAACTGATCTCGCATCGGGTGTTCGCGCAGCCACGTCGGAGCGTAGACGAGCAGGGCGTCCGCGCCGAGTTCGGCGGCGGTTTCGGCCATCTTTACGGTGCGTGCCGTGGCCTGTTCGCGACCTGTGTCGTCTCGTGAGCCGACGCCCGCGATGACAACCTGCGCGGGTAATGCTTCACGCCAATCCCGCAACACTCTCCGCGCTGTTACATCGTCGAGCATTAGCCCGCGCCCCGTATGCGCCCAGACAGCAACTCCAGCGAGGGGCTGCGATGCCATGTAGCTCAGGTACGACGCGTGCGCTTGCTCGTGTAGCCTGCTCTCGCTGTCAAATGGAACAGGCGTAGCCGCGATTAAGCCGCCCACAAGTTGCGCCCGAATGTCATCTACTTTGCTAACGATTGCTGAAGACATGGAACTCAACAAAAGCAAAAACAGAACCGGAAGCGGTAGCGACCGGGTTTTGAGCTGCGATTCCAGATCTGGGTACGACCCGGTCGCTACCGCTCCCGGTTCTGACCTGATCTCAACTGGCAAAACTCTCTGCACACTCTTGAGGCAAAGCTATTAATATCCCCGACTAGAAACTCCGGTGCTTGCGCGTGGAACTTCAGCCGACGTGCGGCACCGAGAGCAAGTCCTTTTGAATTAGCGTAAGAGCGCCCTTCAAGCTCGGCCGCACCTCAAATGCCGAACGCCGGATGGCGACGCGGTGTGCGCGAGGAGCGAGCAAACTACGTTTCGTTTCCTCGGCTATGATTGGCTCGATCAGCCCCCAGGCCTTCGTGATTTCACCGCCGATAACGACTACCTCAGGGTCTAGCCCGTTAATAAGACCGGTAATGCCGATGCCCAGGTAACGAGCCGTCTCCCGCACAGCTTCGGTCGCGTGCTGGTCGCCTGACTCCAACAACTCCATGAGTTTGCGCATGGTAGGTTGTCGTTTGCTCGAGCCACCGCGTAACGTCTGGTAGCGAGCGATCGTTGCCTTGTCTGAGGCGTAGAGATCCCAACAGCCACGCTGTCCGCAGCGACATTCGGGACCGCTCAGGTCAATCGAGATGTGACCAAACTGGCCAGCGGTGTCATTGCCACCGCGGTAGAGACCACCGTCAAT
Source organism: Pyrinomonadaceae bacterium (assembly GCA_051006135.1). Lineage (GTDB taxonomy): Bacteria > Acidobacteriota > Blastocatellia > Pyrinomonadales > Pyrinomonadaceae > PSRF01. Next base: position 5,816 of record JBPCIQ010000311.1, on the reverse strand, counting down.
AACTATTCCGCAAGCGAGTCCGGTGCTGATGCCGACGTAGAGCAAGTTGCGGAGGTGAGTGTATTGCGCCTTGCCATGCCAGAGTTCCGCGAGCGCGGCGCAACGGGCGGAGTTATCGATCACAACCGGCAGTCCCGTTGCCTGGCCCAGCAACTGGACTACCGGTACGTCGCGCCAGGGGAGCACCGTCGAAATCAAGAATTTCCCAAGATGATTATCGACTAAACCCGGGAGACTTACGCCAATACCGGGATATTCAATAAAGTCGGTGTGCTTGACCCGCAGCTTCGTAATCTCTTTGGCAATCTTTGCGAGGAAGGCGCCTGAGTCGGGTCCGGTCTCGAAACTATGACGGGCCACCAGATGATTATTGAAGTCGCTTAGAGCCACGATGGTTTCGTCAGCACGAATATCCACACCAAACAAACCGAAACGTAAAGCATTAAGGCGCAACGGCGTCGGTGGCTTACCACCGGCCGGAGTGGTTCTTCCATTACCCTGTTCGACTATGCAACGGTCCTTTAGTAACTCACAGGTAATGGTGGAGATGGTGGCTTTATTGAGACCACTAATTTTGGCGATTTCGGCGCGGGAAATAGGTTGTCGATCCGAGAGAATGCTGAGGAGGATCCGGCGATTGACGATCCGGAGCATGTCGTGGCCTGCCGCCTTAACATCAGCCAGGTTTGGTTTTCGGACGAAGGTTTGACGCGAAGGCGTGACCAGATTTTCGACCAATTCTACCGCCACCTTTCTCTGAATGATTTCATGTAGAGAGCGGGCTCAAAGGAAGAAAAGGCAAAAGGAGAAAGCGCTCAAGAGAGGAGTTCTACCTTTTGCCTTCTGTTGTACTCCTGCTACCTGACCAGAAGGTAAAGCGCAGGCCAAGCGATGGTCCTTTGATTGTCAATGCCTTCGTCCGTTTAGCGCTGAATGAGCCGACGCGACGTTCGGGTTAGGATCAACCTGCGCGATGCCCATTCAGCGCCAGATGTTCGGTTAACTCTAGAAGGTCAGGCGCAGCCTCAGGCGAATTAGACGGCGGTTCTCAATTCCCTCCTGATTGAAGCTCACGTTGGTTCTCCCGAAGTTGGCATTGGGGATCACGTTTTTGATGAAGACATTCCTTGTCGTCGGGTTAACACCGATGGTGAAATCTCCGACGTTGGCGAAGTAGAGGCTCTGCGGCGAACGGAGCGGGTGATTAAAGACGTTGTTGAAGTCCGCCCCGACCTCCAGCTTCGTGGTCTCTGTAAAGCTGAAATTCTTGCGCAGGCCCAAGTTCGTCCCCCACGTCCCAGGCCCGGTCAAGGCATTACGCCTTGCTGCATTCGGGTTGTCCAGGACGTCTGACCCGACGGAAGGGGGCGCGAATGCGGCGGGATTGAAGAAGCGATCTCCCTCCCCAAGGTAGGAACTCTGACCCGAGACAAAGGTTGCGCGGAACCCGGAAGCTTCGAAGCCTCCGACCGGATCAAGGAAAGAGCTGGCGATATTTCCCGGGAACGCCGGTGAGCAGTTGCTGCAGGTGTAGAAGGGCGTAAAGCCGGTGCCGGTCTTGGCGAACATGTTCCACGAGAGCTGCCACCCGCCGGCGACCAGGTCCAGGGCGCGCGGCGCGTTGCTGCCGTACCTCCGGCCGCGGCCGAAGGGCAGCTCGGCCAGACCATAAGCAACCAGACGGTGACGGGAGACGAAGGCATCGCGCCCGTAGTCGTTTTCCGGGTTGAACTGGTTGTAGATCGTCCCGCCGAGGCTCGAGGCGCCGACGTCAAGGCCGCTGCTCTTCTGGTCGAGCAGCGTGTAGCTTACGTTGAACGTCAGACCCTTGGCGTACTGGCGATTGCCTTCGATCTGCAACGCGTGGGAGCGCCCACTGCCGAAGTTGCCGTAGCTCGCGAGGAAGTCTCCAAACGCAGGGAATGCGCGCCGCGCGCGATCGGCCGGCGTTTCCACGCAGTTGAACTGGTCCGGGTCGCACGGCGTGACGTTGTCGCCCGTCGACGTGCCGAAGGGGATGTCGCTCGGCGGCAGCAGGTTGAGGTCGACGCCGCCGATCAGGTTGTGCATCCGGCTGCCGAGGTAGGAGACCCGAAGGCCCATCTTCCACCCGATCTCGCGCTCGACGGTCGCGTTGAACTGCTCGATGCGCGGGCTCTGGAGGTCAGTCGGGATGGCGTTGACAGAGAGCCCCTGCACGGCCGGGAAGGCCCCGCCGCTGAACGGGGTGATGCCACGCGGGTTGATGCCCCCGGGCAGTCCAGCGAGGGGCGCCGCCGCCGTTGAGTTTTTCGTGATGCGCTGATTGAAGGCAGTGGAGCCAAAGGCGTCCCGCTGACCTTGCGCCGCCGACGTTGGATAGAAGATGCCGTAACCGCCGCGGATCACCGTGTTGTCGGTCACGCGCCACGCAAGGCCGATGCGCGGCGCCAGGTTGTTCCGATCGGTCTTAACGAGGCCACGCCCCACGCCTGCCTCTTCGGCGGTCACAATGCCGTAGGCCGCGAAGCCGGGGTGGAGCGACGGGATGATGTCCGCGGTGGGCACGATGAAGCGGCCCTTGTTCCCGTTAATGCCGGGCCCGTTCGGATCGAAGTTAATCATCAGATTATTCTTGTCCACGAACGACGTGATCAGCTCGTAGCGCAGTCCGACGTTGAGCGTCAATCGCGGACTGACTTTGAAGTCGTCCTGGACGAAGAAGCCGTTCTCCCAGTTGGAGACATCCATCGAAGGGCGGACGTTGAAGACGTAGCGCACGCTCGACGGCGGTAGCCCGAGCAGGAAGTTGGCGAAGCCGCCGAAGTTGTTCGGGTAAATGATCGTCCCGCGCGGGTCGTTACGGTTGGAGACGAAGTCGTCGATTGCCTGGTTCCTCACGAAGTCGGCGCCGCCCTTGATGGTGTGTTTACCCTTGCTCCAGGTGAGTGTGTCACCAAAGGTCATTAGTCTCTGGTCGAAAGAGCGGTCGATATTGCGCGCGCCGGATGGTATCCCCTGGAAAGAGCCGATGGTGAAGGCTACGTGTCCGAACGTGTCGAGCAGACTCGGCCCAACAATTGACCCGTAAGACGTAACCTCCTGTTCGTTGAAGCCGATGCCTGAGAGGAATTCGCGCGTCTTCTGTTTGCCGTGCCGGTACAGGTTCTGCGTGTTGAACCCGCCACGCATTTCGTTAACGACGCTATCCGAAAAAAGTCTTGTGTAGGACAGCGAGAGCGTGTGGTTCGAACCGTCCTGCTCAAGCAGGCCGAATGCTGGTAGGGGGTTGGCCGCTAGAGTGCGGATCCCCGCTCTCCGCTGGTAGTTGTAGACTGCGTAAAACTTGTCTCTTTCCGAGAAGTCGTGGTCAGCTCGGAAGGTGAAGAGATCACGAGTCAGCAAACCGGGAATGTTCCGATAAAAGTCGATGAGCCTTCCGTTCGCCGGGTTGAAAGGAGCATTGCCGGTCTGGGGGTAGTACGTCTTGAGGATGTTGAGTGCGATTGGGTTGAGCAAGCGTTGGGGGATGACATTGAACCGTCGGGTGGTTCCCGTCAGGAAGGTGTTGTTGGCTAGTTCCTCCGGCGTCAGTAGCGGCAGCACGGCAGCCGGCACGGCGGGCCGAGTCGTAGCGGCCAGCCCGCTGAAGTCGCCGTTCAGGATCGTCGACGTCGGTATGTTGGTGGACCGGACGGTGACGGGCGCATAGTCCCAGCGGCGCTCGTAGGAGGTCAGGAAGAAGGTCTTGCCGCGGCTGAACGGGACCGGTCCGCTGAAAGAGCCGCCGGTTTCATTCAGGTTGAAATACGGGGTCGGGAACGCGGCCAGAGCCGGGGTGGGGGTGAAATTCGCCTGCGCAACCTTGTCCTGGATGCGCCACGCGGCTAGCGCGGAATTTCTATTGTTGTAAAAGAGCGACCCGTGATAGTCCTTGCCGCCGCGTTTAGTCACGACACGGATGTTGGCGATGCCGCCGTACTCAGCCGCGAAGTTGTTGGACAGAACCGTCAGTTCCTGAATGACTTCCAGGGACGGTTGGCTTGCGGTCGCGCCGCCGAAGATGCCACCGTTGGCCCTCTGCCCATCAAGCGAGAAGTTGGCCCCGTAGCTTTGGGCGCCGATGAACTTGAAAGAGTCTTCGGCCGGCCCCTGCGTGATGTTGGGGTTGAGGAAGAGGAATGAATAGATGTCGCGGTTCTCCCGCGGCAACTGAACCAGCAGCCTGTTTTCGATGGATGTGCTGATGGTCGGCGACTCCGTCTGTATAAGTCCAGCTTCCTGAGTGACAAGAACCATCGCATCCTGGGTTCCTATTTCGAGTTTGACGTCGGCTCGCGCGGTTTCGCTGCCGGTCAGAGTCACGTTGATAACAGTAGTCTTGAAACTTGGCGCGTTGACTGTGACAGTATAGGCTCCAGACTTTAGAGTTGCCGCCTCGTACTCGCCACTTTCATTTGTCGTCAACTCTCGAGCGATGTCGGTGCCGAGGTCGGTCACTTTCGCTGTCGCTCCTGGGACAGAGGCACCGTTGGGATCGGTGACCCTGCCTCGGATCGTTCCCGAGTTAGTTCCCTGCGGATAGGCGGTGCTCGTGAGGCAGAAAAGACCAAAGGTAACGAGCAAGGTCACGATGATTTTGCGTTTCATACTCTACAAACTCCTTAGCGGCAGAAATTTAGTTATCAGAAGCAGACGAATCGAGCTGTAGTCCTCGCTGCAGCAATGCTGCTTCTAACGGCAATGGGGAGACGCTGGGGGGACGCCTTTTTTACGGTTATCAACCTAGGTTAGTCTGCGAGTTAGACAAACTGGCTAGCAATCCTGTTTAACTGGAAAGAAAAACCTATCTTGAGATTGGGCATTCAAGCCGCATTAATACTCGACTGTTGCCCGTTTTGAAAATTTGTAAGTCCGATTAAATGACGCTCTGCTGAGGCTTTGACCCACGATGGTCAAGGGTCCGCACATGCCACCCCTATCGATTCTTATCTTGGGGTTAGTTTACGTCGTGTACTAACGCGCACGTTATAGCATCAACCGCTAACGAATTGCAAGAAGGCTTTTAAGATTTTTAAGATTTCCAGGAGTCTGACGGAATGCTCCGTAGACCTGAATTTCCACAGGATTCCTCAATTCCATTTGGAGTTAAGGTCGGCACGACGCGAAATGCCCAGCATTTTCAGCTACCTGGCTTTTTCCAGACAGACCCCCAACGTGTTGGGCATGTGGCGACCGTAATATCGATTTTCTGCAAAACATGGATCACCGTGTGCCGCCTTGAGTCCTCCATTACTTCGGTCCGTTTGGAATAATCGGAAGAGTGAGCACCGAGGGATATTCTCGGTTGTGATGGATCGTCTGCCGCGCGCTTAACGACGTAGACGACCCGAGCATGTTTTCGCCAGTGTTGGGATTGCGATTGAACCTGGGGAAGTTACTGCTTGAAACGTAAAGCCGTATCCTGTGGCCCGACTTGAACACGTTACTCGTGGCCCATAAGTCGATGGTGTACTTATATACCTGGCCCGGCACTATCTCTTCAGGTCGCTCGATGCTATTGCGATAGCGCGCACGCACTATTCCATCCGTAAGAAAGCGCGCGTACCCCGTCGGATCCACGTCGGCGAGCAGCGCTGTAAAGTCCGTATCCCTGGCCGACGTGGAAGCGTAAACGTCCAGGCTCACGAACCCAGTCACTTCAAGGTCCCGTTCGAGTGGAGGCGTGGAGAAGACGAGCACATCCGGCCGCGACTCATTAGGGCGCTGGTCGAAAGGCCCCGGTGGAATAGCAGCGCCACAACACAGTCGCCCGCCAATGGTTGGTACGGGATTCT
>JBPCIQ010000310.1:0-7169 GCA_051006135.1 Pyrinomonadaceae bacterium | reverse complement strand
TTATGAGGCCGCCTGGAAGGCGGCGAAGTTCAACTATTATTTGGGCGCTCACACGGAAGACGAGCGCGAACGAGACGCGGCTTTTCGTGAAGGCATAGACATCGGCAAAATTGCCGTGCAACTCCAGGGTGACAAAGCAGACGGCCATTTCTGGTTGGGGGCCAACTACGGCGGCAGCGCGGAGCACAGTACTCTTGCTGGATTGTCCAGTGTTGAGGACATACGGAGGGAGATGGAGACGGTCCTTAAGATAGACGAAGGATATCAGGGTGGCAGCGCCTATTTGGCTCTGGGCCAACTTTACTTACAAGCGCCACGCATCTTGGGTGGGGATTATCTAAAGGCCGTCCAATACCTGGAGAAAGGTTTAAAATTCGGCAAAGACAATGCCCTGCTTCGCCTGCAGCTCGCTGAGGCTTATCACACTGCTAATCGTGATGGCGACGCCCGCAAGCAAATCCAATTCATCCTGTCCATGGCTCCAAATCCGGATTATTTGCCTGAACAGAAGGAAGCGGTGGACAAAGCGAAAAAGCTGCTGGAGAAAATGGATCGCAAGTGACCGATCACGTGTGAAGATGGCGTTCGCGAAGGAACAGAGAACCGCGAAGCGGTTGTGACCTCCAGCCCAACGTTGCCGCCTCGGCTACGTTGGGTAATGGTTGAAGGAAATAGGTTTCAACCGCAACGCGGTTGCGTCAATCCCAATCTTTTGTGGAAAAGACTAAGTGAATGTAAACGGCAGATAGTGATTGAGGCATGTGAGGATCCTTTCGGCGTCGCAACCCTTTTAGGGTTGGAAATGCGTTTGTGAGAATTCCTAGGGTTGCGGCAACCCTGGGCTTTGAGACTGAGCCCCGTTGGGGCAGAACCAAGCAAAGCTCTATTGCTGATTTCCGCCCACTCTCTTCAATTCTTCAAGTGTGCGCTTGTGTTGTTCGAGTTTCTGGCCGGCTTCCGCGAGCTTGCCCTGAGATGTCAGCCGCTGATATTCCTCAAACTCCAGAAGTGCCCGGTTAACTAGTTGTTGCACTGTCTGATTCCCTGGTGTGAGAACGGCTGGTGAAATAGCTGGCTTAGCCACGCCGGGCGCTGGTTCTGCCTCAGGTTTCCTGGGAGCTTCCTGAACTGGCGGCCTGCCCGCATCACCAAAGAGACTGGTCATAGCCTCATCAAAATTCGTCCCGTAGCCAAGTCGTTCCTGCGTTGCGAGTACAACCAGTCGCAACTCAGGCATCGGGCTCCGCACGGCCTGAAGATAGATAGGCTCGACGAAAAGCAACGAACGCCCCATCGGGATGACCAGCAGATGCCCGCGGATCACTCGCGACCCTTGCTGGTTCCAAAGGCTGAACTGCGCTGAGAGTTGGGCATTCTGATCGATTCGAGACTCTATCTGAACGGGACCATCAATCACTCGCCCCTGAGGAAAGTTGTAAGCGATGAGCTTTCCATAGTTATCGCCGTCACTACGACCTGCCAGCCACCCGATCATGTTGTTCCGATTCGCGGGTGTGAACGGCAAGATCAGCACAAATTCATTGGTGGCTTTCTCGTCCGGCAATTGCATCAGAACAAAATAAGGGTCAATTGGCTCCATTTGCTTAGTATTTTGCTCGTCGACATTGATGCGGTTGGCCACGCTCCAAACGTCCTCGCGTTGGAAAAAGACATTGGCGTTTTGCGTGTGATACAGGCCATAGACCTCACCCTGGGCCTTGAACATGGTTTCCGGATAACGCACATGTAAGCGCAGGTCGGCGGGCATTTGGTCAGCGTTCTGAAATAGGGTTGGGAATGTTGCGCGGTACGCGGCAATCAGGGGATCTTGCTGATCGAAGATATAAAACTGCGTTGTGCCATGGTAGGCATCAATGACGACCTTTACACTGTTGCGAATGTAATTGACCGAGTAATTGCTCACACGGTGATGCCGCGAGTATGGATAGGTTGCGGACTGGGTATAGGCATCGATCATCCAGAAAAGGCGGCCATCTTTGCTTAAAACAATGTAGGGATCGTTGTCATAGATAAGAAAAGGCGCAAGCCCGTTAACTATCTCCAGAATATTCCTCCGAATCATCACGCGGCTTTCAGAAGTTATATCATCGGAGAAGGGGACCTTTCCGATGTCGCCAAGTGCCCAAGCCAATAACATTCGCCGCAGTGTCCCTCCGAGCTTAATGCCACCATCACCTTGATATGTTGTGTAGGTGTTGGTTTCACCCTGCGGGTAGTCAAACTCCTTCTGTTTGGTTTTAACGTAAACCTCGGTGTTGGTTTTCTGGCCGAAGTAGATTTCAGGTCGCGTAACTTTAATATCTGCTGACGTTGACTCGACCGGCAAGTTTGACACAACAAAGCGAGGCATTCCCTCCGGAGTGAAGCCGTTGGCGGTGTTCATTGTCAGGCCGTAGCCATGGGTGTAGATCAGCTTTTGGTTGATCCAATTGCGCGACGCTTCGGGCAGTTTATCGACGGCAATCTCACGGGCGGCTACCATCGTCTGGCGGGTCTGTCCATCGATCTGATATCGGTCTACATCTACGTCAGGAAAATCATAATATGTGCGAATCGCCTGAATCTGCTTGAGCGTGTCTTGCAGCGCTTTCCAATCCCAGAGTCTGATGTTTTCGAGCGAAGTGCTGTTTGTGCTGAGATTGAGCGCCTGAACGGTGTTTTCAGCCTCAAAATTGCGCTGCTCAATCTGGTCTAGTCCAAAAGCGTGCCGGGTCGCGGCGATGTTGTGCTGAATGTAAGGTGTCTCTCGACCCAGCTCGTTTGGTTTCACGATAAAATTTTGAACATACGTGGGTACGATTACTACTCCGACTACATAGACCAGGACAGGAAGCGATACGGCGATTAAGAGCAAACGCACACCTTTTCTGGTGAAAGCATTAACCAGCGATAGGGCGGCGGCAACTACGAGGGCAATCGCGACCAACAGGAGTGCTGGCAGCAGATAATTTGCCTCCGTGTAGGTCACTCCCGAAAACGTTTGATGGTCATCCCAGAGATAAGGAAAGCGCGAGAGATAAGTGCGCCATGCGAGACTTGCGAGGACTGCTGCCAGGGCAACCGAAACCGCGGCGAAGGCTTTTCCGGACACCGATCGGTCGGCCACCTTGAGAACTTTCTCGGGTAGCGTGAGAAAGGAATAACCGAGCGCTGCCACGAGAACTACAACAGCCAGTGCAACAAGCCAGGAACTAATCGAATCGTATACCGGCAGCGAGAACAAATAAAAACTCAGTGGTTTGTTAAAGATCGGGTCGAGCCGCTCCGCCGTCGGCTGATGGGAGTAGAGGGCGAACGCTTGCCAGTTCGAGTTCATTGCCACGCCATAGATAAGGCCAAACACAACGGCTACGATCCATGCCACAGGCCTCAAAAACCGCCCCGGCGAAAACGTAACTGTCTGGTTGTTCAAGAGGATTGTGCGTGTTGCCAGCCCCTGCGTCGAAAACATCCTTTCCAGCAGCCAGAAAGCGCCCCGCAGAATGAATATCGTCAGCAAACCGAAGATGAAAAAGAGCCCGACCTTCATTTTCAGGATGTACCAGTAAACGTCCTGAAAACCGAGTGAGCCAAACCAAAGAGCGGAAACATAGATGGACAGGCTGCGTGAGAGCGAGATGAAGAGAAGTACGACCGCGGCGATTACCCAACGTCGCCAACGCCGACGCTTCGGCGGCGGAGTATCAATAATTTCTTCGTCGGAGAGGGGGAAAGGTCTGCTCATGTCAGGCTAGCATACGCCGATCAAGTGAATCGCTCAATGTTAGAACAAATCGGCCTGGTTCGTGGGCAGTCAATTGCCCGTGTATAATAGGTAGGCATCCTGGTTGATTCTGATCGGCCTCGGTTCTCCTTTCATCGTCAAAGTATTTGGGATTGGAAAAAACGCCAACTAACCTGGGGAAACAGACTTGATGCTTACGCCAGATACCGTCTTACAAAGCAGGTACCGGATCGTTCGTCAGCTTGGTGAGGGCGGAATGGGCGCCGTATATGAGGCAGTCGATGAGCGGCTGGATTCGACAGTTGCGCTAAAAGAGACATTCTTCACGGATGAGCGTTTGAGAAAGCAGTTTGAGCGGGAAGCAAGACTGCTGGCGCGAATGCATCATCCAGCCTTGCCGCGTGTAAGCGATCACTTCTCGGAGGGCGACGGCCAGTTTCTCATAATGCAGTTTATCGCCGGCGACGATCTGTATGAGATGATAACGCGCAAGAACGGGCCGTTTCCCACCGATCAAGTATTGACCTGGGCTGACCAGCTGCTGGACGCGCTAGACTACTTGCACACGCAGGATCCTCAAATCATCCACCGGGACATTAAACCCCAAAATCTTAAACTGACCGCGAGAGGGCAGATCATTCTCCTGGATTTTGGCCTGGCGAAAGGGCAGATCGGTGAGTTTTCGCGCGTAAGCACTTCGGCAAGTATCTTCGGTTACACCCCAAACTACGCGCCACTGGAACAAATTCAGGGTCTCGGCACTGACCCGCGCAGCGACATCTATGCGCTCGGGGCTACGTTGTACCACCTGATGACGGGTGTTAAGCCACCCGATGCCCTGACTCGTGCCGCTGCACTGGTCAATAGCCAGCCGGATCCACTGGCACGGGCGAACGAAGCTAATCCGGCCGTCAGCGCTGGTTTGGCGAAAGTGCTGGCGCGCGCGATGGCCCAAAACCGTGATCAGCGCTATCTGACGGCTGCAGATATGACAAAGGCCTTGCATACAATTGGCGAAGCCACCTCGAGTTTCGAGAAAACTGAGGCTCAGACGATCCTGGTCGCTCCAACTCAAATCGCTGCCAGCGCAGGGCTCACCCTGCCTGTAGTGAAGAAGCCGACAATCCTTACCGGAGAAAGCACTGTTGTGCGATCGCCGAAGGCTAAACCTGGCCGTGCGTCCTGGGCCATCGCCGCGGCAGTCGTGCTCCTTTTGGCGGCCGGTGTGTTTTACGCTTATCAGAAACGAAATACTGTCAGTCCCCCATCACCATCCCCCACCCCAATTAACAACGTCGAAGTGCAAGTGTCACCCGAGCCTGCAGCCACGCCGCTCATGAGCGGTCGGTCACTTGAAGAGAGTAAAGCACAAACTGCACTACGCCCCTCTGAGATTCGCAAGAAAGAGAGCCCTACTCGCAATAAGGCAACGACCCCCACGAAGCAACCCGTAATTGTTGACGAATTTCGGGTGCCGGAAGTCGAGGTTCCCGAAGTGCGCACCGAAGATTTTCCAAACGCTGCGCGTCCAGGCACGCACCCACCGCTCACGCCTCGTCGGCCAGAAAGAATAGGCCGCGACGCAATCAGACTGGAGGACGGTACTGTGTTGCGGACGACTCCCGATGGCAGGCGCGTCGTCATTACGCCGGATGGCACTAGACGGGTCATTCCGCCGCGCATGAGGCAACAACGCCGAAGACCTTGACCCCGTCCACTCGTCTCCAAACGCATCTTTGCCCATTTCACGACAAGTCCATTACATAGGTTGGATGGTGGTTCCGGAGAGTAGCTGATGAAATTATCTGTAAAACTGCGAAAGTTTCTGACATTAGTCGGAACTGGTGGCCTTCTTTTAAGCAGCGTTCTGTTAAGCACGCCGGTAGATGCCGGCGATATCGAAAAAACGAATTCAGCTGTTATCAAAATCGCCCCACCTGCGCCGGTGTTTGACGAGAAGGAACGGTTGTCGGAACTTGCTCAGCGTCGCGCAAGCGTGGCACAAAGAATCGGTCCAAAGGCGATTCTCATACTGTTCAGCGCCGAACCGAGGGTTTATACAAACGACGTAGATTACGAATATCGTCAGGAAAACAACCTTTACTATCTCACCAGTCTAAAGCAGAAGCGCGCTACCCTCGTGCTAATGCCGAACAATGCTCAAACACCTGAAATACTTTTCATGCCTCGGCGGGATTCCTTTTCCGAGATCTGGAATGGGCGGATGTATAGCGCTGAGGATGCAACTCGAATTTCCGGTATCAAGGAGATTTGGGAAGCGCGCGAATTTGAACCTTTCCTGCAGGCATTGCGCACCAGACAGCCTTATCGACCCAAGCCGGAAAATGTCATCATGAGCGCCGCTTCAAGTGCGCTACCGCCTGGATCTCCAACAGGATACGAAGCATTATTTGCTGCGGTCGAAAAGAACGAGGGCGAACTTCACATACTGGTTCCCCGCGAAGCTGAAAGCCGCGAGTACGCCCGAGAACAGCGCTTCGCGGCTGATTGGGCCAGAAGTGCCACTGGCTATAACGTCAAGAATGCCTCACCGATCTTTGCAGAAATGCGGTTACGAAAATCGCCGATGGAACTCCGACTCCTGCAACATGCCATCGATATCACGAATGAAGCCCAGCAGCGCGCCTGGCTGGTGGCTGGAAATTCTAAATGGGAGTATGAGGTCCATGCCCAGGTGATTTACACGTTCAAGCTTCGCAACGCAGACTATTGGGGCTATCCCTCGATCGTGGGGTGTGGCCCAAACGCCACCACGCTTCATTATGTTGAGTCGCAGGGAGCAGTTAAGCCGGGTGACCTGATACTGATGGACGTGGGTGCGGAGTATGACCACTATACCGCTGACGTAACTCGGACGTTTCCAGTGAATGGAAGGTTTTCGGCAGCCCAAGCCGAGATTTATCAAATTGTTTATAACGCTCAGGAAGCGGCGGCGAACGCTATTCGTCCTGGTGCCAGGATCTCGGATGTCGATCGGGCTGCGACTGAAGTGATCAAGGACGGCCTGTTAAAGCTTGGTTTGATTACCGATCGTGATTCGAATCAACATCGAGTCTGGTTTATGCACGGCACATCGCACTGGTTGGGAATGAACGTTCACGATGTTGGCAATTATGCTTCCAAATTGGAGCCCGGAATGGTTTTCACGAACGAGCCGGGCATCTACATTCGTCCCGATGCGCTGGATTACCAACCTGCTCTATGGAGCCCGGAGCAATGGGAAAAGTTCAAAACAGCGGTGGGTCCTTCATTTGAGAAGTACAAGAGCATTGGAGTGCGAATCGAAGACGATATGGTGGTTACAGCTGACGGGACGCGTTGGATGACCGAGGCGCTGCCGCGAAAAATATCCGAGATAGAAGCGTTCATAGCACGTGGACGGCAGGAAACCCGGTGACATTAC
>JBPCIQ010000309.1:0-7286 GCA_051006135.1 Pyrinomonadaceae bacterium | reverse complement strand
TACTTAGATCGCTCGCGGATTAGAAGTTTTCATGTGCAAACCCGCCATGTCCGGGTCCGGTCTCCAAACAGTTTACTCTTCTACTCTAATAGCAGTTCTATTAGCCACCGTTTTCCGACATAAGTTCAACTAATTGCCCTTTTAATACATACGGTAGTCAGGTAGCTTTAAGTTTGTCAGCCGACTGAACGAGGCAAACTAAACTAACCCGAGCGAGCGCCAGATTGAAACGCGCCGTACCTCGAGCCGTCGGCGTGAGCCTAAAAACAACTTGACGTCTCATGCATTCGTAGTTACGTTGCGAAGAAGTTTTCTCGTGAATCGTGGCGCACCTGACGATAGCGCGCCTGGTGGAGCGGTGCAGCATTATGAAGGACGACTTGGAGACTACTGGCCGTTTTGACCGGCGACCCTGGGGAACTTTTACAGTGCTTGATGAAGGGAAGGGCTTCAAGGTGAAGCGCATTGAAGTCCTGCCAGGAAAGCGATTGAGTTACCAAACACATGCGAAACGTGCGGAACACTGGGTCGTCGTGCAAGGAACAGCGAGAGTTACACTTGACGATCGCCAGCTGATTATTACTGCTGGAGATGCGGTAGATATAGCCGTCGGGGCAGCGCACCGCGTTGAAAGCGCCAGTGATGAAACCCTGATCTTCATTGAAGTTCAGCGGGGCGACTACCTTGGTGAAGATGATATCGTCCGTCTGCAGGATGACTATGGTAGAACGCCGGTGTGAATGAACCTGCCAAATGGTGCTCTCCGCCGCAAACGTTCCGCACTGAAGATGCTCCCAGCGACTTTAGCCCACCTTTGTATTCGAACGGCCAGCCACAACGATTGCCAGAGAGTTGTTGCCCTGGTTTCAATCGTGCTTGCTGAGTATGGCCTGGTGTTCGATCCGAAGACCACAGACTCGGACCTGCAGGACCTGGAAGCAAACTATCTCCGCCGAGGCGGAGCCTTCGAAGTCATTGAAGATCGGGAGCTCAACCTCATTGGTTCTGTCGGCGTTTATCCGATCGACCAGAAAACGTGCGAGCTCCGAAAGATGTATTTTGTTCCCCAAGTGCGCGGTTTGGGTTTGGGGCAGCATATTTTGCAGCGCACCCTCGATCGTGCGAGAGAATTAGGGTTTAGCCGCATGGTCTTGGAAACCTCCAGCCGACTGGAGGCAGCCAATCGGCTCTACGCAAAGTTCGGTTTTAAACCCGAGACCTCTGGCCACCTTGCGGCAAGAGCCGACCAGGCATACTCGCTTGAGCTTTAGTCCGGGTCGCTCACGATTCGGACAGGTGGCGAGAAAACTTTCAGCAAACACTCTTCGTAAAGCTAAACCGACAATCAAATCAGCTCCAGAGAGAACCTATGTCAGATCTTCGGGAAATGCAGCCTTTCCAGGAGTCGGAAGCTCCTCTTGCGTCGACCACGCTGGAGACCGGCTCTCAAGACGATGAGCAGGGCTTGTGGGAAGCGATCCGCGAATCTTTGCGCGGTACTCACCGCGATTACACGAAAGGACCGATTGGCCGCTCAATCATCTTGCTTGCCATTCCGATGGTGCTTGAAATGCTCATGGAGAGTGTTTTTGTCGTTGTCGATATTTTTTGGGTGGCCCATCTCGGCGCTGACGCCATAGCGACGGTGGGTCTTACCGAGTCGATGTTGACCTTGATGTATGCAGTTGCGATTGGACTAGGAATCGGCGCGACCGCGATGGTGGCTCGGCGCATCGGTGAACGCGATCCTCAAGGAGCAGCCCGTGCGGCCGTGCAGGCCATAGCATTGGGCCTCATCGTTTCAGTTGTAGTCGCAATCTTAGGAGTTACTTTTTCCACGAAACTTCTGGCGGCGATGGGTGGCTCTCCCTGGGTGTTGGAGCATGGCTCAAGCTTCACCAAAATCATGTTCGCGGAAAACGAGAGCATCTTTCTCCTTTTTTTGCTTAGTTCCATCTTTCGCGGCCCCGCCCACCCTGCGATTGCGATGCGAGTACTCTGGCTGGCAAACGTCATTAATATTCTGCTCGGGCCATGCTTCATCTTCGGCCTTGGCCCTTTTCCCGAACTTGGCTTGGCGGGCGCCGCTGTAGCAACAACGATCGGGCGGAGCACTGGGGTGCTCTACGCGTTCAGCCGACTAATCAGGTCAGGAGGACGTTTTGATATCACCCGGCAACTCGTGAAACTCGAGCCTGCAGTCATGGCGCGACTCATCCGCCTTTCAGCAACTGCCACGTTTCAAGTCTTTATCGGAATGGCGAGCTGGATTGGTTTGATTCGAACAATTTCGAGCTTTGGCAGCGATGCTGTGGCGGGCTACACAATCGGGATTCGCGTGATCGTCTTTGCGCTGTTGCCTTCGTGGGGCATGTCCAATGCGGCTGCAACAATGGTGGGACAGGCGCTCGGTGCAAATAAGCCTGATCGCGCGGAACGCGCGGTTTGGAAAGCAAGCTTCTACAACATGATTTGCCTCGGCATCGTTGGATTGGCATTTGTCCTCTTCGCTCGCCAGATCATCGGCTTGTTTACGTCGGACCCGAATGTAGTGCCGTACGGCGTGGATTGTCTGCGCATTGTCGCTAGCGGCTTCCTTTTCTACGCCTACGGCATGGTGGTCACCCAATCATTCAACGGTGCCGGAGACACGTGGACCCCGACGATCATCAATCTCTTTGTTTTCTGGTTGTGGGAACTGCCGCTTGCCTATGCGCTGGCGATTGTGTTCGGCCTCGGTCCGCGAGGAGTTTTTCTTGCGATGCTGATCGCATTTTCGACTCTGGCTGTGGTCAGTGCTGTGATCTTTCGTAGAGGTCGATGGAAGACGAAAATCATCTGAAAGACTCTTTCGCAATGGCAACTATCCCATTGCGAATCCAACTGCCGCCCGGAGTTAAGAACTAGCGCTGCCCCTATTTTCAAACAAGTCGCAGTTTATCCTCAAACTCTTTGTTTAGTCCGAGCCGCCTCGGTCACTTCCTATCAGGTTGCTGAAAAAGGAAGGCAGGCACACGATCCACGAACCCACACGAAATAACACTAAATTCTCTCGCCTGATTTCGTGAAATTTCGTGTGATTTCGTGGATCGTGCCCTCGTCGTCGTATTTCACAAACCTCCAAGAAGGAGAGATAGCCTACAATTATCCAATTTTTAGCAGCCTGCTAGACTAGACCCGTCTCATCACTCTTTCGAGGCAGGTCTGGCTGCGGCCCGTTGGGTTAGAAAACATATCTTAAGCCCACGATGATGCGCCGGTTTCCCCCGTTCGTGCTCCACTGATTCAGAAACGCCGCATTGGGTGCGCCACTAGTGGAAAATGCCCGGCCGTCCGGTATTCCAAAATTACGAGTGTTGGTCGCATTGAAGAAATCGGCCCTTAGTTGAAGTCTCTGATTCTCACTAATACGAGTGTTCTTCAAGATTCCGAAGTCGATGTTGTTGATGCCATCGGCGCGTAGGATGTTGCGACCCGCGCTGCCGACACGTTCCCCGGCCGCTGCTCCTCCTAGTGGCCGGAAGAGAGTATTCCTGGAAGCATAAAGCTCTTCGATCGACATTCCGGAAATATTCAGTGTCGTGATTACGTTGGGGCGAATCGCATCGCCGACGAGGCCGGCGATTCCGCTTAAAGCGCCCGTTGGGTCAGAGCCATTCAGGACCGTAAACGGGGCACCACTCTGGAACGTAAAGAATGAGTTTATCTGCCAGCCCCCCAGCAGGTGCCCCAGAAATCCTCTTTGGTCCTGGTAATAAGGCAATTCATAAACGACATTGCCGCTGAAGCGGTGCGGCCGGTCGTAAGTAGAACGTGCCCGATCGGCGCGGCGGTTAAAGGAGTCTTGCGCGACGGCAACTTCGCCGCTGGACGGATTGAAAATTTCAGAGGCGTCGTCAATGAAAGAACTCCAGGTGTAATAAAGGCCGGCGCTGAAGCCGCGGCTCAATCGCTTATCTAAACTGACCTGCATCGAGTGGTAGATTGAAGAGCCGGAATTTGCGCGCAACCGGATCACGTTTTGCGCGGGATTGACCCGAACTGTTGAGAACGGCAGCCGAGGATTGCCGTCCAAGGTTTGAAATAGGCCATTCCCTTTCGAACCCACATAGCCCACACGCAGTACCACGTCTCGAGAGAACTCGCGTTGCGCTTCGAAGCTAAAGGAATCGTATGTCGGCGCGTGAAAATCTTCCGACACCACCGTGCGTGCGAAAGCGTCAGGGTTGATCGGAGGACTGTTCAAGTTGGCGAAAGCACTGACAACTCCATTACTGGCCGCACTCTCACCAGGCAGAGTGATCGGCGCAGTTGGCGCAATGAACGCAGCTACGAACGGGAAAGCGCTCCAAATATTCAGCGCGATGTTGGTGAATGCATAGTCATTTGTGCGAGAGTACCCGCCGCGAAGGACCAGTTTGTCACCACCCGTTAGAAACCCGACAATTCCATCAGAGCTTGTGCGGAGGTTCCAGTTAAAACCCACGCGAGGCTGGAAATTATTCTTATCGCGTTCGGGAATTGGCCCGACTCTGAACCGCGGATCATTGCCCGCGGCTGCCAGCACCGGAGCATTAAAATCAACCAGATCCGCAATCGGTTGGCCGGGATTCTCATAGCGAAGTCCGTAGGTCAGCGTAAAGTTGGGCCTGACCTTCCACTCGTCCTGGCCGTAAAAGAAGAAGTCGTGCCAGTCAAGGTGGAGGACCGACGCCACACCCTGCAAATCTTTGTTTATAGTAGACGCCTGGGCCACGTCGTTCACAAAACGATTCAAGCTGGAGTACTGCAATCTTCCCCGGGTTGTGGGTTTGAAAAGCTGTGCCAACTGGTTACGCCTGATATCGAAACCAAACTTGAAGGCGTGGCTACCGGAAGAATACGAGAGATTGTCTTGCATCTGGTAGGTGTTGCGAAATGAGAACTGAGGCAAATTAACACCAAGCCCAATGCCGGTGCGGTCGGTAGCGGCGTTGAATCCGACCAGGCCCAGTTCCGTGATCTCAATGGAAGGAATCTCGATTGCGCTGGGATCCAGTGCTTGTGTATTTGAAGCCGCTCGCAGATAAGCTCCGCGCCATTCATTCACGACGCTTGGCGTAAGCACGCTGGTCAGCGAAAGGTTTACACCCTGGTTGCGAGCCACCTGTTTTGATGAGAATCCCGGCGGAGTTACCTGTGATCCAATTCCATTGGTATCACCGTCCTGAAAGATATAGCGACCGTTGAAACTATGTTTGTCGCTGAGCCGATGGTCGACACGGAATGAAGTCTGCCAATCGTCAAAAGAGAATGATGTGGCACCGGTCAAGGCACCGAGTGGCACGGCGAAGCTTTGTCCGTTGGCGATGAACGACGCAGAGGTTCCGATTGGTGTCTGCGCAACAGGAAGGAACCTCAGCAGAGCTGCGACCTGCGGCCGATTGCCTACTGCAGCCTGGAGAACCTGACGGCCCGCTTCTGTGGGCGCACCTCTAAGAGTGGCACCCGTGCCAAGTTGGCGGTCATACCAGCGCTGGACCGAGAAGAAGAAAAAGGTACGATCTTTCCCGCTAATGTAAGACCGTCCACCTTCGCCGAACCGCGGCAAGTGCAGCGGCCCACCAATCGTTCCACCAACCTGGTTCTCAACGCGAAACGGAGCGTGTCGCAGCGACGGGTTGTTCGAATTGGGGTTGCAAAAATCGGCCGCATTGTTCGTGTTACTGCAAGAGTTCAGAGCGTTGCCGTTG
The DNA here is from genome assembly GCA_051006135.1 of Pyrinomonadaceae bacterium. Taxonomy (GTDB): domain Bacteria; phylum Acidobacteriota; class Blastocatellia; order Pyrinomonadales; family Pyrinomonadaceae; genus PSRF01. The sequence continues at coordinate 1,554 of JBPCIQ010000309.1, read as the reverse complement.
TAGAACCAGAAAGCAGAGCCATGATAGCCATTCGTACCGCTCTTCGTAATGGCGTTAAATACGGAGCTCCCATTTCTTCCATACTCTGCAGTGAACTGGTTGGTCAGCAGCCTTACTTCCTGGATGAGATCCGGGTTGTTAAGCGGCACTGAGGCTCCGGCAACGCCGAAGTCGTTGTTATCCTGACCGTCAATCATGAAATTGTTCGAGCGAATGCGGCCGCCATTTGCCGAATAACTAACGCCTGACGTGGCGCCCGCCCCGCCACCCGCGAAGTTGGTCTGTCCGGCGCCCAACTGGGTGACGCCGGCAGCCGAAAGGGCAACATTGTAGACGTTCCGATTGGTGGAGAGCGGCAGCTCGGAAATGCGCCGGGAGTCGAAGCGCACGCCGACCTCGGCGGTCGTCGTATTCAACAGAGATGCATTCTCAACGACACTGACTGACGCTTGAACGTCCCCCGGTTTCAGAGAAGCATCAACCACTGCGTTCTGGTTTAGCGCGAGGGTAATTCCTGAATTCTCATATTTACCAAAGCCCTGGGCCTCGATGGTCAATTCATAGTTACCGACGGGGACATTATTGAAGCGATAGCGCCCCTCGTCGTCGGAAACCGTAGTGCGAGAATCATTGGTTTGTACATTTCGCAGGGTCACCGTGGCTTTGGGTATGAACGCTTGTTTCTCATCTCTGACTTCTCCCAGGATAGATCCACTCGTTTGAGCAGAGATTGAAACTGAAAAGCACGCAAAGAGGGCCATCAATAGCACCAGGATCTCGCTGTCTTAAACATGATTCACTCCTTCTATTAATCCCGACCGGGGTAGTTAAGTGTTATCGCCTATTGTTCACTGGGTGCTCACCGGGGAGGTTGAGCATTCGCTTCCGAAAAGTCGGAGAGCTGACAGGCAACGATGACGTTGCCACACTTGGGATGTGCAACGAGTGTGCCCTTTGTTCCACGAACGCTTTAGGCCACTTCGTCACGCCATCAGGCCCGTTCACTGCCTGGCGTTGAAGCGGCCATTGTGGATTTTGGATTAGGTGGAAAGAGAAGTTGCGGATAATGGATGTTATGGGCGAGAGAACTTTCTGAGGTCCACTATGATTACATCTTTTCGTAGATTACTTGTCAGAACCGGGGCAGTAGCGACCGGCTCGAGGAGAGGGCGGACATCTCTCACTGAGCGGACTTCTCAAGGCGTGAGGCCGTTATCGGCATCCCTGACCGGTCGCTACCGAGGCTGAGTCAACACTCCAAATGGATGACTCGAGCATCGCCAATTTACAGGTAAAGAAGCGTGGTTTACCCCGCCTTCTTCTCTCATGAAAGACAAGCGGGTGTAGTGCACCCCCAAAATGACACAGAAAGTTAAGACAGTATTGGTAGTGAAAGCGATGCTTCAAACTCGGCGGGTGGCACGTAGGCTAAGGCCGAGTGAAGTCGCTTGCGATTGTAAACCGCCTCGATGAAGTGCTGGACCGATGTCCGGACCTCAGCGAGGGTTTCGTAGTCGTTCATGTAAATCTCTTCGTACTTGAGCGTCCGCATGA
>JBPCIQ010000308.1:0-22794 GCA_051006135.1 Pyrinomonadaceae bacterium | reverse complement strand
CTTTGTGCTTTGAACTTTGTGCGCGAACCAAAGCGCAGCTAGCTCGAAGGACAAAGAACTAAGTACAAAGTACAAAGATCGATTTATGCTGAACGAAAAAATCAGAATCAGACTTAAGGCCTATGATCACCGCGTGCTGGATCAGTCCACGACGGAGATCGTAGAGACCGCGAAGCGCACCGGAGCTCGTGTGGCTGGGCCGATTCCATTGCCCACCGTGAAAAACAAGTGGACGGTACTCCGCTCACCGCACGTCGATAAGAAATCACGCGAGCAATTTGAGATCAGGACGCACAAGCGTTTGATGGACATTCTCGATCCGACACCGCAAACAGTGGATGCATTGATGAAGCTCGATTTGCCGGCAGGTGTGGACGTAGAGATTAAGGCTTTTGGTCGACAATAAGGAATTTTCGATTTTAAATTTGCGATTTTTGATTGCGGGGAGCCTGCGAGCGGTTCAATCACAAATCAAAAATCTGAAATCAGAAATCAAAAATCATGATTAACGGAATCATCGGTAGAAAAATCGGCATGACGCAGATCTTCGCTCCTGACGGCACGGTTAGTCCCGTGACCGTGATCAAGGCTGGTCCGTGCGTGGTTGTGCAGACAAAATCATCGGCTGGGCCCGACGGCTATGACGCCGTGCAACTGGGATTGGTTGATGAGAAGCCGTTGAAATTGAAGAACGTGACCAAGCCGATGCGCGGTCACTTTGAAAAGACCGGCGGCGGCACTCCTCCCACGCGCATCCTGATGGAGTTTCGAATCGAGGGTTCGGCCGGTGCCGAGAGCGTTGGCGACAAGGTGCTTGTTGATCAGTTTGCGGATGGCGACATGATCGAAGTTATCGGTCGATCAAAAGGCCGAGGTTTTGCCGGCACCGTCAAGCGCCATAACTTCAATCGTGGCCCCGAGTCGCACGGGTCGATGAATGTGCGCGCGCCTGGTTCCATCGGCGCTTCGGCCTACCCTTCGCGAGTTGTCAAAGGAATGAGGTCGTCTGGCCACATGGGTGATGCGCGTATTACCGTGCGGGGATTAACAATCGCCCGGGTCGACGCCGAGAACAATATATTGATGGTACGGGGTGCGGTGCCCGGTGCGAATGGCAGCGTAGTCGTAGTTAAGAAGGCCGCGAAACACGAAAAGAAAAAGAGGTGACGCTCGTCAGCCGTCACTGGAGTTGATTATGCCTACGGTTAAGGTTCGCAACTTAGAGAACAAAGAAGTCGGCGAGGTGCAATTGTCCGACGTGGTATTTGATGCGCCGCTCAATGAGCCGCTGATTCATGCCGCCGTCAGAAACTTCATGGCGAATTCCCGCCAGGGGACGAGTGCTACCAAAACCCGTGGCGACGTGTCTGGTGCCGGAAGGAAATTGTGGAAACAAAAGGGCACTGGTCGTGCTCGCATCGCATCGCTGCGTTCTCCGCTTTGGAAAGGCGGCGGCAACGCACACGGGCCGCAGCCCCGCGATTGGTCTTACAACATGCCGAAAAAGATGCGCCGGGGCGCTCTACGTTCTGCGATTTCAGAGCGCGTTCGCGAGGGAAACGTAATAGTGGTTGAAGGCTGGCCGCTTGATAAACCGAAAACGAAAGAGTTTATCGCGTCCCTCGATAAGCTTGGGCTTGGGGGTAAGACGTTAATTGTTGATTCATTTGATAATGAGAAACTTGTCCTTTCGGCGCGCAACATTCAGCGAGCCAAAGTGGTCAATAGCCCGGGTTTGAATATCTACGACTTGCTTTATCACGAGAAGCTGGTGTTGTCGCAGGCAGCGGTGGGAGAGCTTGAACGGTTGCTGGGTCCTAAACAGGACACGACTGCGGTGGAAGAGTCCCAGGACGAGAAGCCGGATGCGGGAAGGTCCGCTAAACCAAAGCGCGCTCGGAAACAGGAGGCTGCGTAGGCGATGAGGACTGTTTGGGACATCATTAAATCACCGGTGATTACAGAGAAGGCTTTGGTCGCCAAGGAAGAAACGCAGGACACGGCGCAATTATTAACCTTTCGAGTCGACCGGCGAGCGACAAAGCCCGAGATCAAGTCCGCTGTTGAAACCATATTTCAGGTGAAAGTGGATCGGGTGCGCACGATTAATTTCATGGGAAAAATGGCGCGACGAGGACGCTTCGAGGGCCGCAAACCGTCGTGGAAGAAAGCCTACGTAACGCTGAAAGAGGGCGAAAAGCCTGTGGATTACGGTGAAAGCATCTAGGAATTTTGGATTTTTGATTGCCGATTTTTGATTGAAGCAAGGGCGCGATTGTTGAGCCGGCTTCAAATCGCAAATCAAAAATCCAAAATCACAAATTGGAACTGACTTATGGGCATCAAGAAACTTACACCAACGTCGCCGTCTCGTCGTTATCAGACTTACTTGACGCGAGATGAGCTGACCGTAGGAGCAGTGCCTGAGAAATCGCTGCTTGAGCCGAAAACGCGAATCTCCGGGCGAAACAACGATGGGCGGATGACCGTTCGTCGCAGGGGCGGTGGTCACAAGCGCTTTTACCGACTAATTGATTTCAAACGCGATAAGGAAGGCATACCGGGACGCATTACACAGATTGAATACGACCCGAATCGTTCCGCGCACATCGCCCTGGTTACTTACCTGGATGGTGAGAAACGCTACATCATCGCACCGACTGGGATTGAGGTTGGCAAGACCGTTATGAGCGGGCCGACTGCAGACATTTTGCCGGGCAATGCGGTGCCCCTCATTAATATCCCGTTAGGCACGCAGATTCACAATATTGAGTTGCGACCCGGTAAGGGCGCCCAGATGGCGCGCTCGGCCGGAGCATTTGCGCAACTTGTTGCTAAGGAAGGAAGCTACGCGCAGCTGCGCATGCCTTCTGGAGAAGTGCGCAGGGTACCGCTGGTTTGCAAGGCGACCATCGGCCAGGTCGGCAATATCGAACACGAAAATGTTTCATATGGAAAAGCAGGGCGATCGCGCTGGAAAGGCATTCGGCCGCACGTGCGCGGCGTGGCGATGAACCCGGTCGATCACCCGCATGGCGGTGGGGAAGGAAAAACGTCGGGCGGGCGTAATCCGGTTACACCTTGGGGACAGCCGACGCGTGGTTACAAGACCAGAAGCAATAAACGAACACAGAAAATGATTCTGCGCGACCGAAGAACAAAGTGATTTGCGATTTTAGATTTGTGATTTGCGATTGAAGTCGGAGCCTTGCGTCCTTTCAATCAAAAATTACAAATCGCAAATCTAAAATGGAGAAGAGATGGCACGTTCAGTTAAAAAGGGACCATACATTGACAGCAGCATTCTAAAAGCTGTTGAGCGTACACGGGCAGGTGGCCAGCGCCCACCCGTGATCAAGACGTGGTCGCGTCGTTCGACGATCACCCCAGACATGGTTGGGCTCACTTTCGGTGTTCATAACGGCAGACGACATCTGCCCGTCTATGTCACCGAGAACATGGTGGGCCACAAGCTGGGCGAGTTTGCGCCCACACGCACTTTCAAGGGGCACTCAGGAACAAAAGTAGAGAAGGCCACTAAGGTGGCGCCGAAGTAGTTTCGAGCCGAGTTTGGAGTTCCGAGTTGTTATTGACTCGAAACTCGAAACTCGAAACTCGAAACTTGAGGGAACGAGAATGGAAGCAATTGCAAGTGCAAAATATCTAAGAGGGTCCGCTCAGAAGGCGCGGCTCGTCGTAGATTTGATTCGTGGCAAGGACGTCAATAAGGCGCTGGCAATGCTGCAATACTCGAGCAAGCGGGCAGCTGATCTCATCGCCAAGTGCTTGCGCTCGGCAATTGCGAATGCAAACGAAAGGGCAGAGAAGGCCAACGTGGCGATCGACCCGGATGATCTTTGGGTAAAAACCGCTTTCGTTGATCGCGGGCCGACAAAAAATCGCAGGCGCGTGCGCCCGGCGCCACAAGGGCGAGCTTATCGCGAACAGCGGCATTTCTGCCATGTGACGATCCTGCTTTCAAACGATGCCAAGCCTGACCCCAAAGTGAAACAGAAGGGCGTGGGCGATAGCACTCCCATTGCCGCGAAGCCCGCGACGTTGACCGAAAGCAAGGGCAGAAAGCGCGGTGGAGCAGCTGCCGCCCCGCGCGCGAAGCGCACCTTGCCGAAGGGTAACGCTTCGGCGAAGGCGGCAGATGAGGAGCAGGCTGGTAGTAAGGCGAAAGCCGCAACCAAGCGCGCTGCGAAGAAGAAAGCAAGCAAGCAGTAAAGAGTGAGCATGTAAGTCGCCGCGAGCGCTGCTATCAGCTCAAGTAGAACGTTCAGTGAGAATTGGAACCTGGGAGTTTGGGTTTGAAATCTGAGATCTCAGAATAAGACTGGAGAAGATTGTGGGTCAGAAAGTTCATCCATACGGTTTCCGCCTCGGCTACAACAAGGACTGGCATTCGCACTGGTATGCCAAGAAACAGTTTGGCGAGTTCTTGCTGGAAGATCTGAGACTCAAGCGTGATCTGAAGAGCCGTTTCGCTGGAGCCGGCGTTTCCCACGTTGACATCGAACGGGCGGCGAACCGTTTGAAAATTATCATTTTCACCTCGCGTCCGGGAATCATTATCGGCCGCAAAGGCGCGGAGATCGACAAGCTCAAGAGCGACCTGTCGGCAAAAACCGGTCGTGAGGTCCTGGTCTCGATTCAGGAGATTCATAAGCCGGAACTGAACGCGCAGCTACAGGCAGAAAAAATTGCAGCGCAACTGGAGAAGCGCATTGCTTTTCGGCGGGCTATGCGTAAGGCCGTGGAAGAGTCGCTGCGATTTGGAGCCCAGGGAATTAAAGTTAAGGTGAGCGGCCGCTTGAATGGGGCTGAGATTGCCCGGAGCGAGTGGCACCTGCAGGGGCGACTGCCATTACACACGTTGCGTGCTGATATCGATTACGGGTTGGCTGAAGCGAAAACGACGTTTGGTCAAATCGGCGTTAAGGTGTGGATTTATCGCGGCGAGATTCTGGATCCCAAGGCGGCAATGGCCCGCGGCACCGGCTCGGACCCGATCAATGAAACGCGTGTTGGCGAGCGCGAGCGTCGCCCGCGAACGCGCCGCGAACGCGAAGGTGGCTCGGATGGAAGACGGCCGCGCGGAGAGAACGGATAAGGATTTTTGATTTTAGATTGCAGATTGTCGATTTGGAAGAGTCAAAACACGCAATAGCCAAATCGCAAATCAAAAATCAAAAATCGCAAATGGGTAAATCATCATGTTGATGCCGAAGAAGGTTAAGCACCGAAAGCAAATGCGGGGACGCATGAGCGGCGTAGCCACCCGTGGCAGCGAGATCAGCTTCGGTGAGTATGGGCTCAAATGCCTGGAGCCCGCATGGATCACTGATCGTCAGATTGAAGCAGCGCGCATTGCGATGACGCGGCACATCAAGCGCGGAGGGAAGATCTGGATCAGGATGTTCCCAGATAAGCCGGTAACTAAGAAACCGGCAGAAACCCGTATGGGCAAAGGCAAAGGGGCGCCGGAATACTGGGTGGCCGTTGTTAAACCGGGGCGCATTCTGTACGAGATTGAAGGTGTTGACGAGGTGACGGCACGCGAGGCCATGCGTCTGGCAGCCCAGAAACTTCCCTTAAGGACGAAGTTTGTGACGCGCGCCGATCAAGAAGGGGGCGCGATTTAAATGAAGCGGCGCGAAGAGTTGGATAAGTATCTCGATTTATCGGAAGAGGAATTGCGGGCTGAGGCAGCACGCCTGAAGGAATCGCTCTTCCGTCTTAAATTCAAGCTTGCGCTTGGCGAAGTGGATGCAGTAAAGCGAATTCGCCAGGAGAAGAGATCGCTTGCGCGAATTCAGACACTTGCCCGTCAACGTCAACCGCAGGCTGGGTAACCAGGCTGCAGCCTGCCAACGCGGGTAACGCTTAGAGCTAAAGCACGGAAGCTAGCCACCGAGTAATAACAGAGATGGAAGAAAAAAAAGAAGACGTCGAGGCAGTTGCGCCGAACGAGGAAACGAAAAACGCCGGCAAGCGCTCTCACCGTTCGCAAAAAGTGGGAATTGTTTATTCCGACAAGATGCAAAAGACGGTTGTGGTCCGAGTCGAGCGGCTTGTGTTGCACACGAGGTATCGTCGTTACGTTCGACGAACGTCGAAGTTCATGGCCCATGACGAGCTGGGAGCGACCGTGGGCGATAGAGTGCGCATTGTCGAAACACGACCTTTGTCAGCGCGAAAACGCTGGCGGGTAATGGAGATAGTGCAGAAGGCGGCAAAGTAGAATTTCGGATTTCGGATTGCGGATTTAAAAACTGCCGCAAAATTCGAAATCCGCAATCCGCAATCCGAAATCCGAAATTCTTAATGAGGTAACGACAGTGATTCAGATGCAGACCTCGCTTGAGGTCGCCGACAATTCAGGCGCGCGCCGGCTTGAGATGATCATGCCCATTGGTGGATCCACGGGCAAGATCGCCAGCCTCGGCGATCGGATCAAGGTAACCGTCAAGGAGGCATCGCCGGATGGCACCATCAAGAAGGGCACGGTTCAGGACGCTGTGATAGTGCGAACTCGCAAAGAGGTTCGCCGTAAAGACGGCACCTATATTCGTTTTGACCAAAACGCCGCAGTATTGATTAAAGAGGATGGCACACCGATCGGCACGCGCGTGTTTGGGCCAGTGGCGCGTGAGTTACGCGACAAGAACTTTATGAAAATTGTCTCACTCGCGCCGGAGGTTATCTGAGAAATGGCGGGAATTAAACGCTCCAAGATTAAAAAGAACGATCAAGTAGTGGTTATTGCGGGTCGCGATAAAGGCAAGCGCGGGCGCGTGCTTGAAGTAGCGCCAGCGAAGGGCAAGATCAAGATTGAAGGCGCCGGCATGATGAAGCGCCATCAGAAAGCAAATCCGCAGAACAATCGCGCCGGCGGCATCATCGACCGGGAAGCATTCATTGACATCTCTAACGTGCAGTTGATCGACCCGCAGTCAGGCAAACCCACGCGGGTGAAGTATGAGGTTGGAAACGACGGAGCAAAAACTCGTGTGGCGTCGGGGAGTGGGCATTCATTGGAGAAGTGAGGGACTAGTAAATAGTGAATGGCAGATAGTAAGGGAAAGTCACAATTCACAATTTACGATGACGAGGAAAAGCGATGGCAGCCAGGTTGAAAGAGCGTTACCAGAAAGAGATTGCTCCCGCAATCGCCAAGGAGTTCAGTATAAGGAACCCCATGGCGGTGCCACGTGTTGAGAAAATCGTAATCAACATGGGAATCGGCGAAGCAATCGCCAATGCGAAAATACTCGATACGGCAGCAGATGAGCTGCGCGCAATCGTGGGCCAAAAACCCGTGATTACCAAGGCGAAGAAATCGATTGCTTCATTCAAGCTGCGCCAGGGCATGCCCATCGGAACGATGGTGACGCTGCGGGGCGACCGAATGTATGAGTTTTTGGATCGGTTAGTGTCTATCGCCCTACCGCGTGTGAGAGACTTTCGCGGCGTTTCGCCGAAGGCCTTTGATGGACGTGGTAACTACACCATCGGTGTACGAGAGCAACTGATCTTTCCGGAGATTGATTTCAACAAGGTCGACAAGTTGCGCGGTATGAATATTTCGATTGTGACCACAGCGCGCGACGACGAGCAAGCGCGTGCGCTGCTCAAGGGTTTGGGTATGCCGTTTAGGCATTAAACGCCGTGAATCGTAAAGCGTCAATCGGGATTTTATAAACACAACTATCGCTTCACGACTTACAGTTCACGATTTAGGATTACGATTAACGAATCTATGGCAAAGAAATCACTGATTGCGAAAGCAAACCGCAAACCGAAGTTTGCCGTGCGCGCCTACACTCGCTGTAAACGTTGCGGTAGGCCGCGCGGCTATTTGCGTAAGTTTAATTTGTGCCGCATCTGTTTTCGCGAATTGGCGCTGCAGGGGCAAATCCCCGGCGTTGTTAAGTCGAGTTGGTAACCATAAACTTGCGATTTTAGATTTTTAGATTTGCGATTTTGCCGGAAGGGTAATATTTTCAATCGCAAACCCTCGATCACAAATCAAAATCGCTTTACGGAGTTAAGCATGACTGATCCTATTGCCGATATGTTGACGCGAATCCGCAATGCCATTGCGGCAAAGCACTCGCGTGTGGATATTCCGGCCTCGAGACTCAAGCTTGAAATTGCCCGGATTCTTAAGGAAGAGGGCTATGTCAACAACTTCGTGGTGAAGGGCGAAGGCCTGAAGCGCACGATCCGCATCTTTCTGCGTTACGACGCCCGCGGCACATCGTCAATTACACATCTAGAAAGAGTTTCACGGCCGGGCAGACGCGTTTATGTGGGTTCCGGTGCGATCCCGAAGGTTCTCGGCGGCTATGGCGTTAACATCGTCTCTACTTCGAAAGGGTTGATGAGCGGCAAAACGGCACGCAAGGAAAATGTAGGTGGAGAACTGTTGGCACAGATTTACTAAGATTGCCAATTGCCGATTTCCGATTAGTCCGTTAGCGTGCCTGGGCGGTTTTTTAATCGGGTCGCAATAAGGATTGGATTGGCATTTGGAAGTTAAAATTGGAAATAACATTATGTCCCGAATTGGAAAAAAAGCGATCACCGTGCCGACGGGCGTAACAGTCACGATCGGCGAGCGCGAACTTGAAGTCAAGGGTCCGAAAGGCGTGTTGAAAACGCCGATCCCGGAAGGTGTCAGTTTCAAGCTAGAAGGCGAAGAGCTACGGGCGGAACGTCTAAGCGATGAGCAATCGGCGTTGCATGGTCTGGCTCGCGCGCTGGCCAACAACGCTATTGTCGGTGTCACAGAGGGATTTACCAAGCAGTTGGACGTTGTCGGCGTTGGTTACAAGGTAGATGTTCAGGCAAAGAGGATTCTATTCTCTCTGGGCTATTCGCACCCGATCGACTTTCCCTTACCGGACGGAGTGGAAGCCAAGGCTGAACGCATGACCACCAAGAGCAGCATCCAGCAGTATCAGACGACGTTGACCCTTTCTAGCATCGATAAGCAGAAGCTTGGTCAGGTAGCGGCGGAGATGCATCAGCTGCGCAAACCGGATGCATACAAGGGTAAGGGGATTCGCTATGTCGGCGTCGCAATTAAGCTGAAGCCGGGCAAGACAGGGAAGTGATTTTGGATTTTGGATTTTCGATTGTCGATTTGCGATTTGTGGGCTCGACCGCGTGGGACCGAAACAGTCACAAATCAAAATCTAAAATCAGAAATCTGTAGGGGCAACATGGCAAACACGAGCAGAGCAGTAGTGCGAGAGGCGATTCACAGGCGCATTCGGCGGAAGGTTAGGGGCAGCACCGCGAGGCCGCGCCTGGCCGTCTATCGCAGCTTGAATCACATCTACGCGCAGGTAATAGACGACCTCGAGGGCCAAACCCTGGTCTCGGCTTCCACTACGGAGAAGGAGTTGCGCGGTGCGACGGGCGGCAACCTTGAAGCAGCACGGAGAATCGGCAAAACGATCGCCGAACGTGCGATCGCCAAGGGCATCAGCAGTGTAGTCTTCGATCGCGGGGGCTACCTATATCATGGCCGTATCAAGGCTTTAACTGACGCAGCTCGCGAGGCAGGATTGAACAAGGACGAGGCAGCCGGCGAAACCGAAGAAAGCTCAGACGAGGAAAAGAAAGACTAACGATGAGACAGCCTAAGCAACGTATTTTGGCCCAGGGACTGGATCTAAAGGATCAGGTCATTTCGATTAACCGCGTAACCAAAGTTGTCAAGGGTGGTAAGAACCTGTCGTTCGCTGCGTTAGTGATCGTCGGCGACGAAGGGGGCCATGTGGGTTTCGGCACCGGCAAAGCTCGCGAAGTGCCGCTGGCAATCAAGAAAGCGATTGAGGCAGCTAAGAAGAGTTTAATTCGTGTGCCTTTAATCAACCATACTCTGCCACATCAATTGATTGGAAAATTTGGCGCTGGCCGGGTCATGGTGAAGCCTGCGTCCGAGGGGACAGGAGTAATCGCCGGCGGCGCAGTCCGCGCGGTTATGCAGGCCGTGGGCGTGCGAGACGTTCGCACCAAAGTTCTCGGGTCAACCAATCCACACAATGTGGTGCGCGCTACGTTTGATGCGCTGCTGCGGATGAAAGACCCGATGGAGTTGGCGCGACTGCGTGGTAAGCAAGTCGAGGAGATGTAGTCGAGGGATTTCCAGGTCACTACGACGTTTATGGTGAGGTCTTATGCCCAGAGAAGGAAAAAGCGAAGCCACTAAGGCTAAAGGCAAGACTGCCAGGGCCAAAAGTCCAGCGAGTCCTGCGAGCGAAGGCACCATTCTGATTCAGTATTATCGGAGTTTCATAGCTACGCCGAAAACTCACAAGCAGATGGTGCGAAGCCTGGGTCTGACTAAACTCAATCAGATTGTGAAGCGTCCGGATAACGCTTCTATGCGAGGCGCGGTTAAGAAAATACCGCACCTCCTGCGCATCGTCGATTAAGAGTTTTGAGTCCGGTTTTAAGTCTGCGAGAGGCGCGAAATCGAGATTCACGAGGAGTACTAATGGCCATCAGTCTCAATAGTGTCCGGCCTGCAAAGGGTTCGACACATAAGAAAAAGCGAGTGGGTAGAGGTCCGGGATCAGGTCTCGGTAAGACTGCCGGTCGTGGTGAAAAAGGACAGAAGTCTCGTTCCGGCTACTCGCGCAAGATTGGTTTTGAAGGCGGCCAGATGCCGCTTCACCGCAGGCTGCCGAAACGTGGTTTTACTAATATCTTTAAGAAGCGGTGGCTGGAAGTCAGTATTGCCGCTTTGGACCAGCACTTTCAGGTCAACGAGGAAGTGACACCTGAGTTGTTGCACGCTCGTGGAATTATTAAGAAGGCCCGGCACGATGTGGTGGTACTCGGCAATGGTGAACTCTCGAAAGCCCTGCGCATTTCCGCGCACCGTTTTACAAAGAGTGCGCGCGAAAAGATTGAGAAGGCGGGCGGCGTTGCTCTGGAAATAGGGAAATCGGTTGGAAGTGCCGAGTAGGGGGCGCCTATGGAAAAATTTCTAGCAGCAGTTCGCAATATGTTCAGCGTCCCCGATCTGCGCAAGCGGATTCTCTTCACCCTGGGGATTCTGGCCATCTATAGACTGGGCGCGCACATTGGCGCGCCCGGAATCGATAGGCAGAGGCTCGATGCGGTGTGGCAGGATGTTGCAGGAACGCTGCTGGGCGTTCTCGATCTCTTCTCGGGTGGTAACTTTCGCACCATTTCGATCTTCGCTTTAGGTGTAACTCCGTATATCACTGCCTCGATCATCTTGCAGCTAATGACCGTGGTCTATCCCACGTTGAAGAAGCTACAGGAAGAGGGCGAGGCGGGCCGGCAAAAGATTAACCAGTGGACTCGTTATTTGACCGTCGGTCTCGCCGCAATTCAGACGTCGTTCGTGGCCCACTGGCTGCAGGTCAACGGCGTGGGAGCTCCAACCTGGGGGTTCCTCTTAACAACGATGTTGACGCTGACTACAGGAACAGTCTTCGTGATGTGGCTTGGGGAGCAGATTACAGAGCGCGGAGTGGGTAATGGTATTTCGCTGTTGATTTTTGCCGGCATAGTGATTGGATTGCCGGATGGCGTACAGCAAGTTCTCAATCGTGTGAGCAGCGGCGACACCCTGGAGACGATAGGGGTAATTGGTCTGATTGTCGCGATCGTATTGATAATCGCGTTCATCGTTTTTGTTGAAGCGGCGAGGAGGAAGATTCCTGTTAGCTATGCTAAGCGGCATGTCGGCCGCCAGCTTGTTGGTGGTCAGCAAACTACGATGCCGCTGAAAATCAACATCGGTGGTGTGATTCCGGTGATCTTTGCATCTTCAGTCCTCTCCATGCCGCAAAGCCTCTTCGCCGCATTTCCGCCAGACCCAAATAACCCTGGATCAGCCTGGGGCAAGGTCTGGACTTTCTTCCAGACTTTTCACGCCAGCGACCCTTATTACGAGTTGATTTTCCTATCGCTGATTATCTTCTTCACGTTCTTCTATGTATCGATAGTCTTTAATGTGGAAGAAGTGGCCGATAATCTACGGAAGCACGGTGGTTTCATGCCGGGTATTAGGCCCGGGCGGGCAACTGCCGAATACTTAAACGGCATTTTGACCAGACTAACTGTGGTCGGGGCTATCTACCTCGCTCTGGTAGCCTTTGTTCCGCAGTTTATGTTAAGCGGTTTTAAGGTTGCGCGCCTTCCATTGATTGGTACCTGGCTCGATTCTTTCGTGAGTAGCACTCCTGGGATGTCATGGATTCCGACGGGGATGGGGTATCAGTTCTATTTCGGCGGAACATCATTGCTGATTTTGGTAGGTGTGGCTATGGATACTGTCGCGCAGATTGAGGCACAGCTTGTCATGCGCAATTATGAAGGATTCTTGGGTAGTGGAGGGCGCCTGCGGGGACGGAGAGCCTAAAGCGATTTTCAATTGCCCTTCTCATTGCCGATTTTATTGAACTACTGGATCCGGAGTGAGCTCCCAGGCGAAAATTGGCAAACGGCAATCGAAAATAACCCATATGTCGAGAATCATCGTCCTGCTGGGTGCGCCTGGTGCTGGAAAAGGTACGCAGGCGCGCTTGCTTCAGGAACGGCTGAAGATTCCGCAGATTTCGACCGGCGACATATTTCGCGCGTTGGCGCAGTCGGAGACACCTCTAGCTGAAGAGGTGAAGGCCGTGCAGGCTTCAGGTAAACTGATTTCCGACGACCTGGTTATTCGCGTTGTGCGGGAACGCACGACGCAAGAGGACTGCAAGAATGGCTATATTCTAGACGGGTTCCCCCGTACACCTGCTCAGGCGGCTATGCTTGAGGAATTGGCCGCGCAACGGGGCAAGAAGATCGTCGCAATAATCGTTGATGTCCCCCTTAATCTGCTGGAGAAACGCGCTGTTGGCAGGCGCTCTTGCCCGGTCTGCGGCGAAATTTACAATGTTTATTTCAAACCACCGAAGAACGATGAAAAGTGCGATCGCCACCCCGAAGTGCAGTTAGTTCAGCGCGCGGATGACACTGCTGACAAGATTAAGGTGCGGTTGGAGACGTACGAAGAACAAACCCGGCCGATTATAAACTATTACGACAGGGCCAAGCGGTTGCACCGGGTGGACGGTACAAAAGATCCAGAGTCGATCTACGCGGAGATCTTGAGAATAGTAGATTCGGACGGAGTTTAGCGCAGCCGATTGGGTCTGGCCTTACCCGCATGATTATCGGGAAGTCAAAGAAAGAGATCGAGAAGATGCGAGCTGCGGGACAGCTGGTCGGGCGGGTTCTTCAAGAACTGAGAAGAATGGTTCAGCCGGGAATATCCACCATCGAGATTGATAGCGCCGCCGAAAAGATGATTCGAGACGCCGGCGCTCTCCCTACTTTCAAGGGATATCACGGCTTTCCATATTCCGTTTGCGCCTCCGTCAACGAGCAGGTTGTCCACGGTTTTCCTTCAAAATACAGATTGAAAGAAGGCGACATTTTTTCGCTTGACTGCGGGGTAACGCTGGAAGGTTTCGTGGGAGATACCGCCACCACAGTTCCGGTTGGCGCGGTCAACGAAGATCGGGCGCACCTGATCAAGGTTGCAGAAGGGTGTCTGGATCTAGCCATTGAGCAATGCCGACCAGGCAAGCGTTTGGGCGATATCGGATGGGCGGTGCAGGAGTTCGCGGAAAGACACGGCTATTCGGTCGTCCGGGAGTACGTAGGGCACGGCATTGGCCGGCAAATGCATGAAGATCCCCAGATACCCAATTATGGTAAACCGGGGCAAGGCCCAAAAATAAAGGCCGGTTACGTATTTGCAGTTGAGCCCATGGTGAATATGGGGACGCAGCACACCAAAGTTTTGGCTGATGGTTGGACTGTAGTGACGCTGGACGGCCAGCCAAGTGCCCATGTTGAGCACACCATAGCGATCACTGAGGATGGACCGGAGGTGCTTACGAGAGTGGCACAGGTTGGCCATCCGCAGGTCGAGGCAATGACTTGTAACTTATAGGAGGGAGGCTGCTTGGTAAAGCTGAGCCAGCGTGTTATTATTCGCAGTTTGTCACGTCGAACATAATCCCATTCTGAGAGGTATGGCGAAGGAAGAGGCTATAGAAGTCATGGCAAAGGTGCTGGAGACTTTGCCTAACGCGATGCGAGTGGAATTGGAAGATAGCCAGCACCAGGTGCTTGCGCACATTTCCGGGAAGATGCGCAAACATTTCATTCGGATTCTTCCTGGTGATCGAGTGCTGGTGGAGTTGTCGCCCTATGATCTCAATCGAGGGCGAATAACCTACCGATACAAATGACGTTGTGGCTGTGAGCTTCGAGGGCTGTCAAGATGAAAGTGCGGGCTTCCGTAAAAAAGATGTGCGATAAGTGCAAGATTATCCACCGCAAAGGCGTGGTGCGCGTGATTTGCGTCAACCCGAAACATAAACAGCGACAAGGATAGCGTTGTTTGGAGAATAGAGAGCAATGGCACGTATAGCTGGCGTGGATCTCCCACCCAACAAGCGGTCCGAGATCGGACTGACTTACATTTATGGTATTGGCCGCCCACGCGCGACCTCCATTCTTAAAGAGGCTGGAGTTAATGTAGATACCCGCGTGAAGGATTTGAATGAGGACGAACTCAGCCGGATTCGTGCCATCCTCGAGGCCCAGGGCGAAATTGAAGGCGACCTGCGCAAGCGTATTCAGATGGACATCAAACGGTTGATGGATATTGGCTGCTACCGAGGTTTACGGCATCGTCGCGGATTGCCCGTTCGGGGACAGCGCACCCACACTAATGCACGAACACGTAAGGGGCCGCGTCGCGCTACGATTGCTAAGAAGAAGGCGCCCGGCAAGAAATAATCAGCATTTTCGATTTTAGATTTGCGATTTGCGATTGGCTTTTAAGCCCAGTGAATCAGGTAAATCAAAAATCAGAAATTAAAAATCTAAAATTACCTTATGGCAAAAACTGGCGGAAAAAAGAAAGTCTTTCGAAAGAAAGAAAAGAAAAACGTGCCTGTTGGTGTCGCGCATATTGCGGCGTCGTTTAATAACACTATGATTTCGATTACCGACATGGCGGGTAACCTGATAGCGCAGTCTTCGGCCGGAGCTCGCGGTTTTCGGGGTTCGCGCAAAGGTACTCCATTCGCAGCCCAACAGGCGGCCTATGAAGCCGCGAAGAAAGCGCACGAAGCAGGGATGCAGCAGTGTGAGGTTCGGGTCAAAGGACCTGGCGGCGGTCGAGAATCGGCGATTCGCGCCATTGCCAATGCGGGCATAAGGGTCACGACGATTCGAGACTCGACCCCTATTCCGCACAATGGCTGCCGTCCACCAAAGCGGCGCAGAGTGTAGAAGATTTTTGATTTTCGATTTTTGATTTTCGATTTGGTTTTTGAGATCGGGCATACCTCTGATGTGTTATCCGAATCAAAAATCAAAAATCTAGAATCAAAAATTGCTTGACCTAAAGGATGAAGGGCCAGCGCTGAAGCGCAGCCTGTAAACTTTTCCGTTTAACCAAACCGGAGGCGAAAACATTTGGCTAGGTATAGAGATGCAGTGTGCCGCTTGTGCCGTCGCGAAGGTGCAAAGCTTTTTCTCAAGGGTGATCGATGCTACAAGCCCTCTTGTCCGATTGAAAAACGCGGCACGCAGCCGCCCGGACAACACGGCAACTCAATGCGTCGTGGCAAGGCGTTGGTCGGATACGGCCAGCAATTGCGCGAAAAGCAGAAGGTTAAGCGGATCTATTTCATCCTTGAAGGACAGTTCCGCAATTATTTCGAGCGCGCTGCTCGCATGAAGGGAATCACTGGTGAGAATCTGCTGTTCCTTCTGGAGCGCCGATTGGATAACGCGGTTTACCGCGCAGGATTTTCCACTTCCCGCCGACAGGCCCGTCAACTCGTAAACCACGGCCACATCCTCGTGAACGGTCGTAAGGTCGATATTCCTTCCTACAAGGTAAGAGCTGGCGAATTAGTCAGTATCAAAGAGGCTAGCCGCAAGAACCCACACATCGAAGGTGCGTGGCAGACAGCTGCCGGACGCGGACGTCCGTCCTGGATCTCTCAGGACGGGGGCGAGATGGCAGTGCGCATTAGCGGCCTGCCTGCCCGGGATGATATCGACCGCTCGATAAATGAGCAGCTTATCGTTGAGCTTTATAGCAAGTAACAAAATCGAACCCGCAGGTACCTTGCTTCCGCGCGCACCTGCGGGCCACATGCATTTCTAACTTCTGGACCTAAAAAGCTATGGCTATGGATCAAAATAATCTCTGGACAGGATTTCAGATGCCGCGCCGACTGGCGGCTGACACCGAAACACTAACGGAACGTTATGGTCGCTTTTCCGCCCAGCCATTTGAGCGTGGCTTTGGAACCACTATCGGTAACTCTTTGCGCCGCGCCCTTCTTTCCTCAATTGAGGGAGCCGCAGTCACGGCGATTAAGATTGAAGGCGTTGAACACGAGTTCTCGTCGATCAAGGGAGTTGTCGAAGACGCGACGGACGTTATCCTTAATCTTAAACAGGTCCCGTTTAAGCTGCATGGCAACGAGGCCAAGACGTTGCGGATCTCAAAGGAATCAGCTGGTGAAGTTACCGCAGCCGATATCGAAGCAGATGCCGATGTTGAAATACTGGATGAAAGCGTGCACA
Source organism: Pyrinomonadaceae bacterium (assembly GCA_051006135.1). Classification (GTDB taxonomy): domain Bacteria; phylum Acidobacteriota; class Blastocatellia; order Pyrinomonadales; family Pyrinomonadaceae; genus PSRF01. Next base: position 6,129 of record JBPCIQ010000308.1, on the reverse strand, counting down.
TCGCCACAGTCAGCGATGGCGGCTCTTTGAAGGTAGAGATGAGGTTGAAGCGTGGTCGTGGCTATATCTCTGCTGACCGGAACTTCGACGAAGACCTTTCGCTTGGTTATATTCCGATTGACTCCGTACATACGCCAGTCAAGAAGGTTAACTATACGGTGGAAGCCGCACGCCTGGGACAGAATACCGAATTTGACAAGCTTACAATCGAGGTCTGGACCGACGGCTCCGTGAAGCCGGAAGATTCCATCGGACTGGCCGCGAAGTTGATCAAGGACCACATGTCTATCTTTATCAACTTCGAGGAAGATACAGACGATTTTGCTTACTCCAAAATGGAGCGCCCACCGCTGCCGAGAAACGATCAGTTAGATCGGTCGGTTGACGAACTCGAGTTGTCTGTTCGTTCTTACAATTGCCTGAAGAATGCTGATATCAAGACCATTCGCGATCTCGTGCAACGTAGCGAGCGGGAGATGCTCGCCACGAAAAACTTCGGCAAGAAGTCTCTCAACGAAATCAAGGAGATCCTAAACGGGATGGGTCTTGATTTCGGGATGGAGTTTGATGACCAGGGCAATCCGATACCTGGATCAGGTGGACGCGACGGTGCTGATGCGGCGGACTTCGAGGCGGCAGAAGAGCAGTAAACAGATTGCCCTGGCGTTGAGTCAGAAGCAATCAACACAAACTAGAACTTCCGGATGGACTCATGCGACACCTAAAGGCACATCGCAAACTTGGTCGAACCAGTGAGCATCGCATGTCGATGCTGCGCAACCTCGCCACATCACTAATCAATGCGCGCGAAGAGCGAATTGTAACTACGTTACCCAAGGCAAAGGAGTTGAGACCCTTTGTCGAGCGAGCGATTACACTCTCTTGCCGCGCACAGAGCCTTGCGGGCGAAGGGGCTAAAGCGGATGGAGTGCACCTCCGCCGTCAGGCAGCGGGCTTTTTTCACGCCGGCAACACACAACAAGCGCCACTAGCGGGAAAGCGCGGACAGGTTCGCCTGCCCCGCACCGCGGGCGTTGCGGCTGTCAAGCGGCTGTTTGATGAGTTAGGGGAACGTTACAAGGATCGACCAGGAGGCTACACGCGGATTCTAAAGCTGGGGAAGCGTGAAGGCGATAATGCGGAACTCGCGATAATTGAGTTGGTTGATAATCCACGCGAGAAGGAAGCGATCGAAGCGGCCAGGAAACGCAGCAAGAGTGGTCCTGCAAAGAAGAAAAAATCGGGTGCGACTAAAGAAGTCGCTGCGCGTAGCCGGTCCGCTGTTTCAGACCAGGAAGCGCCAGAGGCTGAGGCGGTTGAAGCCTCTGGAAGCGAGAGTGCGGAAAATCCGAGCGGCATTGAAGAACCTCAGTCGCAGTCAGGCGAGGACGAAACGAAGTAAAACATTGACAACCGAATGCCCCACTTCACTGCTGGCGCAATGGGTCGGGCAATAGCCCCAATCGACCAACGGCATCACAAACCGAGTCTTTTGGGGCTCGTCACTTTGTGCAGTTTGATTACTGCTGGACTGAGAAGACGAAGATGAACAAGCAGGCCACACAACAGGAAAAGAATCAGGAACCGCAACAGGCGGGTGATGCTCCCGAGTCGGGTGGGGCCAGTCGGCGGCGTCGCAACCGGCAACGTCAAGTCGAAGCTTCCGTGAACATGGATGAGTTGCGTGAGCTAATCGTCTTAATTCAGGAAAATGGCTTTGCCGAATTTGAGCTCGAACGTGAAGGATTCCGCCTCCATGTGCGCCGAGATTTGGCTGAGAATGAAACTGCCGAAGCTCGCGGGTCTGAGCTAGCCGACGCGCAATCCACTGAACAGGCCCAGACTCAAACCGGAAGAACAGCTGGAAGTCTCAGCCCGGGCTCAGCGTCGCCGGCACACCCCGGTGCTCGGGCCGAAACGGCCGCCTCCGAAGATCAAGATCTCTACATGATTCCGTCTCCCATCGTCGGAACTTTTTACCGATCGTCTTCCCCCAATTCCGATCCCTTTGTGAAGATCGGCAGTCACGTGGAGGGGGATTCAGTAGTTTGCATTATCGAGGCAATGAAGTTGATGAATGAGATTCAAGCAGAAACAAGCGGCGAGGTGGTAAAGATATACGTCGAGAATGGCCAGCCGGTTGAATATGGCCAGCCGCTCTTCGGCATTAGAAGATAGCTTTCCCGTCAGGACGTCCGATGCCCGAGATCTTCGTAAGGCATTGGACGTTGCAATTTAGTCTTTAGCGATGAATTCGGAATCACGAAAATTTAGAAAGATCCTGATTGCCAATCGGGGGGAGATTGCCTGCCGGATCATCTGGACCTGTAAAGAGATGGGTATTCGCACCGTCGCCGTCCACAGCGACGTAGACCGGGATTCACTGCATGTCCGCTTCGCTGACGAAGCGGCTTGCATTGGTCCAGCACCTTCCGCCCAGAGCTATCTCAACATTCCTGCCATTATCAGCACAGCCGAGATCTTTAATGTCGACGCTATCCATCCCGGTTACGGTTTCCTGGCAGAATCCTCCTACTTTGCGGAGATTTGCGAAGCGTGCAACATAAAGTTCATTGGTCCAGGAGCAAGTCTGATTCACCTGATGGGGGACAAAGTGCAGGCTCGACGAGTTATGAAAGAAGCCGGCTTGCCTGTCCTTCCCGGAAGTGCCGAGCCAATCACTTCTGAAGGCGAGGCAAAAATACTTGCTCGCGAGATTGGGTTTCCGGTAATCGTCAAGGCATCAGCGGGCGGCGGCGGGCGCGGTATGCGCATTGTTCGTTCTGAAGCTGAGCTTGGTCACGCGCTGGAAGCCGCTTCTACCGAAGCTGCAGCTGCATTTAAGGATGGCAGTGTTTACATCGAGCGCTACATTGAGAGCCCTCGTCACATCGAGATTCAAGTGCTCGCCGACGAGTATGGCGAATGCATTCATCTTGGCGAACGCGAATGTTCAATTCAACGGCGACATCAAAAGTTGCTCGAGGAGGCGCCTTCGCCGGTACTTTCTGCTGAGCTGCGCAATCAAATGGGTGATGCAGCCGTTGCAGCCTGCAAACAGCTTGGTTATTCGAGCGCCGGTACCGTGGAGTTTCTGCTTGATAAAGACAACAAGTTCTATTTCATGGAGATGAATACGCGGATCCAGGTGGAGCATCCGGTGACCGAAATGGTGACGCTCGCGGATATCGTGCGGAACCAGATCCGGATTGCCGAAGGAGAAGCGCTAGGTTACACGCAGGACGACCTGATGATAGTGGGACATGCGATCGAGTGTCGCATAAACGCAGAGAACCCGGAGACGTTTGCTCCGTCGCCCGGTGTTATCACCGCTTTCAACCTACCTGGAGGACCGGGCGTCCGCGTTGATACCTACGTGTATGCCGGCTACAAGGTATCGCCTTTTTACGATTCGTTGATTGCCAAGGTCATCGTTCACGCGCGCACGCGCAGCCTGGCCATTGCCCGTATGAAACGTGCGCTTGAAGCAATGGTTATTGAAGGTATAAAGACCACTATCCCTCTGCATCTAAAGATAATGGACGATCCGAAGTTTCGCGAAGGCGAGATCTCGACGAGTTTTATGGAGCACTTTCTTTCGGAAAACGAAGGCAATAAGAAGAACGACGTGCTGGTAACTGCCCGATAAGCCTGGTCGGTTGCTGTTTGGGGCTGGGTTGCCTATAATAATCGACTTTTCTATCGGCGTGATTCGTCGGAGAGGTAGACCAAGATGCCATATGCAATTATTAGAACGGGCGGCAAGCAGTTTTTTGTCGAAAAAGGCAAATCATTGCGTATTCCTTCGCTGAGTGCGGAAACCGGCAAGTCAATCGAGCTGGATGCCCTTTTAACGTCAGGTGGCGGTGATTCCGATTCGCCGGTCGTAGGAGCTGCCAAGGTGTCCGCCACGGTGGTTGAACAGGGGCGTGGGCCGAAGTTCATAGTGTTTAAGAAGAAGCGACGCAAACATTACAAGCGTAAGCAGGGACATCGGCAAGGCTTTACAACAATCAGAATTGATTCGATTGGATAGGGGGGAGAATTGGCGATTTTTGATTTTTGATTTGCGATTGAGGGCCAGAGGAATGCTGCCCGACGCGCAGATCTAAAATCTAAAATCAAAAATTGCAAATCTCAGATGGCACACAAAAAAGGGGTTGGTTCATCTCGTAACGGTCGCGATTCGCAGTCTCAAAGACTGGGTTTGAAGAAGTTTGGAGGTGAACGTGTTCTGGGCGGCAACATTCTCGCGCGCCAGAGGGGCACAAAGTGGAAGCCAGGTAAGAATGTGGGCCGCGGCAAGGACGATACCCTCTTTGCCCTCATCGAGGGAGTTGTCAAATTTGAGGACAAGGGCCGTGGCGGGAAATTCATCAGCGTCTATCCGCCGGAGCAGGCTTCTGCCGCATAGGGCAGCGTAAAAAAGCGACTGGCACGCGACGCCTGGGGCCCGGGAATAACCGAGCACAGGGCGTCGCGTTTGTTTGAAAGTTTGGCAAGTGAATGTTTATCGACCGCGTCAAGATTCGGGTGCAAGGGGGACATGGCGGTAACGGCGTAACAGCTTTTCGTCGTGAGAAGTTCGTACCGCGTGGAGGACCCTCGGGTGGAGAGGGTGGCCGCGGCGGCGATGTCTGGATAGTGGCTGACTCTTCCCTCAATACCCTACTTCACCTCCGTTACAACCCCGAACATATTGCTGGGCGTGGCATGCACGGCGAAGGCTCTAATCGATCTGGCCGTGCGGGGGAAGATGTGATCGTGCGCGTGCCAGTCGGCACACAGGTCTTTGAAGTTGCCACCGGTCAATTAGTGCAGGACTTGGCGACGGACGGCGCACGCTGGCTTGCTACTCGCGGAGGCCGCGGAGGCTTTGGCAACTCCCATTTCGCGACTTCCACCAACCGGGCCCCTCGCTATCACCAGGAAGGAGGTGTCGGCGAAGAATTGGAACTGCAGCTCGAGTTGAAGTTGCTTGCTGATGTCGGTCTCGTAGGATTTCCCAATGCCGGGAAATCGACTCTCATATCTACCGTCTCGGCTGCAAGACCGAAAATCGCCGACTATCCGTTCACGACCCTGGAACCACATCTCGGCGTAGTCGATCTCGGCGACTTCAGAACGTTCGTAATTGCCGATATTCCGGGGTTAATTGAGGGAGCGCATCGAGGCGCGGGGTTAGGAGATCGTTTTCTGCGCCATATTGAAAGAACAACCCTGCTGCTGCACCTGGTGGACGTTTCGTCGTTTTCGGGCCGAGACACGGTTGCTGACTACCAGACAGTGAATCGTGAGTTGGCCGCGTATAACCCGGCTCTGGCTGCCAGGCAGCAGATAGTAGTTGCCACAAAGATCGACGCACTCGACGAACCAGATCGCCTGGAATCACTCAAACGTCAGGTGACCAGCGAGGGTAAATCCTTCTTTGCGATCTCCGCAGTAGCGAATACAGGTACTCAGGAGCTGGTTAATGCGATCGCGGCCAAGTTGGATGAGTTGAAGCAGTCTTCCCGAATGTCTCAAACCTTAGAGTTGGCTTTGTAGGCGGGCGTAGGCGGTTGATGGACGAAAGAAAGCGTATTGCTATTTATGGCGGAACGTTTGATCCGGTTCACCTAGGTCACGTTGAAGTAGCGAGACGGGTTTCAGAGTTATTTGAACTCGCTGAGCTGTTGTTTGTTCCCGCCCAACTCGCGCCACACAAGCTAGCCAGCGAAGTAACACCGGCGCTGCACCGCTACGCGATGTTGGCGCTGGCGACGCAGAAAGATCAGCGGCTTTGTGTTTCCACATTCGAGCTCGAGGCGCCGAATCGGCGCTATACGGTCGATACCGTGGCGCACTTCGAGTCGGAGTATGGAGCGTTCGCGGATCTTTTCTTCGTAATGGGGGCAGACTCCTGGGCCGAGATTGACACGTGGCGCGAATGGGAACGTTTGCTAACTATGGTTAACCACATTGTGGTTACGAGGCCCGGTCACGACGTCAGGTTGGGAACAGACGTGCGGTCGTGGCCAGTCGAAGTTATTGATTTGCGCGGCGCAGCTCCAATCCCGCCCTCCGTCAATGGGATGAAAGGTAAGGTGTTTATCCCCGATGCCGTGCAAATTGAGATTTCAGCTCCGG
>JBPCIQ010000307.1:0-13917 GCA_051006135.1 Pyrinomonadaceae bacterium | reverse complement strand
TCGGTAATCTGGGACGTAACACGGAACGCGCGCCGGGAATTAACAACACCAATCTCACCCTCATGAAGCGGACGCGGATCAGCGAGTCAGTGGTGATAGAAGCCCGGGCGGATTTCTTCAACGCCTTTAATCATCCGCAATTCACAAGCAGCGTTTCATCGAACGCCAACACTACCCTTGGGGGACGTTTTCTCAACCCCGATACACCGGTTACCAGTGGTGGCGCAAGAGAAGTTAGCTATCAAGTGAAGCTTATCTTCTAAGATCGGAGAAAGACTGAGCGGGTATTCATTAATTCCGCTTCCTGCAAAGAGCCCAGTCGCCTGATAAGCTGCTGGGCTTTTGTTTTATTGCCGCGCCCCTATTACCTTCTGAGCTGGCGGGCTCTAGCAGGCATTCGCCCGCGCTGAGCGTCGCTTCCGAAAGGTGAAGAGCCTGCTTGTGTGTTTTCGGTTCTGAGTCACTACAAAATGTAAGGCGTCGTCTGCAGGAACGCGCTGTGATAGAATTTCGGTCCGTCGTGCTATCTGGTTCAACGTCTTATTCCGTTCTCGACTGTTGGTAACTATTGTTAACCATCTTCCGCTCGCACCTCTCGGCGCAGGCGATCTCATCGATCGTGCGGTGAGACTCTATCGCCGGCACTTCTTCACTCTAGTACGCATCGCGGCTCCGCCAGTGATCATTTCGGCAATCGGCGCAGTCCTCTGGACCATTGCCTGGCGCGCGATCTTCGTAACGCCAAGCGGCGTACTGCTCGCGCTGTATCTTCTCCTCGGTACTGCTGGAGTTGCTTTGATTCTGGGCGGTCACATCTTCAATTTGATCGTCATGGGTGGAGCGGCGCGCAATCTGGTAACCCACTTGTTGTGGAATGAGGCGGTTTCAGTGAGCGCTACCTACGCTGCGGTGCGCTCGCGCTTCTGGGGGCTCCTCGCTGCAACGATAATAATGATGTTATGGGTTGCTTTATCGATAGTGGTTGCCTTGTTCGGCTGGTACATGGTCGTGATAATTGTAACCGTCGGTGCAGTCGCATCGGCGCAAATTACTCCGGCCTGGATGTCAGTAGTCATTGGCGTAATCGGCTTTCTCTGCGCGACGGTGGTGGCTCTTTGGTTATTCTTCTTTTTTGTGGGACGCGTTGCTTATGTCCCACAGGTCATGCTCGTGGAAGGCAAACGAGTTTTCGAATCCGTCAGCCGAAGCTTTTCGCTGGCCCGGGGAAACGTCCGCAGGTTGATGGCGATGACACTTTTCATCACGTTTGCAACTTATTCGGCGTTGATGGTTCTGCTCATCCCGTTGGGCTGGTATGGTCACCTGAATGGAATCGATCCAAACCCATGGAATGCCACGGAATGGCCGGCATGGTATGCAATCGGTTATAGCGTGCTTGCGCCGCTGAGTTCCATCTTGTTGGCTCCGGTGTGGATGCTGGGGTTGTCTCTACTGTACGTTGATGAGCGCGTGCGTCACGAGGGCTACGATGTTGAGCTGATGGCAGCGCGTCAGCTTGATGCTATGCCGAAGGTTGATGTTACTTCGCCCTTTGCTCCGGCCATTTTCATGCATCCTGGTAAAGTGCCACCACCGCCGCTAAGCTCATCGGGGAGTGTGCTCGGTCTGAAATGAAATAGACACCAGTGAGCTAATTAACCATGGGGAGATACCTGCCAAGCCGGAGTCGAACGCGAGACTTCAAAGGGAAGCTGAACCACCCGTTACCGATAGTGTGTGAACACTCGAGAACTCTTGCACAACTGTAGAGCTGCCACTCAATACAGAACCGGGAGCGTAGCGACCGGAGGCTAGAGTCAACCAACGTTGAACCAAAGCCTTTGAGCAAAGCGAGCAATTCCAGCTTAAGTGCTAACATCCGGTCGCTACCGCTCGCGGTTCCGTATTGGCGTTGGTGCCGCCAGTTTCTTTTGCTCCAGGTCGCCCCTGCTTTGCTGCTTGTCCTATGGTGCACAACTGTCAGCACAGCAATGCCCCGTGACGAATACCAGAAGTATCTCGGGCAGGCGATTAGTGCCCTGGATTCGCTTACTCAAATTGACGAAGGTGAAACTCAAGCTGACCGCGCAGCTCGCATCGCCCAGACTCTGAGCGCTGTTCGCATCACTCTGCCAGAAACGCAGGACGTGGAATGGCGTGAGATGAGTTTTAAGGTAGATAATTCATGGCTTCATCAGCAGCTCGCAGAATATGAGAAAGCCTCGGATGCCGAGCGCGCCAACTTGCTAAGGCTAACAATTGAACGCTTGCAGGCAATACAACAGTGTCTAGCGGAAAGTGAGAATGCCAGCGCGACAGCGGCAAGCAAAGCTGAGGCGAATAAGAAGCTCGCTGACATCCTCAAGCGACCCGAGTATGCCAGGGCCAGCAAAGAACCTAGTGCGGTTTCTCGTCTGTTGAGCGATTTCTGGAAATGGCTCCAGAGTTTAATACCCAAACCGCAGCGACTTGCCCCGGGCAACGCCAGTCTATTTACGCTGATCGCCCAGATATTTGTGATCTTGCTGGCGCTCGCAGTCATCGCCTACGCCGTGAAGCTGTTTGCGCCGCGCGTGTTCCAAAGACGAGGTGCAAGAAAGAAAGGGAAGCCCACCGCCCGCGTTGTTTTGGGTGAGAGACTTGAGCCAGATCAATCAGCCGGAGACCTTCTAGCAGAGGCTGAAGCGCTGGCGAAGCGAGGGGAGCTTCGGGCGGCGATTCGCAAAGCGTACATCGCTTTGCTTGTCGAGCTTGGGGAGAGAAAAATTCTCAGCCTGGCCCAGCATATGACGAATCGCGACTATCTCAGCGCTGTACGCGAGATTGAACCCCTTCATGGCAACGTTAAGCAACTAACCGAAAGCTTCGAGCGGCACTGGTATGGTCTGGTAAGTGCGACAGAAGCCGACTGGCTCGCCTTTCGTGCTGGTTACAAACAATCGCTAATGTAGTAGAGAGAGCTTTAATTGGGGTTTTGTACCAAGGCCAAAATGTATGCGTCAGAAATTCGTCATTGTCCTAACTGTCCTGCTTATCCTTGCGGTATTAATCGCCATTAATCTGGCCACTTATGTCGCCCAGGAAGAGCCACCAGATTCTGAGCTCTCGCCAAATAGATCGACTTATCACTCGGGCTCGACGGGCACACGCGCGCTCTACGAGTTCTTGAGTGAGTCTGGGTACAAGGTGATGCGCTGGCGTGAGATACCGGAGAGACTGTTGGGTGATAGCGGACAGAAGGTGCAGACATTCGTGATCATCGGGCACACACCTCTTTCTGTTGATGAGGATCAAGCAAAAAGCCTTTTGCTGTGGGTTGAGCGCGGCGGCAGACTTGTCATTGTTGACCGCCAAGCGGATGCCCATCTCTTACCGCCCGCCGGCGATTGGGCTGTGAAAACAGAAATTGGCACTCTTCCCCCGTTCAGTCCTGAGCCAGTTAAACCGGAAGAACTGATCGAGAATGTAAAACCAGTTCCTCCCGTGCAGCCTACATTGCTGACCCAGGGAATCGAATCTGTAATGCCTTCTCGTTTCGCGTCAACCATCAGTTTCTCCCTCCGCGATTCGAAAAAGAACGATAGGAAAGAAGAAACGGAGCACGGACTGCCAACCAGCGACGATGCTGAAGACGAAGGGCCGAGTCCGTCACCATCCGTAGATACGGTAACGCCGGATAACTCGACGCCGAGATCACCTGCTCCCGTCGTTCACCTGGGCGATTCGAAGGGAGTGTTGCTTCTAGACTATCCTCACGGTCAAGGTCGCATCATTCTGCTCAGTGATCCTTATATCTTTGCAAATGGCGGTATCAGCCTGAAGGACAACTTGCAACTGGCTATCAACATGCTTGCACGTGGCGAGGGCATAATTGCTTTCGACGAATATCACCAAGGCCGAGGCGCGACAGGTAACGCTCTAATAAGCTACTTCTCAGGTACACCTGTCCTGCCAATCCTGGGGCAGATAGTGCTGCTTATTCTTCTGGTTCTTTGGACACGAAGCCGGCGTTTTGCTCGGCCGCTGCCGCTGCCGCAGATTGACAGGCGCTCCAGCCTCGAATTTGTGGCTTCAATGGCCGAGCTGCAGCAACGTGCCCGAGCGTTCGATCTGGCTATCGAGAATATTTACATGCGCACGCGCCGCGCACTTACGCGCTACGCCGGAATGGATTACAACAGCCCGCGGTCCCAGATCGCCTTGCGGGTAGCTGCGCGGTCTTCACTGGAGTCGCAACCTCTTGAAACATTAATGCGTCAATGCGAGGAGGCAATCAATGGCGCACCCGTAACTGAGCGACAGACGCTTCAACTGGTGCGGCGTCTACGCGAAGTTGAACTAGTACTTGGCTTGCGGATGCGCTCGCGTGAGGTCAAGCAGGCAGCCCAAAAGATTTGACGAATCTCGAACTTTGAGCTTTGATCTTGGAGCTTCGAACTTTGATCCTTTCAGCTTTGCTAACCGAAGGTCACAAACTATAAAGTACAAAGCACCAAGATCAAGGCTCAAGACTTCCAACCACAATTCCAGGGTCTCGACTTCTCAGACAAAATGCTTGAATACGTCTCCGCAACTGTCGATCACATCAGACAAGAGCTCCGCAAAGTCATCGTTGGCCAGAATGCCCCCATTGAGCAAATTCTGATCGCTATACTTGCTGAAGGCCATGCACTGATCGAAGGGGTTCCGGGCACCGCGAAGACGTTGACGGTAAAAACCCTCTCGAGAATTATCAACGCCAATTTTGGCCGCATTCAGTTCACGCCTGATCTAATGCCCTCGGATATCACAGGCACCAACATCTTTAATGTTGCGACTTCTACTTTTAGTCTCCGACCGGGGCCTGTTTTTCCGGACATTCTTCTGGCTGACGAGATCAACCGGACGCCGCCAAAGACCCAGGCGGCCTTACTCGAAGCGATGGAAGAGCGGCAGGTGACGATTGACGGCGAAGGTCATTCGCTTTCCCCTATTTTTACCGTCCTGGCTACCGAAAACCCGATTGAGTATGAAGGCACCTATCCTTTACCCGAGGCCCAGCTTGATCGGTTTTTGTTGAAGATTCTGCTTGACTATCCTGAGGAGGCGGAAGAGCGACAGGTGGTTGCAAACTGGGATGCCGGTTTTAATTCGCGTCGCTTGGATCAGGTTGATATTCAACCTCTCGCTGAGGCCGATGGCATTTCGCGATGCCGCGTTGCCGTAAGGAATGTACGCATGGAACCGGGCGTGCAGCATTATGCCGTTGATATCGTCCGGCGCACGCGCGCGCATCCGTTTATTCATTACGGCGCCAGCCCGCGCGCATCAGTCGCGCTGTTGTTGTGCGCGAAAGCGCTGGCTGCCATTCGCGGACGCGAGTTCTCCACCCCTGACGATATTCGCGACATTGCGCGGCCTGTTCTGCGCCACCGATTGACACTGCGCGCAGAAGCAGAGCTGGACGGTGCTACTCCTGATGCCGTGATTTCGGACATTCTGACAATGGCGGAAGTGCCAAGGTAGACGATTTTTGAATTTAGATTTTTGATTTGCGATGTTGAAAGGAATAGAGGTGGCCTGATGAAGAGACTGCTGGTGGCGCCTCTTTTGACTGAAGCCGATGCAATCATGACGCCTGCGAGAAAGTCGGCCTCGCATCCAGGATAACTCTCTACAAGATCGCAAATCAAAAATCTAAAATTATAAAATTTAAAAAAATCTAAAATCTAAAATTATCTCGGTGCGTTTCGTCTTTACTAAACTCTTTTACGTTCTATTCGCCATTGGCATCGTTCCGCTGTCACTTTCCTGGGGCCGTCCCTGGCTACGTTGGCAGGCTTTTGGCTATGACGCTTTTCTCATCATCGTCGCGATCTTTGCTGCTCGGCGCAGCCGGCTACCGTCCGGCATTCGTATCACGCGCGATTTTGCTGGCAGATTTGCCGTAGGCGCCGAGACTGAAGTTCAGATCAGAATTCAAAACGGCACGGCCAGGCCACTTTGGTTGATTGTCAAAGACGAATACCCGCCGCAAATGAAATTATCTGGCTTGCGCGAGGCGCGGATGAGGGTCGAAGCGCAGACTTCAGCCGCACTCAGCTATGGTCTTACTCCGCCCAAGCGTGGGCGTTTTGAGTTTGGACACACGGTTGTCCGTTTTCGCTCGCGCCTGAAACTCGCCTGGTGTGAAGCGAGTGTGGGGGATTCAACGACCGTAAAAGTCTACCCGAACATGAGACGAGCGCGGGAAGCTGAGTTGAAGGCGCTAGGCGCGCGGTCCCTTGTTGCCGCCCACCGTAAGACTTCATGGCGTGGCGAAGGACGTGAATTTGAATCGCTCCGCGAATATGTTCGCGGCGATGAGTTGCGCCACATTTCCTGGACTGCAACTGCCCGACGCGGCAGGCTGACCACACGGCAGTATCAGATTGAGCGTGACCAAACGATCTTGATCGCGCTTGACGCCGGGCGATTGATGACCGCCCGCATCGAGCAGGAAACAAAACTGGATTCCGCGGTCCATGCCGCGCTTGCTTTAATGTCAGCGGCGGCAAGAGGCGGAGATAGTGCCGGAGTGATGGTTTTTGGGCGTCGGATAAAGAGTTACTTACCGCCGGGGCGTGGTCGCGATCACATGGATGCGGCACTAGAGGCGCTCTATTCGGTGGAGCCGGAGATGATAGAGCCTTCCTATGCGCGAGCCTTGGAATTCATTGCCGCCAATTGCAAGCGCCGTTCACTGGTTGTGTTAATAACAGATCTGGTTGACGAAGAGGGCTCGAAGGAGTTGCTAGCGTCGCTGCGGTTGCTGCGTCCACGTCACCTTCCCCTCGTTGTTACAATCGCTGATCGCGACTTGAGGGCTGTGGTTCGCGAAGCGCCTGATACTGCCGAGGAGCTATTCACCCAGTCGGTGGCCGAAGAGATTATGCACCTCCGCGAAGCCGCGCTCCGTTTGGTTGAATCTCAGGGAGGCCTCGCGCTTGATGTCACGGCCGCGGCTTTGGCGCCTGCCTTGTTGGAGAAGTACTTACAGGTGAAGGAACGAGGGCTGCTTTAGCGACCGAGAGAAGGGATAAAAGGGTTATGGGTAAATGGGTAAAAGAACCAGTATCTTCCTTATGCCTTCTTAGTCCCGTTACGTTGCTGCTTCCCGTTACCTTGCTGGGACTTGAGTCTCCTTGATGGCTTTTATCTGGTTGAAGAGATAAGCGCTAAGAGTTGTCGCATCTCTCCTTAGCTCATAGTAACGGGCGGTCCAGATAGCCGACCTCCAGTCCGACCCGAATTAAACTCCTAAGTTCGCCGGCTGATCCCTTCGCGAAATTGAGAAACAGTAAATACTCCTTGCGTGATGCTCGCTCGAATCCTTCGGCGATATTAGTTGGAATGGAGACCGACGCTCAACGAATCTGATCCCTCAGGCCAAAATTCCTTTGCAGAGCGCCTGAAGCCGTCAAAAGGTAAACTTTCTTGACGAGCTCAATCCCTTTCTGCCAGACCATCAAATCTTCAAAGCTACGGACAGGATTCTTCTTCATGTTTTTATCATCCTTTCAGTGGTTAGTGAGGTTGTGAGGTCACCGTCCAGCTCTTTTACCCATTTACCCATTACCCTCTGACCCTTGTTCCTTTCTTGTCTCCTCGCGTCCCATAAACAACAAATACGAATAAAGCGCAATTCCGGTGATGGCACCAATGCTGAATTTGATTGCCGGATTGATTGGCGCAGGCGAAATAAACCCTTCGATGATTCCCGCGATAACAAGTAAGGTCGCAACACCCATCATTAAACGAATTGCATCCTTACCGCGTGTTTTCAACGCGTCTGCTCTCGTCAGATCGCCGGGGACAATAAGAGCACTACCAATCAATAGACCCGCCCCGCCGGCGATAAAGATGCAGGAAAGTTCGATCACTCCGTGTCCCACCATGAATGTTATGAGGTCATTGCCGAAACCCGCTCGGTATGCCAGCGCGACCACAGCTGCAATGTTGGCACCGTTGTAGGCCAGGTAGAACAATGTGCCGAGGCCAAACATTGCCCCGAAAGCGAACGTGTAGATTGTCACCTGAATGTTGTTGGTGAGAATGGCGCTTGCGCCTACCTGATTTGCTTCGTTCAGATTCTCCCACCAGTGCGTTCTTGTTTCGATATAAAGCTCGCGAAAAGCCGGTGAAACTCCCACCAATTCGGAAAACTCCGGGTCACGATGGCTGCCCACAAACCCGATCACACTGAACAACATAAAAACACTGAAAGAAAGCGCCGTGTAGCGCCACGTATGACGAAAAGTTCGCGGTAAGTCGCGAGCAAAAAAACCACGAATGCGGGCTCCTCCCTGGGCGTCGGCTCGATAAATCCGTCCATGTGCGCGGATCACAAGGCTATTTAAATAATTGATCAGACGCGGATCGCGTGACTCAGCACGCGCTACCGCCAGGTCGGAGGCCGTTCGGCGATAAATCCGTCCCAACTCTCGCACTTCCGCGCGATGCAAACGCCGGAGCGATGTGCGATCAAGAAGCGTCAGCAGATCCTCGAGACGCTGCCACGCATTCTTGCGCTTATCGATGAATTGGCCGTTAGACATTGCCGATTGCGGATTGCCAATTGCCGATGTTGTGATCGCCGATGGATATATTAACTCTCTGAGGGTGGCAAAGGATTGTTGAAGATCGTAAATTGGCAATCGGCAATCGGCAATTGAAAATGAAAAACATCGTCGAGTGTGTACCAAACTTCAGCGAAGGTCGCAAGATCGAAACGGTCGAGCGTCTCGCAAAGGTGATTGCCACTGCGGACAATGCCTGCGTCCTGGACACACATATAGACGCGGATCACAATCGGTCAGTCATCACGTTTGTCGCAGATCCGAAGACAGTGGTGGAGGCAGCTGTTCGGGCCGTCGCACTCGCCACCGAGCTGATTGATATGCGATACCATTCCGGCCAGCATCCCCGCCTGGGTGCCACAGACGTGCTTCCATTCGTTCCAGTTCGTGGCGTAACAATGGAAGAGTGTGTCTTGCTTGCGCATGAGGCGGGCGAACGAATTGCAAGTGAACTCTCCATTCCGGTTTTCTTTTATGAGCGAGCGGCTCGTAAACCGGACCGCGTTAAACTCGAAGACGTCAGGCGCGGTGCGCTGGAGTTGCTTCGTGAACAAATAGCGCTGGACCCGGAACGCGCACCTGACATTGGGCCACTTCGCGTGCATGAAACCGCAGGTGCGCTTGCCGTTGGAGCACGTCCATTCCTGATCGCCTTTAACGTGAACCTTCAAACCAGGGATTTGTCTGTCGCGAGGCAGATTGCACGCGCAGTAAGAGCCCGACATGGAGGACTCCACTTTCTGAAAGCCCTGGGATTCGAGTTGAGCACGCGCGGGTTGGTCCAGGTTTCGATGAACCTGGTGAATTACGAGGTCACGGGAATGCAGCAAGCATATACTGCAGTGCGCACGGAGGCAGAACGACTGGGGGTTGCAATTGCGGGCACTGAGATTGTGGGGCTTGTGCCCGAGCGAGCTTTGGACGAAACTGCCGATTACTTCTTAGAGTTGGAAAACTTTTCCGTAGACAAGATCCTGGAGCATCGGATGCAAGCTTGCATTGGGACTTGAAAAGGAATCATGAGCGAGGAACCTCCAAGTGGCGGAACGAAGGAACGCGGTACGTGCTGCAGGGCGACGCTTATTTCAGCGCGGTGCTCGGCGGGCACGCACGGTTGCGCGACACAAGAGGATAATTGGATATCTGGCGATCCTCGGGCCCGGCATGATCACTGCCAATGCCGGCAATGACGCCGGCGGTATTGCGACCTTCGCGTCTGTAGGAGCTGAACTCGGCTATCGCTTACTCTGGATCCTGATCCCCATAACAATTAGTCTCGGCATAGTCCAGGAGATGTGCGCGCGCATGGGCGCTGTTACCGGGAAGGGACTTGCAGATTTGATCCGAGAGCGCTTCGGCGTCCGCTGGACTGCGCTCGTAATGCTAGCACTCTTGATTGCCAACGCCGGAGTCACAGTCTCAGAGTTTGTCGGTATCGCCGCGGCTACCGAACTTTTCGGAATTTCTCGATTCGTATCGGTTCCACTTGCAGCACTCAGCATCTGGTGGCTCGTCGTTAAGAGTTCTTATCAAAGGGTTGAGCGTATATTTCTGCTCATGTCCTTAGTGTTTCTTGGTTACGTCGTCTCAGCGTTTTTGGCAAGACCCGATTGGGGAACGGTTGCTTTAGAATTGGTCAAGCCGAGCTTCAGTCTTGATCAGGCTTACCTGTTCACCGTCGTTGCAGTCGTTGGTACAACCATAGCGCCCTACATGCAGGTGTACGTGCAGTCCTCCGTGGTGGAGAAAGGTGTTACTCCCGAAGATTATGCCCGGACCAGAATAGATGTGTGGGTGGGAACGGCCTTCGCGATTCTGATCGTCTTTTTTATAGTAGTTTCAACGGCTGCTACGCTGCACACGCATGGGATCCACATCAACAGCGCGGCCGACGCTGCTCGGGCTCTGCGCCCTCTTGCCGGCAACTACGCAGAACAGTTGTTTGCGATTGGATTGTTTGGTGCTTCGATGTTGGCGGCGGGTGTGCTTCCACTAGCGACTGCTTATTCCGTCAGCGAGGCCCTCGGCTTTGAGAAAGGCGTATCGCGCAGTTTTCGCGAAGCGCCCATCTTCCTGGGAATCTTCACTTTTCTAGTTGCAGTAGGTGCGGCCATCGCTGTGATTCCCAACCTGCCGCTTATTCGGGTGTTGTTGGTGACCCAGGTTATTAACGGCCTTCTCTTGCCCGTGATTCTGTTTGCAATTCTCCGCCTGGTAAACAACCGGGAGTTGATGGGTGAGTACGTCAACGGACGTCTTTACAATCTTGGCGCCTGGCTGACGGCCATCATCGTCACCCTACTCTCTCTCCTATTAATTTTGGCAACGGTTTTCCCGCATCTCTTCCGCCCCTGACGTTTAACCCAACCTGCGTAACAGCGGCTGTTTGCTCTCGCAAACGAGCCCAATCAGTGGTAAAAAGAAGGCGTCATAAAGTCTTCTGATTCGACTCTCGCCGGCCGAAGGTTGACACCGTCGTGATTCGCCCTCGTTCCAAAAACAGTCTCATACTTTTCACAGTGGCCGCGGCCTCGGTCGTGCTGGCAACCGCTCTTGTCTTTCAATTCGAACCCCGGTTGGTGAAATTCCTCGAGACCCGAATGCCAGGAAGCGTGCCGGGCGACAGCATGATCAGTGCCATGGCTGTGATCAATATCTTGAAGTTGGTTCTGCTCGCAGTACTGGCTTACCTGTTCGTTCGTGCACTGAATTCTCTGATCTTCGGCCTCGCCTTTCGCTTCCGTAGCGGGTTTGAGGCGCCGACCCTGGTCCGGAACATTTTTTCAATCGTCGCCTTTACGATCCTTTTCTTCTTAATCTTTAGTCGCATTTATCCCGGCGTTAATCTCGGCGCCCTTTTCACCACCTCGGCGATCTTTGGTGTCATCCTGGGTCTCGCGTTGCAGGACACACTGGGAAACTTTTTCGCCGGCATTTCGCTACAAGCGGATCGACCATTTCAGGTAGGGGACGTGATCACCGTCGGCGCGCAAAAGCACAGCGGCATAATCGAAGAAATTACCTGGCGAGCCATCAAGATCAGGACCTTCCAGAACCATGTCGTTTTGATTAATAACAGCAGCGCGGCAAAGGAGCCGCTCGAGGTATGTCCACGGGAGAACCTCAACGCACGGCTCGTATTTTTCAACACATTGTTTACTGACTCGCCGGCGAAAACGATCCACGTAGTGCGAGAAGCGGTGCGTGAGGCCGATAACGTTTCGCCAAAGATTTCTCCAATTGTGCGGATCAGAAATCTCGCTGATAGTGGTGTCGAATACGAAGTTAAGTATTGGATCGACGACTATGCCAAGTTCAATGACACCGACGCGCTTGTGCGCCAAAGAATCTGGTATGCCTTCCGGCGCGCAGGGCTCAACTTTGCTTACCCAACGCGAACGCTGCATGTGGAGCGGAAATCAAGAATCGCGGGGCCAGATGGTGCGGGGGGAGCAATCGTGGAGCGTCTTTCAGCCGTGGATATATTTGCTCCCCTGTCAGCTGACGAAACCGCGATGTTGGCCCAATCGGCAATGAGCCACATCTTTGCTCCCGGCGAAACCGTTATCCGGGCAGGTGATCCGGGCTCATCAATGTTCGTTGTACACAAGGGCCGCGTTTGCGTTCAGATAAGTGAAAATGGCAGGCCTCTCACGGTTGCCACACTCAACAACGGAGACTTCTTCGGCGAGATGGCCCTCTTCACGGGCGAGCCCCGAACGGCCAATATCGTTGCCCTGGAGGAAACAGAGGTCTTGGAGATCGGCCACGAGGCAATGAAGCAGGTGTTTCAGACGAATCCCGATCTTGTTGAGTCACTCAGTCACATCATTGCCGAACGACGGCAGGGATTAGCGGCCCGGGTCGACAGTTCGAGTCCCCAGATCGATGAATCCGCGGGGATTCTCTCCTCCATCAGGCGCTTTTTCGGGATTATTAGATAGCCCCTTTCCTTCCCGAGCACTCCTGACAACACCCATTTCCCCTAAACACAACCGGCTGCCGCCACATCCCGGTTTATACCAGACTTGACAGGGGGACACTCAACTATTATTATCACGGCACGCTCACCGGCTAAAATCCACTCAATGAAACGCCACGGGGGATCGCGGTCGAGGGGCTGATAATTAAAGGAGGAGGAATCTTATGCCTATCGTTCGCTATGACCCATTCCGCGACTTGCGTACTTTGCAAGAAGAAGTCAACCGTCTGTTTTCGACTAATCTTACCCGAGACTTCGGTGAAGAGGGCATTGGCCGAGGTGCCTGGAATCCAAGCGTAGACATTTACGAGAACAAAGATCACATTGTGCTTGAGGCTGAACTACCAGGAATGGTCAGGGAAGACTTTGATTTGTCGGTAGAAAACAATGTCATCACGCTCCGCGGCGAGCGGCGCTTTGAGAAGCAGGACGAGACCGATAACTATCATAGAGTTGAGCGGTCGTATGGTTCGTTTACCCGTTCCTTCACCCTGCCACAAACTGTTTCGGCCGAGGGGGCGACTGCCGAATACCGCAACGGAGTGTTGCGGGTAACGCTCCCCAAGCGTGAAGAAACTAAAGCGCGGCGGATTGAAGTTGGCGGTGAGGGAGCCGCAAAAAGCCGCAAGACAATTGAAGCAAAAGCCGAAAAGCTCGGGGAGTCAGATAAGGCAAAGGAAGCCGCGGGAGCGGTAACGGCTTCCACGGCAACCAGATAAATGAGCAAAGGCGGGGCCTGCCTGTGAGTTCTAATTCGGGCTGAGTCCCGCCTCAAACACAGTAGAGAAAAATGCGACTAGACAAGTTTACCTTACGTGCTCAGGAGGCTATTCAGGCGGCCATCGAACTTGCTGAGCGTAATCAAAACCAGCAGGTTGAGCCGGAGCATTTGTTGGCGGTAATGCTCGAACAGCCCGAAGGCATCGTCCGCCCGCTTCTGGGCAAACTCGCTGTGAATGTGCCTGTGGTTCTTAACGATGTACAGGCCGTGGCTGCGCGTTTTCCCCGGGTCCAGGGGGGCCAGCAGTATTTTAGCCCCAGGCTGAGTCAAATCTTCACTGCTGCCCAAACGCAAGCAGAGAGTATGAAGGACGAGTTTATCTCGACTGAGCATCTGCTTGTGGCCCTTGCTGATGAGAAGGACGGCGAATCTGGAAAGATACTTCGTCAGCATGGTGTGAAGCGTGAGGATCTAATTAAGGTCATCGAGCAGATACGAGGCGGTTCCCGGATTACCGACCAGAATGCGGAACAGAACTATCAGGCTCTTTCCAAGTATGCGCGCGACCTCACGGACCTGGCACGAAAGGGAAAGCTCGACCCGGTGATTGGCCGCGA
>JBPCIQ010000306.1:0-10849 GCA_051006135.1 Pyrinomonadaceae bacterium | reverse complement strand
GAACGACCGGCTCCGATCCCACCTCGCCGTTGGTCGGGGTTTTTGGGGGGTTGGTGTGGGAGCATCCGGTCCCCACCCCTCCCGGTTCTGTATTGAATGGCGGCTCCCCAGTTGTGCAAGAATTCTCCAAACTACTTCACTGAGTTGTTATTTTGGGAATCTCTCGATCGCATACCGCAGTGTCACCCGCGGCATCTGTCTGTAGTTCTCCTTCAGGAACCGTTCTTGCGTTTCCTGATCTCGCTTCCCCACCTCCCGCAGCATCCATCCAACCGCTTTGTGGATCAAGTCCTCGCCATCAGAAAGGAGCTTCTGCGCAAGCTTGAGCGTTTCATCGAACTCACCCCGCTTAATGAAATGAAACGTTGCGATGATCGCGATCCTGCGCTCCCACAGGTTCTTCGACTTCGTCAGCTGGTATAGCCGCCCTCGTTCTTTATCCCACAGGAACGCGTCGACGACGTGCTCCGCAGAGGAGTCAACCAAATCCCAGTTGTTGATGAACCTGGCATTCTTCAGATACAGACTATAGATCTTCCTCCTCATCAAACGGTCGCCTCGGGAGTAAAGCCGAACCCAGAGCAGTAGGGCCAGTAACCTGTCTTCGTGAAACGAGGACCTGAGCAATTGCTCGGCCTCGGGCAAGGTGATGGCCTGATACTCTCTGGAAAGACTCCTGAGCACGGGGACGCGGATGCCGCGGAAGATGTCGCCTTCTCCGTATTCCCCGGGCCCTGTCTTGAAGAACCGCTGCGAGGCTATTGCCCTCCGCGGGTCTGCTAGCTTGGCAAGCTTCTTTTGGATTTCCGCTACAACCATCACTTCGGCATTTATGAAAGAGATGTTATCGAGGCGTTAGGCTGATAGGCACGGCAAGTTTATACCGGAAGAGAGTCATCGTTGATTCAACATCACAAGAGTCATGAGAACTGAAAGGAGCAAGCCGCCTATGGTGAAGGCCAAACCCATCGCGAGCATACATCCAGGTACGAGCCAGAGCGAAGTTAACGCATCAATCTCAGCTTCTTGCGGATTACGAGAATCGTAAAGAACCTTCACCTGTTGACCGGCAGAGTACCCGGCCGGGTTACTACCCAACGATGATTGAAAACTAATCGTTTGCCCTGACGGAATCTTAAACTGTTGTAAGGGGTAGTACAGGTATGAACTTCTGCCCATTTCAGTCGCCAACCCAGTTACTAAACCATCAGCAGAAAGAGAATTGGCAATCTGGCTGCGTCTCTTGAAAATAGACGAGATGCCAGCGATCAAAATCCCGATGCCGATCACAAAAAACAGCAAGCCTACGAATATCGGGATTCCCATTCAACACACCTTAATCTGAGCAAGATCAACACCGGCACCGGAACCATAAAAGGACCATGAGCTGAACGCAGCGAAGGCTCCCACGAGAATGTTCGAGATGAATCCCAGGCACCAGATTCCGCGCCTTGTGCGAGGAAGGATGAAGCCATTGTCACTGATGAGGGCGTTGACAACACCGCCGAGCCCACCGGCGACAGCAATGAGGACTGCGCATGTCCAGGGATTCATGATCACCTTCCTTTTGATAAGGAGCCAAGAATGTCTACCACGAAAGCCAAAGGCTTGAGATGAGCCGCCGCGTGTTCGACTGCGGCTGGTTATGCCGAACTGCCGAAACGCACAGCAGCTCTGGCTCGCGCTCGAACAGCTTCAACCTCACGATCGCGAGGGTCGCCAGTCGTCACCAGGGAATCCAATAACGTTCGCGCCACGGCGGTAACCTGTGCGACAGCCGTCTCAAATGCTGCCTCGTTGACCTTGGACGGCTTTGTGAAGCCACTGAGCTTCCTCACGAACTGAAGGGAAGCTGCCTGGATCTCCTCGTCGGTGGCGGGAGGTTCGAAATTGAAGAGCGTCTTAATGTTTCTACACATAATTATTACAGGGACCTGCGCTCCTCCGTCCAACGACCACGTGTGAAGTCTGGGAACTTAACAGGAGTTGAGCCTTTGGCAACTGACATTTCACTCAATGGTCCCGGCACGCTCCATGCCGCTGCGTCATAAACATCCATGTCCGGTACTAAGCCGCTGCGCATACATTCAATGAGGCGATAGCACATGATGTAGTCCATGCCACCATGTCCACCGACACTGCGCGCCATCGTACCAGCCTTCCGCCAGAGGTCATGTTCGTACTGAGCCTTGAATTTATCTGTGTTCTGCCAATTGTGATCGCCCTCATGCCCGTCAATAAATATGCGCGATGGGTAATCGCGAAAAATGCCTTTCGTCCCCTGGATCATGTTGATGCGATCATACGGGCGCGGTGTGCTGACGTTGTGTTGCAGCATGATCGTTCGGCCCTTGGCGGTCTTGATTATGGCCGTGTTGTAGTCGCCGCACTTATAAACTTCCTTTTGACGTGGGTCGTCCGCCGCAAGTTTCTCCTTGCGGTAAGCTTCCAGGCCCCAATGGCCGGAACTCATCGCCACGAGATGATCAAACTTGTCGCCGCGATTGATGTTCATGTAGTTGGCGACTGGACCCAATCCATGGGTAGGGTAAAGATTACTGTCACGTAGAGTGTGATGTCGCCGGCGCCAGAGCCCCTCGTCGCGCGTCTCGAACAGGATCCCACGCAGGTCATGGTTGTAGGCGCATTCGCCGTGGACCAGTTCGCCCAGCAACCCTGCGCGGACCATGTTCAAGACCATTAACTCATCGTAATCGTAGCAGCAGTTCTCCATGATCATGCAATGCCGCCGCGTGCGCTCCGACGTTTGTACGAGCTTCCAGCAATCCGCGAGGGTATAAGCTGCCGGGACTTCTACGCCGACATGCTTGCCGGCGTTCATCCCTGCCAACGCCGGCGGCACATGCCACTCCCATGGCGTGGCGATGTAGACAAAATCAACGTCGTCGCGCTTGACCAATTCCTCAAAAGCGCGGTCACCCTTGAAATACAGTGCCGGAGTTTTTTGTCCTGCCTTCTCGACCATCGCCTTAGCCTGCAGGACCTTTTCCAGCACGATGTCGCAAAGGGCGGTCACTTGCACACCCTGCACATTTAGGAACTCACGCAACATCCCGCGCCCCCGCAACCCGGTACCCACGATTGCCAGCCGCACCGTCTCATAACGCTTGAACGGTACGTTAATCATGGATTGATCCCTGGGCGGCGGCCCGTTGATCAAAGACTCCAACGTCGTTTCGCTGTCTTTCGCCGCGCCATCATGACGGCCCAGGATCCCAATTCCGACACTTCCCGCGAGCGCCTGGCGCAGCACTTCCCGCCGCGAAATCTTGCCCTTGCTCATAAACTGTCCTCCTGATCTCAAGTTGCGTTCAAAACTAAGGTTGAGAAAACCGATCAAAGAGTTACTCAGTTGTTGTTAGGTGCTACATGAAATTGGGTGTATGTAGTTCTGAGATCAGCTCCGCCTGCTGGTGAGTGAAGCCGGCGTGTCCGAGTCTCCTGATACGGCTCAGATGCATCGTTTCGAGTAACTGGCGAAAGCTTTCATGGCCTCTGGCGATAGCGCCAGGTTCGGCACTGCCAGCGGCCAGAATCGTTAACGCGTCTTGCAGCGGAGCCGGCACGCCGCCAATACCGTGAAGCCCCGCAGCACGTCTTCGCACTGCCGCTTCCAGTCTGCCGTAAAGAGTTGGATCAGTGGTCAAACCAAACCGCACATGGGCCATCCCAAAATGGACGTGCCTCGATTCGTCACTCCTCGCGCGGCGGACTAGTTCTGCCGTAGGCTCATCAGGCGCGTGGCGCTCGATAAAACTCAAGAGATCGAGAAACGTGCCCTCGCCCAAGACGGACAGTAAAAAGGCGGCTTCGGTGAAATCTTCTATTTGCAGCAGCGACAGCAACGATCGTGAGGTTGTCACAGAAGAGATGCCCAACCCTTGCCCGCATAGTCGCGCTCGCTTCAGAAAAACATCGATGTGACGCGCTTCATCGGCAAGTTGGGTCGCGAGGAACATAGCGACTTCGGCAAAGGCCGGGTGAATGCGCGCAATGAAACGTGACGGCACATAAAGAGCCGACAGCTCGTTCTCCGCGAGAAACGTCATGATCTGCACGAGAGCGCTTTCCAGAGCGTCTGGGAGCGGCCGCACTTTGGACCATGGGATGTCGGTGCTTGCGTTCCACTGTCCACTTACCGCCTGATCGTAAAGCATTGCCACTTCCGGCGGCGCCACATGGTCACGTTCGTTTAACGTAAAAGGGTACGAGGGACCACCTGGTTCGACTCGCGCGCCGCGCGGAGCGAAACCCGTAACAGGATCAGCAGAGGGCGGAAGCACGGCCGCCTCCAGTAAATCCGCGGCGGTAAGTCTTCGGTCGCGGGGTTTTAGCGAGCCGTTGGCTTTACTGGTTTCGCGAGGGACCGAGAACGCTCCGCGAACGATGAGGTGACGGTCGAGGCCATCGGCGGTTTCTTCAACTCCAAGATATTCATGCCGCCCGGCGCGGCACCACGACGGGAGATCCTCGCGTACGCTGACCGATCGTGAAAGCACCGCCAGTATTCCACCCGGCTGAAGCGCGTCCAGTGCCGGACGTACGAGGGCAAGTAGTCCGCCTCCCAGCGTCAACTCGCCGCCATCAACAGCCATCACTCCCACTTCTGCGCTCATTTTGTTATTGTTCTATTAGTGCTTCTTCGAGGCTGCGATATCCGTCCTCGCGTGGCGGCAACCACTCCCGCAACCCTTCCAGCTCAAGCAGCCGCCGATGCTTCGGGTTGTCCCACCGCATGGCGAATAATGCGCGTCGAAACGCCTCGACCTTCCCGGGTGAGAGAGCCGGATGTGCATCGAACATACAATGGTCGAAGCCGGGCGTGGTCCAGAGGACCTCAATCCTGCTGGAGTCAATGTGTCCGGCCGCCTGTTCATTTACCCAGATCAAATCTCCTACCGTACCCGCATCTGCGCGTCCCTCGTTCAGCGCCTTGATCACATCGATCTCGCTCGTACCCGTATCGCCGTGCTTTCCCAGGTCGGTGTCGAAAGGCAAAAGGTTAACCTGACTCAAATTAACGCCTTCCTTCTTGAGAAAGTAGAGTGGCAGAATGCGCGCCTGAGTTGAATCGGAACTACCGACGGCCAGCGTCTTGCCTGCGAGATCTTTCAGCGACTTGATTCCGCTATCACGCCGCACGAGCACCTTGGCGCGGAAGTCTCGATCACTGTCGCGCATGCCCAGCGATAACGACTCGCCACGCGTTCTCTGCCTGACGCGGACATGCGCAAGCGGTGTGTTCCACGCGACATCGATGTGACCCTTGAGCAGTTCCTCAACCTGCCGTTCGTAGTTTGAGAACAACGCAAAGTCCATTGGTACGCCTTCCTCGTGAAAGTGCTCGCGGATGCCATCCCAGATCGTCACGACCTTGGGATCGTACGCAACTGCGCCCAGAAGAATGGTCTTGTTCTCAGTCATTTACTCAAAACAACGGTAACCCGGTGAGAGCCTTGCCGATGAAGTCCTTCAGGTGATCCACCGTGGGAGCCATTACCCACCCGGCACGCGCATCGCGGAAAAGTCGTTCCACCCCCAGGTGTCGTGAAAACGCCGCACCGCCACAGGCCTTCATGGCCAGATCTGTAACATCGACTGCCGCCTCCAGGGCCGCCAGCCGACTCTGCAAGACGAACAACGGCGTCACGTCGCTGGGTTGTTCCAGATGGTCCAGGGTATAACCCAGCAAACTGCGGGATGCTTCTGTGCGCACGCTCATCTGAGCCAGGCGAGCGCGCAGCGTTGGCAGATCGCGCAACTTTGAGCCGTCATGGGCGAACTCAGTTCCGATCAGATGGTCCGCGGTGCGTTGCAATGCGGCACGGCACAACCCGTTCGCCATCGCTGCAGTACCCACCGCAAACCAGGGCAAAGCGATCTCAAGAATGACCTTCCCTCCCTCGCCCTGCTGGGAGATCAAATCACCCCGCGGCACCCTGATCTTGTCCAGCGACACCGGCGCCGAATCATTGCCGCGCAAACCGAGCCCGTTGAAATATGAGGAGACTTGAACACCCTTCGCCCTGGTGCGCACAAGATAGACCGTGGACTCTAAGGGAGAAGCGGCATCTGGTTTTTGGGCCGTCGAAACATAGGAGTCAGCGTGCCCTGCGGCCGTGACCCAGGACTTTGACGCCGAGGTAACATAATGGCCGTTGCTCTCTTCCAATCTTGAGACCGGAGCCCAAAACTGCGATCTCGAACCAGTCTCAGAGAAGGCCAGTGTCGTCAGGTGTCTGCCGGCGGCAATCTCTTTTAGTATCGAGTCGCGATCTGCCAGCGTAGTAGATGTGGCGATTGCCTGAGCGGCGGTGACATGCATGACATAGACCATTGCCGTGGATCCGCACGCGCCCGCAAGCTCCTCAACCACACCAGCGAAGGCCCGCATTCCCTCGCCTTTTCCTCCACTTTCCCGCGGCAGGCAAAGACCATAAAAACCTTCTGCCGCCAGCGCTGCCATGCTTTCGTTAGGGAACCGGGCATTCACATCAACATCAGCCGCATTCGGTAATGCGATATCCGTTGCGATTCTCGAAGCTGTAGCAACGTTCCCATTCGCACTCCCTGACAAAGCGTAAGCGTGAATCATGGCAAGTTTTCCTCTGCGGGTTAATCTGGATTGCGGAAGTTAATCATCTGCCCGCGAACGAGGTCAAGCAACTCAAGGGTTTGATGAAGATTGATCATGGTCCGCCCCAAACTAGATGTTGCAAGCCAATGAATGTAATATTCGCAGGTAAATCAAACACAACATACCGGTCTTTACGGAGGGCGCGAGTGCCATTATCCCTACGCTGGTTCCTGCTATTGACGCTTTGCCTGATAGCTAATCCGCTCGTCTTCGCTCAGTCGAAGACACACCCAGTCGATAAGTTCCGCCAGCTTGAAGAGCTGCTTCCTACGCCAAACGAGCAACGCGCCGCCTCCGGGGCACCCGGGCAAAAATATTGGCAGCAGAGGGCCGATTACAAAATCGAGGTGCAACTCGACGACGCGAAGCAGCATATCACCGGCTTGGAGACCATTACCTACTTCAACAACTCGCCTGACACACTGGTCTATCTCTGGGTACAACTCGACCAAAACATTTTCGCCCGGGAGTCGGATGCGAACCTCACGCAGAGCGCTCCGGAAATCAAGCGCGAGCCGGCGCCGATTAACTTCGACCCCAGGAACCCGCCGCCGCCCGGCCAACAGCAACTTCCTTTGACCACGATTGACCAACTACTCGCCAGGAGCACTTTTGATGGCGGGTACAAGATCACAGGCGTGCGCGACGGCAAAGGAAATCCGCTGCGCCACACAGTAGTCAAGACAATGATGCGGATCGATCTGCCGCAGCCCCTCGCGAGCAACCAATCCACCATCTTTTCGATTGATTGGAACTACAACATCAACGATGCAAGGCGAATCGGAGGTCGTACCGGTTACGAGTTTTTCCCAAAGGATGGCAACTACATTTATGAGATTGCCCAGTGGTTTCCGCGGATGGCTGCCTACAACGACGTCTCGGGCTGGCAACACAAACAGTTTTTGGGTGCAGGAGAATTCACGCTCGAGTTTGGCAATTATCGGGTTTCCATAACCGCGCCCGCCGATCACATCGTCTCCGCAACAGGTGTACTGCAGAACCCCGAGAAAGTCCTTACTGCGCCCCAGCGCCAACGGCTGGCACAAGCACGCACGGCCGCAAGTCCAACCCTGATCGTTACGCCGGAGGAGGCGAAAGCCAACGAATTGAATGGCGCTGAGAAAACAAAGAACTCCACTAGCGGATCGCAGAAAACCTGGATTTTTGCGGCGGAAAACGTCCGCGATTTCGCATTTGCGTCGTCGCGGAAATTTATTTGGGACGCGCAGGGCCACGACGTCGAAGGCAATCGTGTGCTGGCTATGTCCTTCTATCCTAACGAAGGCAACCCACTGTGGGCCAAGTATTCAACGCACGCAATCATTCACACGTTGAACGTCTATTCGCGGTACTCGTTCGCGTATCCCTATCCGGTGGCCCAGTCCATCAACGGTCCCGTCGGAGGCATGGAGTATCCGATGATCTGCTTCAATGGGCCGCGACCAGAGCCTGACGGTACGTATTCCGCGCGCATAAAGTACGGACTCATATCCGTCGTCATTCACGAAGTTGGGCACAACTACTTTCCGATGATCGTCAACTCCGACGAGCGCCAGTGGACCTGGATGGATGAGGGACTGAACACCTTCCTGCAATACCTATCGGAGCAGGAGTGGGAGCCGAACTATCCTTCGGGGCGTGGTGAGCCAAAGGACATCACTGAGTATATGGCATCGGAGGCGCAAGTGCCGATAATGACGAACTCAGAATCGGTATTGCAGTTTGGAAACAACGCCTACGGCAAACCCGCAACTGCATTGAATATCTTGCGAGAAACAGTGTTGGAGCGCGAACTCTTCGACTTTGCATTTCGGGAGTATGGGCGCCGCTGGAAGTTTAAACGGCCGATGCCAGCCGATTTTTTCCGCACGATGGAGGACGCCTCGGGCATTGACCTCGATTGGTTCTGGCGCGGTTGGTTTTACACCACAGACCATACCGACATCTCCATCGAAAGCGTACGGCTCTATGCTATTGACACGAACAACCCCGAGAATGAAAAGGCCAGGAGCCGGGCCGAGCGTGAAGCGCAGCCAGAAACACTTTCGCAGCAACGTAACCGCTCAATTCCCAAGCGCACGGACCAGTTTCCAACACTACGTGACTTTTACAACACCTACGATCAGTTGGTGGTTACTGAGAAGGATCGGGAAGCGTATCAGCGTTTCCTGTCGACGCTCACTGAACGTCAGAAGGATCTGGTGCGCTCGGGTCTCAACCTCTACGTGATCGACCTAAAGAATATTGGGGGACTCGTGATGCCCGTAATTTTCGAGATCGAGTATGTGGACGGATCTAAAGAAGAACTCCGCATTTCTGCGGACATTTGGCGCTATAACAACAGCGCAGTCTCGAAGCTGATTATGACCCCGAAAGAGATTCGCTACATTACTCTCGATCCACATCTCGAGACCGCGGACGTCGATCTCTCGAACAACTATTTCCCTCGCCGGCCTTTGAAGACGCGACTCCAGCTTTTCCGCGGCCAGCAACCTTCGCCAAATCCTATGCAGCAACAAGAGCGCAAAGAAATTCAGCCGGCAACAAATGAGACGTCGAGTCCGTCACCCACTCCGTCATCTCCCACACTCAAACCATGAAACATCCTGTATACATTCTCAGTTTGTGCATCGCCATTGCAGCGCTTACTCCGGCTGCTTTCGCTCACCGGTACCACACGAGCGTCACCCGTTTGGAATACAACACAGAAGAAAAGTCGGTTGAGATCACCGTGCAAACATTCGCGGATGACCTTGAAGCGGTGCTCAGCAAGCGGGCCGGCAGTAAGGTACGCCTCGACGGTAGTAAGCACGCGAATGCCCTGCTCTTTGACTACCTGCGGAGCGTATTTCAACTCAAGAGCGGGAACTCTGCAGGTGAACTCCAATGGATTGGCATGGAGTTGAAAGGCCACTCGGCCTGGATCTATCTTCAGAGCAAAGCACCGCTGAATCTGTCCAAGGCTTCGCTAAGTAATGCTCTCCTCTTCGAGCTTTTTGAAGACCAGGTCAATATCGTGAATGTTCACAATCGCGGAAGAACAGCCAGCCTGGTCTTTAAACGCGGTGACAACTCGCAAGAAATACCCTGACAAATTAGAGCTTGCGGGAATCATAAGCCCAGTGAAGCAACGCTTGCCGCTGCCTTCGCCTACAGCTTAGCTCCCCGATTGGACAGTTCTTCCTAACTTGTGCGACGTGTCTACTAAGAGCACGCCATCGTTTGATCTGACGTTCATCATCAAGACATCTTCTTCCCATGTAGTACCTGCAGTACCACTGGAACCAGCCTCGCGGATCCTCCTGATATAGCCAACCCTTCTTTCGCCAGTGCGCTAGCGGCTGAGAAGCGTTCACGCCGTAAAAGTTCAGCTTAGGGTCATGACGTTCGTGGCAAAGCCTGGCGTTTACAAACCAATCCGAGGGAAATTCAGGTGTGCAGTCCGTCATGTACTTGCCGCCAAACACACCAAGCTGCAGCATTTGTTTAGGAGTAAGCTCCGGACGAAACTCGGCGTGAAAGTTACGCCCCACAGGCTCTGTTAGGAAATAAGCATAGTCCTGCTGCATGATGTCGTTCACGACCACGCGTCTTTTCTTGATCGGCATCTGACGATTGTCGGCTTTAACTAGGACTACGTGGAGTCGTTATGTTCCCTGCGAGCCACTCAATACAGAACCGGGAGCGGTAGCGACCGGATACCAGAGTCAACCAACGTTTATCCAAAAAGCCTTTGAGCAAAGCGAGTAATTCCTGCCCGAGTGCTAAACATCCGGTCGCTACCGCTCGCGGTTCTGTACTACTGTTATGGTAACGGCTCACCCTGATCGTAGAGCACCGTAGGCTACGGCATCAAGTAATTGCTTTTCGGTCCAAAGATACCTTTTGCTGCCACGGTAAACCCAAGGGCTGTGCTCGTTGGGCCAGCAGTCCGCCTCTCTCATGGAACTCGTGGCATTTGCCTTCAACGCACTCAAGATTGGTTCGGGTTTGCAATTGGCAGAAACCACAGATCCAGATGAGGTCGAGTCATTGTCGCAAATCCTGTTGTGAGGCTTTCCTGCGAGCGGCGGTTATTGTAATCACCAAAGGCAGAGATGGCTACCCTTACGGAACCGGGAGCGGGGGGGGAGGGAGGAGGAGAGGAAAGGAGGGGGTGCTTTGGTTTGGGGCTTTTTTGTTCGCTTTGGG
>JBPCIQ010000305.1:0-12658 GCA_051006135.1 Pyrinomonadaceae bacterium | reverse complement strand
ACTCCCGATTGGAAGGCAAGCGAGAACAAGTTCAAATGCCCGTGCCATGGCAGTGGCTACGACAGCGAAGGCATAAACTTTGAAGGTCCCGCTCCCAGACCAATGGATCGCGCCCATGTCGAAGTGGATCCGGAGGGCCAGATCGTGGTGAACATTGGCAGGCTGTACGATTGGCCGAAGGGTGGAACGAATAGGTTTGAGGAAGAGCCGACGAGCGCCGGAGGCCCTTACATTCCGCTATGATGATTTGATTAGTTGGTAGAGACCAGTCCTGGATGCTCCCCCAGAACAGTTGCAAGTGGCCTCTACAAAGTTCGTAAATCATAAACGCAATTCATGCACGAAACTCCGGATCATAAAGAAACAAAGCAGCTAACCGACGGCGAAAAGACTGGTGCGAGTCTTATCGAAAGGGTCCGGGAAAGCGGGACCGCGCTCAAAGATCGAGCGATCGAAGAGGCCAAGACCTATAAGGACCCGCAGGATACACAGCTGTGGAAATCGATCTTTCGCGTTTCTCACGATCGATCCGACCCGCGCAATCGCTCTCTGGCGGTGCTCTCAAACGTCTTTCTCCATCTTCATCCGGCAAAGATCAATCGCGACGCGGTGCGTTATCCATTCACCTGGGGCATGGGTGGCATAACCTTCTATCTCTTTATCGTGCTGACGTTCACTGGCGTGCTTTTAATGTTTTATTACCACCCAACGAAGGCCGATGCTTTTAAGGACATCCTTTACCTGGAGCATGATGTTCCGTTCGGCAAGCTCCTACGCAACATGCATAGGTGGGCGGCGCACCTAATGGTCATTACTACATGGCTGCACATGTTTCGAGTTGTGTTGACAGGTTCCTACAAGAGACCGCGCGAATTCAATTGGTGTGTTGGTGTCGTGTTGTTAGTGCTAACCCTGCTGCTTTCGTTTACAGGTTATCTCTTACCCGATGACCAACTCGGTTTCTGGGCCGTAACGGTGGGCACAAACATGGCAAGAGCCACTCCTATGTTGGGTTCCGAAGGGCCGTTTGGCCCCCAACTGGGGATGACTCCTTTTAATGATGTTCGTTTTGGCTTGCTGGGCGGATCGATAGTTGATTCCAACGCTTTGCTGCGTTCCTACATATGGCACTGTATCGGTATCCCTTTGGTGGCCTCAATCTTTATGGCAGTGCATTTTTGGCGGATACGCAAAGACGGTGGCATCTCCGGACCTGCTCCCGTGATGCTTGAATCAGAGATGAAGGCAGTGAAGAAGAAGTAGCTGGTGTGCTCTCTCTCAAGTCACTTTAGAGTTTGTTTTTAGTGCGGCTTCGGGTGATTTCGTGGATCGGGGTTTTTGCCAACGGAAGGCGATCCACGAAAGCGCACGAAAATCACAAAACTCAAAACTATGGCGAAACGGCGATTCAACTTCGGCAAAGGTAAGTTGATAACTCTTGGAGTGCTGGTGCTCCTCGTGGTCCTCGCTGTGCTGACCGTCGAGGACTGGCATCAGCTATGGAAGATTTCCTCGGCGCCGGACAATGTTCCCATCGTGGCAATGCTTTTCCTCGTACCATTTTTCACCTGGCTCGGAGTCAAGCAGTCGCTGGCGAACGATCGGCTGATCAAGCAGCTGGAACAAGATCCGAAGCTTGCTAAGGCGCACCATCGCAAGGCTGAGCCATGGCGTCCGGGCTGGGCAAGAGAACTGCATGTCTGGCCTTACCTGGTCCGCATCGAGTTTCTGGCAGCTGTGATTGTCACGGTAATCCTTTTCGTTTGGTCAATTACGCTGAATGCGCCGCTTGAGGAACCTGCAAACCCAAACTTGACGATGAACCCCTCAAAGGCGCCCTGGTATTTCCTCGGACTGCAGGAGATGTTGGTTTATTTCGATCCCTGGATTGCCGGTGTGGTGATGCCATCACTCATCATGATCGGATTGATGGTCTTTCCCTACGTTGACTCGAACCCGCTCGGCAACGGCTATTACACGTTTAGGCAACGCAGATTTGCAGTGGGGATGTTCGCCGTCGGGTTTTTGCAGTGGATCCTGCTGATCGTGATTGGGACCTTCATCCGTGGTCCTGGCTGGATCTGGTTCTGGCCCGGCCAAACCTGGGATCACAACGCGGTTGTTTTCGACAAGAACGTCGACCTGCACGACTGGATAGCGATGAGTTGGATCGGAAAGACGCTACACCTCGGATTCCTGCAAAGTAATCTTGGTAAGTGGATCTTCGGCGCCCTGGTTGTGGGAGGTTTTTTCCTCCTTGGAGCCCTATTCTTCCATTGGTTAATGACTGTCGACTTTAAACGGATCTCGCTGCGCCCGCTGCGTTTGTATCCGCGTGATCCGTTTGAGCAGAAGCTGTTGGACCGGACGAGTATCTTGCAATATCTAACTTTCCAGTTTTTTGCGGTAAGTGTGCTACTGGCGATGCCAGTTAAGCTGTTTCTACGATTGGCGCTGACCATCAAGTATGTTTGGGTGACCCCCTGGTTCAACATTTGACAGGCAGCATCTGACGAGCGCGGAGGAATGATCCCGAGTGGCTGAATCTCCTGAAGCTACCGAGTCGCTGGTAAAAAAAGAGCCTGACGTCCCGTCACGCGATCCCATCGTGAGTCGCTCTACGAGCGGCATCATGTTGGTCTGCGCCATACTCCTGACCGGCTCTCTAGCCTGGGCGCTCTGGGATGAAGCTTTTGGACAGCGTCCCTGGAAAGGTATCCAACAGCAATTTGTCAGCCGTTACACCACTTACCTGAAAAGTATTAAACCGCAGGCCGGCAAGACGGAAGCGGAAGTCAAAGAGAGCGCGGAATATCAAACCCTCGATGCGGAAGCCAAAGCCGCCCAGGACAAAGTCCGACCTGAAACCGCTGAGATCGATCAGAAGGTTGCTCAGATTCAAAGGCAACTCGATGCAGTAACCGATCCGTTCCAAAATCAACGCGGACGCCTTACGGTCATCAATTACAACGTCGAGATGGCAAAAGGCTCGGCTAAAGAGAAATATCGCCAGGAAGCCAACAGGAAGAGGCAGGAGCAGGTTGAATTGGAACTACCGGCGGCCGATGGCAAGATTGCGACGCAGAAAATGAATTATGAGCAGCTTGAAAAGTTCTACAACGATCTGAGAGAGGAAAAAGCAACCCTGCTCGGCCGTAAAGCAGAGGTGCTCAAGGAACCGACCGAGCTTGCGAAGAAGCGCGACGACTATCTGCGGCACCACCTGATTGGATTAGGTCCCAGCCAGATCGACGGCCTCGTACGGAAGATGGAAAACTTCGACTACTCCATCCTTGGCCATCAGATCAGTGTGAATCAATCGGGCATCGTCGATCGCTGCGAGGTCTGTCACGTCGGCGTGCGTGAGCCACTTGAAATCAGGCCCGCGGACATGGCGCCCGACGGACCCGGCAAGAAGCCTGACAGCCTGGCACGAGCTTTCGTCAGCCATCCAAACAGGGAATTGCTACAGGTCCACAACCCGGATCGGTTTGGCTGTTCGGGCTGCCACTGGGGGAATGGTCGCGCCACCACGGGCGAGGTTAAGGGCCATGGACGACACAAGTATTGGTTGTGGCCGCTGTTTGCTCGGGAGAATATTCAGGCAGGTTGCCAGCAATGCCATGCTAAAGACCGCGTTACCCAGGGCGCCGATACTTTAAATCTCGGCCGTGATCTTTTTTCCGAGCGCGGCTGCGTCGGCTGCCATCGCTACGAAGGGTTCGACCGTGAGAGTGACGCCCTCTCGGGAT
This sequence comes from Pyrinomonadaceae bacterium, assembly GCA_051006135.1. GTDB lineage: Bacteria > Acidobacteriota > Blastocatellia > Pyrinomonadales > Pyrinomonadaceae > PSRF01. The sequence continues at coordinate 8,906 of JBPCIQ010000305.1, read as the reverse complement.
CCCGACAGAGCACTACACAACTGGAAGATCAAATAATCGGGAACGAGAAACAGATTCGCCAGGATACCGAGGCAGCTAATCAAGCGGCTGATGATGCGGAAGCGCAGCGGTTACTCGCGCATGCAGAATCGTTGCGAGTCACCAATAGCTTGTTGGCAGCGCGCAACGATCAGTTGAGTTTGCAGTCGAAGTATTTAATGCAGGATCAGAAGAAGATTGGTCCCAATCTAAAAGACGTTCGCCTCAAGTTACGTAAGGAGTGGATTCCCGTTTGGTTGAAGGACCCGCAGGCCTTTCGACCCGCAACGAAGATGCCTACGTTTTGGCGCTTCGGTGTCGATCAGGACGGTGAGGAACAGATCAAGGCAATCTCGGCTTATCTATGGCAGGAAAGCTTTGATGGTAAGGCCCCTGATCAGCCGCGCGGTGATGCGGCTCACGGTAAGGAGCTCTTCGAAACAAGGGGCTGTCTTGGTTGTCATTCGATGGGCGAGTCTGAAAGTCAGATCGGCGGCAATTTTGCCGCAAACCTTCAGCGTGTGGGTGAAAAAGCCAACTTCGAATACATCGTGCGTTGGATTCATAATCCGCGCGAGCGTTGGGCGCCCTATTGTCCAAAAGAGAAGCGCGACCTAACTGCGGAAGACTACAGCAAGAACAACAAGCCTTTCGTTTTCGACACGCGGCTGAATTCTCGTTGCCCCAACGATGGCGCAGAGCTGCAAGTTCAAAACATGACTGTGATGCCAAACTTCCGGCTTGCAGATCGTGACGCTCGAGATATCGCAACCTACCTTTTCTCACTTTCATCGCCGCCCTCTTATCCGGACGCCTCTTTCATGGACGATCCGGCGTTGAAACCAAAAGGTTTTGCACTGATCAAGCAGTACGGGTGCGCGGGTTGCCACGAGATGAAGGGCTTTGAGGAGGAGCAGCGCATCGGCAAAGAGCTCACGGTCGAAGGTGCTACGCCAATTGAAAGGCTGGACTTCGCTCTGCTTACTCACGATGCCGAAAAGGGGCACGATCCGCTCAAGCTTCATGGCGAGCACGGTGAAAACTCCTGGTACAACCACAAGGGTTTCTTCGAACACAAGCTCGCCGAACCGTCTATTTACGATCAAGGTAAGGAGAAAGATCCCAAGGACCGGCTGCGGATGCCCAAGCCGTATCTAACACCCGAATGGCGAAATGCTCTGACAACTTTTCTGCTAGGCAGCGTCGGCACCGAAGGTTCCAACGTGCCGCGGTCGCTCTTTTATGAACCTGAGGACCAGCGGCGTCAGGACGTTCAAAACGGCTGGTGGGTAATCAAAAAATACAACTGCGTGGGTTGTCACCAGATTCAGGTGGGTCAGCGTTCCGACCTGATGAATGTGCCACTCTATCAAACGCCTGAAGGCAAGGACTTTTTACCGCCAAGATTGACCAGCGAAGGAGCACGAGTCGATCCAAACTGGTTGCTTCGCTTCCTTAACGATCCGTCGTTAAGCGAAGAAAAGGGACCCGCTGTCGCGCCGCCATCCAGTTTGGCACCAAGAGCGAATGGCGAATCAGGGACCAACGCAAATGGGAACGCGAGCGTTCTCAACCTAAAGGCTCAGCCTGGTCTGGACCGCAACGGCGTGCGGCCTTATCTACAAGCAAGAATGCCAACCTTCAGCTTCTCGCCCAATGAGCTGCAAACGCTGGTCAGGTTCTTTATGGCCCTCTCGGGTCAGCAGGAGCCTTACATCAAGCAGCCGCTGCAGCCATTGACTGATCAAGAGAAGCTCGTTGCCCGACAAATGTTTACTTCGGGAACGCCTTGTTTGAAGTGTCACATTACCGGTGAGCCGTCCCACGATGCACAGGCAATCGCGCCGAACTTTCTCCTGGCAGGCGAACGTCTCAAGCCTGATTGGACCTTCCGCTGGCTGCTGGATCCGGCTCAGATTAGCCCCGGCACTGCGATGCCGAGTGGATTGTTCAGAAAGGAAGGCGAACGTTGGGTTATTAATCTCCCGAATCCACCAGCTAGCGCCAACGAATACAAGCATGATCATGCAGACCTGCTTGTTCGTTACATGCTGTTGCTTACGCCGGAAGAACAAAGACAATTGCTGGCCACTTCCCCCGTCCAGAATGCTCCGAGCACTAACTCTCAGGCTAAGCGCAGTTTGCGGAAAAGGTCTGGTGAAGATCTGGCAAGGAGAATTCGCAGAAGCAGGCGCACGCCAACGTTAGCTCGAACAACTCGGCGCGCCGTTACGCACGCCCCCGGAATGTAGTTGTCTGTTGCTACTTGCGGGTCTACTTTCCGGCAAGGCCCGTGCTAGAGTTGCACCGAAAGTTATCTTGATTTGGAGGAACTGAACATGTTTAAGCAGATGAAGGTCTGGCTCGTCCTGACCACTATTTTTTCTCTCCTCGCGCTGGGTTCATCCTGCAGCAATCAACCTACTAATGATGCTGCTTCGGACACCAACTCAGCTGCGTCGACTACAGGTAAGGCCTACGCAAGCAAGGGTAATGAGGGTACGGTCACGGGAGCCATCGCATTTAATGGCACACCCGCGGCGCCGAAGAAAATCGACACATCAGCCGATCCGGTGTGCGGACAAGCTAATCCGAACCTGGCGACTGAGGATACGGTCGTAAAGGACGGCAAGCTTGCGAATGCCTTTGTCTACATTAAGGACGGAACAGCCGATGGCACCAAGATCGGCGACTTGACTTTCCCAACACCGTCGGACGCGGCAACGCTTGACCAAAAGGGTTGTCACTATGTGCCACATGTGCTAGGTCTTCAGGCAAACCAGAAGCTAAGAATCACCAATAGCGATCCAACCCAGCACAACGTCCATCCGACCCCGCGGGTCAACCCGGAATGGAATCAGACCCAGGCAAACGGGGCTGCGCCAATCGAGAAAACTTTCGCGCGTCCTGAGGTTTTGATTCCCGTTAAGTGTAACCAGCATCCCTGGATGAAGTCCTACATCGGCGTCCTCAGGCACCCGTTTTACGCTGTCAGTGGCGAGGACGGGACCTTTACCATCAAGGGCGTGCCGCCCGGAACCTATACGGTGGCTGCCTGGCATGAAAAGGGCGGCCCGAACGGCACCGAGAAAACCATGAATGTTACGGTGGCGGCAAATGGCAGTGCCAAAGCAGACTTCGCTTTTGGCGACGCTGCAACTGCCTCATCGCAGCCAGGTGGGCTCCAAATGATGCCGGCACTTGAGCTGCCGATGCTCGGAAAACACTGAGGACATTGCCAATTGCCGATTGCCGATTTCAAGACAGTGGCAGCACCCGCTCTACTCTTACAAATCGGCAATTGGCAATTGGAAATCGGCAATCGGAACTAGAAACTTATAAAAAACTGCACCACGTGAATAAAGGTCTCCATTGGTTTGCTTTGCTCGTGGCGGGCGCAACGTTCTTTCTAATTATTGCCGGTGCGCTCGTCACCAGCCATGACGCGGGGCTGGCAACTGAAGATTGGCCGCTCTCAAACGGACAGGTATTTCCCGAGATGGTAGGCAATCTGTTTTGGGAGCATGGTCACCGCATGGTCGCGACCACGGTCGGCTTCCTTACGATTATTCTGGTTGTCTACCTTTTCAGAAAAGAACCGAGACGATGGGTGCGCCGGCTCGGGTTGGTCGCGCTCTTCGGCGTAGTCGCTCAGGGACTTCTCGGAGGGCTGACTGTAAAATTAATGCTGCCGCTGGCGGTATCAACAGCACATGCCACACTGGCCCAGCTTTTCTTCTGTACAACAGTGGCGCTCGCGGTTTTTACGTCAAAGAGTTGGACGACGCAGCGAGTAACCTTTGAAGAGAAAGGCTCAATCCCGGTTCGCTATGTTTCTCTTGCAGCGGCAGCAACGATATTTCTGCAACTTATTCTGGGAGCGACGCTTCGTCATTCAGCCACCTGGGACAAGCATCTGCCGGCGGACTTGCTTCTGGCCCACATCGGCGGGGCGGTCGCTGTAACGATCGTGTTGGCCGGTGCTGCAATCATGATTTTGCGGCGACATGCAGGCGAGGACTTTTTGACCCGACCGGCAGTAATTGCACTTAGTCTACTTTCACTACAGCTGATATTGGGCATAGCTGCATACTTGGCCCGGCTCGCATCTCCCGAAGATCCGCAACCCTTGAATCCAATGGTTGGAATCACAGTAGCGCACGTTGCCTGCGGGGCGCTGGTCTTTGCAACGACCATCGTGCTCACTTTGAGAGCATTTAAGGTTTTGCGCGCGGCCGATTCAGAGTTTGATTTGGCAACTGCGGCGCAGAGAATCTGAGCTACCATCTGGACCATGCTCTAGATCGTTGATTTAAATCATAAGCTGAATGCTCAACTCAACCTCGCAGTATCGGGTTTAAGCTCTTAGGGGTTTAAGAAACGTTATATGAAAGAGTTGGCGATAGATCTGAGCTCTTCAGGTGTTGCCGATCTGGTGCCCGAGCATTTGACGACCCGGGAGCGTGCGGGGGCTTTTGCTGAGCTCACCAAGCCGCGCATCACCTTCCTGATTGTTTTGACCGCCGCAGCTGGGTTTGCTTTGGCGGCAAGGGGAAGAATTGACTACGTGCGGATGGTTAGCGCCATGATTGGCATTGCGCTGTTGGCGTCGGGAATAGCAACGATTAATCAGTATATGGAGCGAGACCTTGATGCTCTGATGCGTCGCACTGCCAATAGGCCTTTGCCATCCGGCAAACTTCTCCCCTGGGAAGCGTTGGTCTTCGGTGTCGGATTGACAGTGCTCGCGGAGGTTTATCTTGCGGTCCTGATTAATCCGCTAACTGCACTGCTTGGATTGACTGTGATTGCGGGTTACTTATTCGCTTACACGCCTTTGAAAACGAAAACGTCGTTGTCGACTCTGGTGGGCGCCTTTCCCGGGGCGGTGCCTCCCCTCATTGGATGGACGGCAGCACGCGGCGAGCTAAGCCTTGAAGCTTGGGTGCTCTTCGCAATTCTCTTTCTCTGGCAATTCCCTCATTTTCTTGCGATCGCGTGGATGTATAGAGAAGACTACGCGCGCGCTGGGATATTGATGCTTCCCGTGGTGGAGCCGGACGGACGGATAACCGGCCAGCAGATTATTGTCTACACGCTGATGCTCTTGCCCGTGAGTCTGCTGCCAACGGCGCTCGGGATCTCGGGGAAGATATACCTCCTCGGCGCGATCATTCTTGGGCTACTGTTTCTCTACAGCAGTATCCGGGCTGCTTTTTCGCAATCGCGGCAGGAGGCCCGACGACTGTTGCTAGCCTCGGTTATTTATCTGCCGCTCTTGTTCGGATTAATGGTCATTGATCGGTAATAGTAAATGGCAATAGGCGGCGATAACAGCTCTTTGTTAAGCGTTGTCTTACCCATGCGTAAACCGGTCATCACCATTAACTATTTACCATTCACTATCTACCAGAAGGAGTAACCGATGGGACGAGCTCTTGCGGTTATTATCTGGATCCTGACGCTCCTGTCAGTGTCTCTCTTTTTCGTCAACAAGTGGTGGTTTCCGACGGCCATCTCTTCTCACGCAGCCGCTCTCGACCGCCAATTCATAATTACGATCATCGTCGTTGGCCTGGCTTTCACCGCAGCCCAGGTGGGCCTCGGCTACATGGTTTGGAAGTATCGTGAGGATGCCACTCGCGGTCGTGCGGTCTACACCCACGGAAGCAGCCGCCTGGAAGTTATCTGGACCATCGTCACCGCCATTATTTTCATAGGATTGGCGGTAATGGGCCAGAGCGTATGGGCGTCACTGCGTTTCAATGAAGCGCCTCCGGGCTCATTCCAGGTCGAGGTTGTGGCTCAGCAGTTTCAGTGGAACTTCCACTACGCCGGCACAGACGGTGTTTTTGGTCGCACTGAGCCGACCCTCATAGATGATTCGGCGCTTAATTTCATCGGTCTCGACGAAGCGGATCCGAAGGCCAAGGATGACGCCGTGCATAGTGTGCTCGCCGTGCCAGTGGGCCGTCCGGTTGAGTTGCTTTTGCGGTCGAAGGACGTTATTCACAATTTCTGGGTACCGCAGCTCCGATTCAAACAGGACCTTGTGCCAGGCATGATGATTCGCGTGCACTTCACCGCGAATACACCCGGCAAGTATGAACTTGCCTGCGCCGAACTCTGCGGGCAGCTCCACTTCAAGATGAAGAGTTACATGCTGGTTCTCCCGGATGATGAACTGAGAGCGCTGACATCGTTGCCCCAGGAACAATTTCAGACCCGAATGACGGAGCTGTTAGCTAAATACCAATTGCCGACCCAGGTTTATTGAAAGCCTGGCTGCTTTATGTTGCGGTTAATCAGCCTTAACCACGAGGAGAGCAAAGATGTCAGGTGAAACTCACGAAGCCGTGCATCGCCACGAGCCACCGAAAAGCTTCATCCGCAAATATATCTTTAGTCTTGACCACAAGATCATCGGCATTCAGTACATCATGCTCGCCCTGGCGGCAGTACTGGTCGGGATGACGATGTCCGTCCTGATGCGTATGAACCTGTCCTGGCCGGGAACCAACTGGCCCATACTCGGAACGCTGTTCCCAGGTGGCGCACCGGGCGGCATGATGACTCCGGAATTTTACCTGTCGCTGGTGACAATGCACGGAACCATCATGGTTTTCTTCGTGTTGACTACGGCGCCACAGGGTGGTTTTGGCAACTATTTTCTTCCGATCCAGATTGGTGCGGAAGACATGGCGTTCCCCGTGCTGAACATGCTGTCCTTCTGGGTCACGTTCGTAGGATTTGTGGTTATTCTGTCGGCAATATTTTTCTCGGGCGCCGATTCGACAGTTGGACCGATCGGAGGCTGGACTGGCTATGCGCCCCTCAGCGCCTTACCTAACTCGGGGCCAGGACAAGGCATGGGCATGAACCTGTGGATCATAAGCATCGCGATTTTCTGCGTGGGTTCGCTCTTGGGAGCGCTCAATTTCATTACCACGCTGCTCAATATGCGCACTCGCGGAATGTCTCTCATGCGCATGCCCTTAACGTGCTGGGCGTGGTTCACCACTGCCGTGCTGGCGCTTCTTTCGTTCCCGGTGCTGCTGGGTGGCGGCATTCTACTGCTGCTCGACCGCCTGGCCGGTACAAGCTTCTTCATTCCCGGCGGACTCTACCTGAGTGGTGTACTGTCAGGGTCTCACCCTAATTTTCCACTACACACCGGCGGCTCACCTATCCTCTGGCAGCAGCTGTTCTGGTTCTTTGGGCATCCGGAGGTTTACATCGCAATCCTGCCTGGTATGGGCGCCACTTCGCACATCCTGGCAACCTTCGCGCGCAAGCCTGTCTTTGGTTATCGAGCGATGGTGTTTGCCATCTTCGCAATTGGCCTGCTGGGATTCTTCGTCTGGGGTCACCATATGTTCATCAGTGGCATGAGCCCCTATTCAGCAATGACCTTTTCGATTCTGACTTTGGCTATCGGCGTACCCTCGGCTGTCAAGACGTTCAACTGGCTGGGCACGCTCTGGGGAGGAAGAATCCGCTTCACAACTGCGATGCTATTCGCAATCGGGTTCGTATCGCTTTTCGTGGCGGGCGGTATTACCGGACTCGTGTTGGGACAGACATCGCTGGATCTCCCCATGCATGATACTTACTTCGTGACTGCGCATTTCCACCTGGTCATGGGTGTCGCTTCGATCTTCGGCATGTTTGCCGCCACCTACTTCTGGTTTCCCAAAATGTTTGGCCGGCTGATGAATGAAAGTCTCGGGAAGTTTCACTTCTGGATAACTTTCGTGGGCGTCTATTGCATCTTCGTTCCCATGCATACCATGGGAATAGTTGGAATGCCGAGAAGGTTTGCGCAGTTTACCGAGTATGAATATCTCACGAAGCTTCAACCTCTGGTGCTATTAGTATCCATTGCGGCGATAGCCACCGTGTTAGTCCAGATAGTGTTTTACTTCAATTTATTCTGGAGCATATTCAAGGGTAAGAAAGCCAGCGATAACCCATGGGATGCGACCACGCTAGAGTGGGTCACGACGTCTCCACCACCACACGACAACTTTGCGGGACACCCTCCGGTCGTTTACCGGGGCCCATACGAGTTCGCCGTGCCGGGCGCGCGCAATGACTTCGTGATGCAGACAGAACCTGATGCGAGCGACCAGCCTGTCGCAGCGACGGGCAGGGAGGGAACAAGTGGGAATGGCCACGACGGTCACAGGCGCTAAGCCGGTAGTAAAGCAGGGAACGAGTGGTGGCCCCCGGCCTCCAGGGCCGAATGGCCATGGCTCGCACAAACGGAACGGGCATAATGGAGGGTCGTCACACTACGACCCTGCAGCTCGTTACCGGATTGGAATGTGGGTGGCGCTTGCCGCGATAGTGATGATGTTTACGGCGCTTACCAGCGCTTATATCGTCCGCGCGGCTTCAGCCAACGATTGGCGTCCCATTGCGATGCCGCGCGTTTTGCTGCTGAGCACGGTGCTGATCGTGCTAAGCAGCGCCACCCTGGAAACCGCAAAACGAAAACTGAAGTGTGCGTTTGAAAGCTCATACAAGCGTTGGCTTTTGCTAACAACAACGCTGGGCGTTGCATTTGTTGTCTCGCAGTTGCTGGCGTGGCAACAATTGGTGCGGCAGGGCGTTTATGTTTCCAGCAATCCGCACAGTTCTTTTTTCTACCTGCTGACGGCCACTCATGGAGTGCATTTGCTTGGTGGACTGCTCGCGCTGGTTTACTTGCTCGTTCGCACAAGACAATCTGATGTCGACGAGAAGGCCCAGGCAAAACGTCACGCGTCAGCCGACGCGGTAACGCTTTATTGGCATTTCATGGATGGCTTGTGGATCTATCTGTTTGTGCTGCTGTTCTTTTGGAAATGATCGTCGGAATGTAGGGGCGTCACTCCGTGGGCGCC
>JBPCIQ010000304.1:0-21000 GCA_051006135.1 Pyrinomonadaceae bacterium | reverse complement strand
ACCTTGGTTCTGACCCTGGTTTTGGTGACCCTGGTTTTGTTGACCCTGGTTTTGTTGACCCTGGTTTTGTTGACCCTGGTTTTGTTGACCCTGGTTTTGTTGACCCTGGTTTTGTTGACCCTGGTTTTGTTGACCCTGGTTCTGTTGACCCTGGTTCTGTTGACCCTGGCCCTGTTGACCCTGACCCTGTTGACCCTGACCCTGTTGATCCTGACCCTGTTGATCCTGACCCTGTTGACCCTGGCCCTGTTGACCCTGGTTCTGTTGACCCTGGTTCTCTTGGCCTTGCCGACCTTGAGATCCAGCGGTTGCTCCAGCGCCCATAGATTTTCCTCTGTCTTGATCCTGATCTCTAGTTTTCTCGTCTGCCATATAGGCTCCCTCCCGTGTGTGAAATCACTTGGCTACGCTGTTTCGCGAACATGCATTCAGCCGACCTACGCCACTATTTATCAACCCGTATGCCATTCGCTAAATTGCGGAACTCCGACTAAATCGGATCGATTGTCGCTAACAAAACGTACAGCGGAAATAAAATCGTACACAGAGGGATCGGCACATGATCATAGATTTGCAGTCCGCGTAGCGACGACTGACATTATGAATATGACACGACTCCAGCAGCCAAGTTGATTTCGATTTCTGTTTGTATCAGAGACGCTGTCAGTGAAGCCGCAGGAATTCATGCAAATCCGCGTGCTATAATTCAACCATTCATGAGTGCAGCCGGAATCTACATCCACACCCCATTCTGTCGTTCGCGCTGTTCCTACTGCGATTTTGCGACCGGCATCTATGAACGTTCGTTGGCTGAGCGTTACGTCCAGGCAGTAGTCAAAGAGATTCTGAGCTGGCGTGAACTTGAAACTCCCCCGGAAGTCGACACGATCTACTTTGGCGGCGGTACCCCTTCGTTGCTTTTAGCCTCTCAGGTCGCACAGATTCTTGACGCTGTGAACGCGCGCTTCGATGTTAAGGGTCAACTAGAAATAACGATGGAGATGAATCCGGGCACGGTGACGCCGGAGATATTGCAGGCGTTTCGCGGACCCGGCAGTCGTCTAGGAATAAATCGCGCGAGTTTTGGCGCGCAGACTTTCGACGATCGAGAGCTCGCTCGACTCGGCCGTTCCCACAATGCGCAAGACACGCGTCAAACCTTTAGTCACTTGCGTGCCGCCGGCTTCGATAACATCAGTTTCGATTTGATAGCCGGATTGCCCGGCCAAACTCTTGCGGCGTGGGACCGGAACCTCGATGAAGCTCTGGCGCTGAGCCCAGAACACCTTTCGTTCTACCTTTTGGAAGTGCATGAAGGCACACCCCTGGCTGATCACATCCGACGCGGCATGCAACCTCAACCTGATGACGATCTCGCTGCCCGGATGTACGAATTAATGCTCGAGAGGGCAGGCGCAGCCGGATTCTGTCATTACGAAATCTCAAATCTTTCTTTGCCGGGCTGCGAATCGAAGCACAACACCAAGTATTGGGTTGGCGCGCCTTACTACGGCTTTGGCTGCTCGGCTCATTCCTACGACGGCAACTTGATTCGTTGGTCCAATGAGCGTGACGTAGCCAGGTATATGAGCTTGATCGAGACAGAAACGTCGCCGATTGTCGAGCGCGTTACTTTGACGGGCGATGAAGCGAAGGCTGAAGCGGTCTTTCTTGGTCTGCGCCTGATGCGCGGACTTAGCGCGGAGCACTATCAGAAATCATTCGGAGTTGATCTTCGTGACGTGCATCGAGATGAGTGGAAACGTTTCCGCGATGCAGGATTGATCGAGTTTGACGGAGATTTGATCAAACTCACGTCTTCTGGCGCGCTGCTTTCAAATGAAGTCTTCGCAGCCTTTGTCTGATCCCGCCGAAACAGCAACGTGGCCGGGATGCTAAAAACACTAATCAAGTTTTTACGCTTGCGCGGCTCGTCCTCGATCTTTGATAGAGGTTACACGATTCAGTTTGAGCTGAACGGATTGGGGCGTCCCAAGTCGATACCGGGCGCGGGACTGAGAATCGAAACCGAAATCTGTTATCACCCACAGCCAGATGAGAATCGGTCGTTACAGGCACTAGATATTTATGCGCCGCCGCCAGAGCAAGCGGATGGCACCGTCCCGGTAATCCTTTTCTTCCATGGTGGTGGTTGGCGTGCCTCGGACAAGAACGACCCGCTGGGTGTCCATGCAAATCTTTGCAAAGCGCTGGCGCGGAAAGGTCTGGTTGCAGTCAATGGAAATTATCGACTGGCGCCACGAGTTAAGCATCCCGATTCTGCGCAGGATGCTGCTTACGCGCTTCGTTGGGTAGCTGAGAATATTGGCAAGTACAGCGGAGATTCGGAGCAAGTCTTTCTGAGTGGGCATTCGGCTGGCGCGCATCTCGCTGCTTTGATCACACTTGACACGAAGTATCTGAGCGCCCTGGGGCTTTCACCTGACATCGTCACAGGCGTGGTCGGGATTTGCGGAGCCTATAACCTGCACCATTTCGCCGGCCGCAATTGGATGGCGGAACACTTGATGACCAGGGCCGCGTTCGGAAAGAACAAAGCTGATCGAACTGAGGCGTCGCCCGTGAATCACGTTCGTCCGGGTGCGCCTCCTTTTCTGATGCTCAATGCAGAGAAAGACGAAAAGCTTGAGGAAGAGGCCGAAGAGCTTGCTGCCCTGTTGCGGGCCAGAGGATCTGCGGCAGAAACTGCGATCCTGCCAGGCACGAACCATTTCACAATTCTTAGTCTCATCGGCAATGGAGATGATACGCTAATTGATCGGATCGTTAACTTTGTTCAGGGAAAGACCAAAGACCAAAGACCAAAGACCAAGAAGTAGTCCATGTCGAAAAATCTGATCATCGCCATTGATGGCCCGTCGGGAGCGGGTAAGTCGACGCTTGGCCGCTTACTGGCGCGAGCGTTGAACTTGCTCTACATCGACACGGGTTCCATGTATCGGGCGGTAGCCCTGGCGGTGATTGACTCGAGCGTCGGCGCGCACGACGACGTTGCGGTCGGCTCACTGGCGCTGCGAGTGGAAATCGAGTTACAAGGCGATCCCGATTCGATGCAAGTGACGCTCGAAGGACGTGACGTGACCGAGCAGATTCGCCGCGAAGAAGTAACGCACATGTCGTCGATCATCTCCGCCATTCCGGAAGTGCGCCGGGCAATGGTCGATCGCCAGCGGGAGTTGGGCAAACGCGGAGCAGTGCTCAATGGACGCGACATCGGTACGGTTGTTTTCCCTGATGCTGACGTGAAGTTTTTCCTGACCGCAGTGCCGCGGGAGCGCGCTGAGCGGCGTTTTTCCGAAAGGCGCGCGCTGGATAAGCACGTGAGTTTCGAAGAAACCGTTGCTGAAATGAGTGAGCGGGACGAGCGTGATTCGACACGCGCCGATTCACCACTCGCGGCCGCCAAGGATGCAGTCGTAATAGACTCGACCGGATTGTCCGTTACCGAGGTGTTTGACCGAATGATGATCGTGATTCGCGACAAAACAGAAGGCGACACGCAGAAGGCAGGGATTTGAGATCTAAGTCTGAGATCTGAGATCAGAAGGCAGCGAGAAGTAAGCGCGAAGCCAGGAGCAGAGGAGAGATGAAAGCCATGAAGCCAGCTTCTCGTTTGAGTCCGAGCCGATCTGGATCCTAAGTTAAAACGGTTCGCTGTTTTTATCGGGTCAAGATCACCGCGCTAAAGCGCGGTGTGAATGAGAAGAGCCAATTGCTTCTCCGCGACGGGGCTCCTATGTTGAGGCTGCAAATCATATGAGCTTTAGTAAGTCCTACTTTAAGAATGAGGCTATCTGGAATCTGATTTTCAACTTCGGACCGCTGCTTGGCGTCCTGCTTGTTGTTCTGCTGGTCGTTCTCGTCATGAGGCTTCTGCGCTAGCCTCTCCAGAGGAAGCCGCAAATTGGCAATTCGAAAATCGAAACTGGAAATGCCTTCATGTTCACCGGCATCATTGAAGAACTGGGTCTAGTGCGCTCGATCGAAAAGCGCGGCGAGGACGCGCGCGTTGTGATCGAGGCACACACCGTTACCGAAGACGCGAAAGATGGCGATTCGATTGCGGTCAATGGTGTTTGCCTGACAGCGCTCGACGTTACCGGGAATTCATTCGCCGCCGATTGCTCACGCGAGACGCTGGAGCGTTCAACCCTCGGACGCCTGAAAGCAGGCGCGCGGGTCAATCTCGAGCGCGCAGTCACACCTGCCACTCGGCTCGGGGGGCACATCGTGCAAGGTCACGTGGATGCACGCGGCATATTCTTAGCTGCGACAGATCACGGCGGTTCCTGGACCGTGCGGGTTGCCTATCCGTCCGAGATCGCTCGTTATTTGGTTTTTAAGGGTTCAATTACGGTCGAAGGAATAAGTCTAACAATCGCTGGTTTAACGGACGAATATTTCGAGATCGCCGTGATTCCCAAAACCTGGGAAGTGACAAACTTCTCTCGCCTCCAGCCTAGCAACGAAGTTAATCTTGAGGTCGACATTATTGCTAAATACGTGGAGCGAATGCTCACCTATCTGCCCGTTTCAAAGTAAACTCCGAGCGTCGGTCGAAAAAACCTGGGCTTTCAGGTAACATACCTGGGAGTTTTGATTTTAGATTTTCGATTGTTGATTTCCCACTGTGGTTGCTGAGATTGGGAAGTAATCAAAAATGCAAAAATCAAAAATCAAAAATCACTATGCCGTTCGCCTCCATCAAAGATGCCGTCACGGAAATTCGCGAAGGGCGCATGATCATCATCGTCGACGACGAGGATCGCGAGAATGAAGGCGACTTGGTCTGTGCGGCTGAGAAGGTTACGCCCGAAGTGATTAACTTTATGGCCCGCTATGCTCGCGGGCTCATCTGTTTGCCACTGACCGAGGAGCGTTGCGATGAGCTGCACTTGACGACCCAGGTTGCGGACAACACCTCTTTTCTAGGTACCGCCTTTACCGTCTCGATCGATGCTCGCAAAGGCGTCTCGACAGGCATCTCGGCATCAGACCGCGCTACCACAATCCTGGTGGCCGTTGATTCTCAGACCAAACCTTCTGACCTTGCCCGCCCGGGCCATGTTTTCCCGCTACGTGCGAAAGCAGGAGGTGTGTTAGTCCGGCCCGGCCAGACCGAAGCCAGCGTTGACATGGCGCGCATCGCGGGTCTTTATCCCGCCGGAGTGATCTGCGAGATCATGAATGAAGATGGAACCATGGCCCGCCTTCCGGAACTCAGGGAGTTTGCTTCTCATCATGATCTAAAAATGATCACTGTAGCGGATCTCGTTCGGTATCGAATTACCAAAGAAACGCTCGTGAGGCGCGTGGCGGAGACCGACTTGCCGACGATCTACGGAGGTTTCCGGGCAATTGCCTACGAAAACATCATCAATGGTGACGTGCACCTGGCAATGGTTATGGGTGACGTTCGTTCCAGCGAACCGGTGTTAGTGCGCGTCCACACCGAGAACGTAACCTGCGACATGTTTGGCTCGCTGATGGACGACTCAGGCTTTCAGCTCCATACGGCTCTGGAAAAAATTGCCGCCGCCGGGCAGGGAGTTGTTCTATATTTGCGCCAGCGGGAACACAGCCTCGATCTAGTGAACCAGTTGCGCACTTACGCGGTCATGCAGGAACGGGGAGTGAGCAAGCAAGAGGCGAGTCTGGAAACAAGTTATGGACTCGATCGCGATTACGGTGTGGGAGCCCAAATACTTCACGATCTGGGCCTCCGTCGCATATTGTTGTTAACCAATCATCCCCCCAAAGTGGCGGCCCTCGAGGGCTTTGAACTCGAGGTCGCCGGCAATGTTCCACTAGGGCAGCCGGCGCATCTGAAGGAGACCTCTCCGGAAAGTAAATTGCCGCCTTCGGAAAAGCGAGAGCAACTTACTTAAGTTTCTAGGCCATCTGTCAATCTGAGTTCGGTTTTCCGAATGGCCCTGTCCTAAACCCCCCCCGGGTCTCAAAAGAGCTCTTTAAAGGCTCTTTTTAGCTTTCGAGACTCTCCCTCTATAATCTGGACTATTTTATTGACCGCGACTGCGGCTTGGCTATATGCCTGTTGAAGATAAAGACGATCGTTCAGAGAAGAGTCCAATAGAGTCGATCCCCGAGCGGGAATCGATTAAGGCTGCCCTGCAATCAAAGACAGATGAGCCACTGCCACCTGCTGCCGAGGCTATTGCTGAACGCGACGCCGCCCAGAAGCACCCCGTCACTCCCCAAGGCAGGCGACGACGGTATCTGACCCGGCGCAATGCTGTAATAGCTACATTTGCCGCCTCGATCGGGGTAGTCGCCCTCATCCTGCTGCTCTTAATTGTTTACAGGTTGGGCTATGTCGATCGCTACGTTGCAGCCCAGATCAAAAACACATTTTCAAACTACGGAATCCGCGCAGAAATAAGAGATTTTCATACTACCTTCCCAGAGCAAACAGTGGAGATGCTGGGTCTGGAACTGTTTGACGCTGAGACGGGTGCAAAGCTGGGCAAGATTGATCGGCTGCTCGCCACCATTCGCATTGAGGACCTTTATGCGCTGAACCTGCAGCGAAATATCAATCTCGAAGAGTTACAAATCGAGGGCCTGGAAACCTGGATAACCTTTGACGAGCAGGGGCGCTCGAATTTCAGCAACATACGAATTCCAGCTCCGGAACCCAATCGCCGGATCCTGTTTGCTTATTCGACCGCACGTCTCGAGATTAAGAACGGTGTCGTTCACTACGGAGATGCACGTCATGAGATCTCCGGCGTAGCGCGCAACTTACAGGCGACGATTCAGCCCGACGATCCCAGCGCTCCTGCCGCGAGCTGGATGAATACCGTCACGCTCGCAGCTTCAGACTCCACGTTTAGTTACGATGGCAGACCGATTAATAACATCGATATCGAAGCGCGCGGTCGCGCGAATCAAACGCGCGCGGAGATTCATGAATTGGTGCTGCGCTCGCCCGTTGCAGAGGCTCGGCTGCAAGGCACGATGGACGATTGGCGTGCGCTCCGTTACCAATTGAGTGTTACTTCGAACGTTGATCTGACGCAGATTTCCGAAGTCCTGCAGCCCGGCATGGCCCTGCGCGGCACGGGAAACTTTGTGGGCACGATTTCAGGAGAAGGCGAGCACTACAAAGTTGATGGCAACATCAAGTCTGATGGGTTGGCGGCAGATGGTGTGCGGCTTAACGGTTTGAATGCGACCGCGAGTGGTACCGGCCTGGGAAAGAGCTACAACGTCAATGGGCGCGCGGTGGCGGCGCTCTTATCGGCGGGTGACTTTCAGCTGAACACAGTACAGCTCGTCGGCGGCGTTATCGGTACCGGCTCGGACTTTCGCTGGGTCGGTGAGTTGCGCGCGGCTGCCGCAAAAAGCCTTGGAACATCGATTGCCGGATTAATCCTTAGCGATGCGCGGGCTGAGATGAATGATGGCGTGCTGACCGCTTCTTCAAGCCAATTGCGCGCAGGTGGCATGACGACGTCAGGCGCAAGGGTAAATGGCATTACGGCTTCAGATCTTCGACTGCGTAATCAGAACAATGCCACTACCGCGACGATTGCCAACGTCAAGGCGGGGACTGTTGCAGCCTCAGGGGCAAATGTCAATGGCGTCACGGCGAACAACATTGATATTGCGAGCCGAGACGGAGTCACTAGTGTTGTTGTCAAAGATGTGCAAGTGGGGGCAATTAACGCCGCGGGCGCAGAGATTGGCAGCATGAACATTGCAGGTGTTCGCCTTTCCGTTCGCGATGGCCGGATCCAGGGTTCAACTGCTGACATCGATGCCGGCACGGTCAAAATGGCGGACGGACAGGCCGAGAATGTGAAACTGACGCGCCCGGTTTTCGTGGTCGAGCCGTCAGGTCGTTATCGCGCGAGCGCTGATCTCAGCATTGGCGGTGGGGTCCTTGGACGAATGAACCTGGGCCAGGTCCAGGCAAATGTGGTTGCCACTAGTTCTGAGATTCAGCTTAACAATTTCAAGGCCGACGTTTTTGAAGGACAGGCTACCGGCAACGTCCGAATCGCTACCGGCAGGGGAGGCAACTCGCGCATCGCGGCGGACTTTTCCGGTGTCAATATCGCTGGCCCACTCGCGGCATTTGCCGGCGCGGCTGTACCTCTCGCAGGTAGAGCGAGCGGCAAAGTTGATCTGGCATTTCCGGGCACGGATTTCAAACAAGCCTCGGGAACGTTGATCTCGCAATTAACAGCCGCAACCGGACAAACTGAAACAGAGCGCATTCCGATCACGGGAGAAGTAGCGCTGCAGGCTAACCGGGGATTGTTTCAAATCGCGCGTATGGACCTGCAAACGGCCGCCAGTAAGCTGAAAGCTTCAGGTCAGTTTTCCTTCGAAGGCGATTCTAACCTGCAGGTAGATCTCAATTCTTCCGATGCGGCCGAGCTGCAGACCGTTCTGATTTCGTCAGGCCTGTTGCCTGATGTTGAGGAGCAAATGCAGAGCTACGGTCTCGAGCTCGCGGGGCCGCTCGCATTCAACGGCACTTTGCGGGGCAAACTCAGTAGCCCGGACATTGATGGTCGAGTGTCCCTCGGCTCTTTGCTGGTCAATGGCAACGATCTGGGTTCCCTCTCGGCTTCGATCGTTATGAGTCCGGCTGAGCTGCGCATCGCCGACGGCCGCCTGACGGAAAAGGACGGCGGCGGTATGCAGTTTACCGTTAATGCCCCCCGTACCGGTGAAAACAACATTACTGTTAACGCAACACTCGACCGCGTGAACGCCGCCGCTTTGCTCGCCGCCCTCCCCCTCGGCAAAGGTACGCGCGACCAGATTGGCGATACTCAATCAGATGCTTCAGGCCAGATACAGATAACGGGGATACCTAATGCAATGAGCGGTAGCGCTGACGTGCGCTTTGGCCCGGGCCGTCTCGTGGGTGAAACTCTGGAGAGCCTCGTGGCGCGCGCTACCTTTAACGGCTCCGACGTGAAGATCGAAAACATCGATGCACGGTTGGGTGCTGGGCATCTGGTGGCAAGCGGCAACTACAACACGTCCACGAAACTCTTCGATCTTCAAGGCCGAGCCGAAGGCGTGCAGCTCAGTCGACTTGTAGCGCTCGCCAATAAGGCGGGGTTGCCAACTCTGAGCGGCACCGCTGATCTCAACGTCCGCATAGCCGGCAATTTATCTGATAAAGATTTCTCGGCCTACGCGATCAATTTTGACGGTAAGGGCAACGACGTAACGATCAACGGGCGTCCTGCAGGAACTCTCGCACTGGTCGGAAAAACCGAGAACAAGCAACTCAATGTAACGCTGACAACCGGACTTCTCGGCCAGTCACAGGTAATCGCAGCACAGGTGAACCTCGCCGATGAAAGGTTGCCGGCAACTGTGGAAACGACGCTTACCGGCGCCGACCTCACAAGCCTGCTCAAAATGATCTTGCCACAGAGCACGGTGAGGATTACCGGCGTCGCCACCGGGTCGCTTAAAGCGACTGGTAACCTTATCGATGAGGATGGTTACTTTTCGATCGCCGGGTTGCAGGGCACGGCCAACTTTACAGAACTCAACTTTCGAGTGGAAGACGTCCAACTCACCGCGACATCGCCTCTCCTGGTGCGCTTCTCGCCGAGCGAAGTGTTCTTTGAAAAAGCCCAGTTCACGGGCCCCGGAACAGATATTGTTGTGGGCGGGACTTTGGCCACTGGTGCAGGTGGCAAACAGGCTCTGACTGTGGATGGACGGCTTAACCTGCGGGTTTTAAATGGTCTGTCTCCGGATGTGTTTACCTCAGGTACGGCGGATGTTGCTGTGCGATTAACCGGCAGCTACGAAACGCCGCGGCTCAATGGCACTGCTTCGGTCGCAGGGGCGTCAGTCTCGATTCTCCTGGGTAACGAACGCTGGATGATATCCAATCTCAAATCTGTCGTGAGGTTCACGGCGGATCAGGCCCAGATCGAGTCACTCGCCGGCACAATGGGGGGCGGACGCGTCACTGCTTCCGGCGGCGCCAGGCTGGATGGGTTCACACTAGCTGAATTCCTAATAAACGTTCACGGCGAAAACGTGACAGTCCCGTTCCCCGAAAACTTCCGTTCTAACGTTGATACTGATCTTGAGATCAAGGGATCTTCACGCGAGCAGCTCGTGGGCGGCGTGGTGACGCTGCGCCGCGCAGAGTACACGGAAGATATCGAACTCGCCGATCTCATCAATTTCCGACGCGAAGAGTCGATCGAAGAAGGTGGGGAACTCGAGTTCACGCGCGCGGCTGTATTCAACGACTTAAGGGTAGAAGGCCGCAACGCGTTGGTAGTCAGAAATAATCTCGCGGACTTGGTAGGTTCAGTTTCACTGCGGTTGAATGGTCCAGTGAAGGATCCAGTGATTTCGGGGCGTATCACGGCGACGAGCGGCACACTTAACTTCCGCAATGATCGTTACGAAATCACAAGAGTGTTGATGGACTTGCCTGCAAGCCCTGGTGCTGATCCCATCATTAACATACAGGCTGAAGCTCAGATTCGAGGTTACCGCGTAACGGTGAGTCTTAGCGGACCGCTTTCGCAGCCAACTGTAGCGGTGCGTTCTGAGCCTGCTCTGCCGCAGGATGATGTCGTTGCTCTGATTACGACAGGGCAGTTGGCGAGCGGGGACACTAGCACGTCAGTACTGTCGCAATCGGGGATCGGAACAGCGACCAGTCTCATAACCGATGCGCTAATCAATGCCCCGGCGTCGCGCGCAACCAGCAAACTGTTTGGGCTCACCCGATTCGAGATTAATCCCGTGATTGGCGGCCGTACTGGATCGACTCCGGGTGCGCGTCTTACAGTAGGCAAGCGAATTAACAAAAATCTCTCGGTCGTGTATTCAACCAATGTCGCCTCTGATCCGAACCAGATATTGGCTGTCGAGTACCAGGTTTCTGACCGTCTCTCCTTCATTGCGCAATACGAGCAGGCGTCCACCAGAAAACTCACTTCCCGCAGTGACAACTTTAGTTTTGAAATTCGGTTTAGGAAGCGGTTCTGAGTAATGGGGCAAAGCAAGATCTGTCATAACAATCAGACGCTGGTTAGATTGCACAGAGTCCAGGGGGCTGCAAAGGATCAGAACCGGGGACCCAAGGCGAGCAGCCCGCTTGGCTTGGTGGCAGTCACGAGACGGCGGCGGTTGCCTGCAGCCTTTTTGCCTGACGTTCTTTTTACGTCGCTTTTGCTTGCCGTTGTCGTTGCCGCGGCTTGTACCACAGCATTTGCCCGTCCTGAAGTTAACGATTACGAAGGCAGGCTGATCACTTCCGTCGAGGTTGTGTTCGAAGGTTCGCCACCCGACGAGGCCGCCCAGGCCAGCTTCCTCTCAGTGCTGAGGGTCGCTCCCAACAGTGAATACTCGGCCGTGCGCGTACGCGACTCGCTTCAAGCGTTGTTCGATACGCTTCGCGTGGCCAACGCTCGCGTAGAGGTTATTGGGGGAAGCACGGATAAGGCCGGCCCCATTCGGCTGCGGTTTGTGGTGCAGCGTCAAGTGCAAATCGGCGAAGTGATAATCGAAATCGGACCGGTTACCGGCACGCCGATTTCTGAAGATGAAATACGCGCCAGGGTGAATTTGACCCAAGCCGGTTCCAGGTTTTCAAAGCAGATAATCGCTCGCAACGCAGATGAGATACAGGTTTACTTGCGGGATCGAGGTTACTTTAATGCCACTGTAGAACCAACCGAAACGGTTGATACCAGCGGCACGCGCGCGACCGTCACATACCGGGTTATTCCAGGTGAACAAGCAAAAGTGGCCGCCTTTAATATCGACATCAAGGGTTTCGACGCGACGCCTTTGCGACCGGCGCTCCGCCTTCAACCCAGTGCCCCATTCACGCGCGAGGCGCTTGCTGCTGACATCAAGCGCATCAGTGACGAGCTGATAGCAAGGGGAAATCTCGCGCCGCAGCTGCAAGAGGCCAGGATCGAACGCGACGCAGAACGAAATCAGATGACGATCAGTGTGGCAGGAGCGATAGGCCCGAAAACTGAAGTGGTGATCAAAGGCTATCTCATCAGCGAGAAGACCAAGCGCGAACTCTTGCCGGTCATGCGCGAAGGCAATATCGACGTGTCTGCCATCGAGGAAGGTGGACGCCGATTGCGCAACAAGCTGCAGGAGGAAGGTTATTTTTTCGCGGAAGTGACATCGGTTTGCACCGTGACACCGCCGACCCCGGAACTCGGCGCTAATGGCACAGCCGAAACCTGTAACAACCTGAATCCGGAAGCACTCAGCGGTCGTTCCGTCGAAATTGCCTACCAGATCGAGCAAGGGCGCCGTTTTCGTCTAACGGACATCCGCATCGCAGGGACGAACAAAATCGCCTTCGAGGATGTCGAGGCCGACCTGAAGAGTCAGAAGGCCAGCGCCCTGGGACTGATTCCATTCCTGGGCTACGGTCGTGGCTATACAAGCCTCACGCTGCTCGAACAAGACAAGCGCCTGGTTAGAAACTTCATGCGCGATCTTGGGTACCGGCGTGCCGAAGTGGAGGTGCTGCAAGGCGTTTCCGTTAATGGGGAAAATCTGATCATTACTCTTAATGTTACAGAAGGCCCGCTCACGCGAATTGCCGGGGTTGAGGTTCGGGGCAACCAGATCTATACCGAGCAGCGCCTCCGCGATGAGTTGAGAACTGTAATCGGCGCCCCTTTCTCACGTTCGCTAGCCAGGTTTGACAGCGAGCGAGTGCTTGCCCTTTATGCCCGCGAGGGTTACGTAAACGCACGGATCGCTTTCTCTGCCGATGAACTGCCCAAGAAGGGCGAAGAAGAACAGGTACGCCTGATTTACTCGATCCTCGACGAAGGTGAGAAAGTCTTTATTAATCGCATCATAGTCAATGGCGTTACCGGTAGCGCAAAAACACAGCGCACGAAGCGAGACGCGATCGTCCGGGCAATTCCCCTGCTGGAGGGCGATGTGCTGAGAGCGGATCGGATCGCAGTAGGCGAACGCGAACTGTATCTGACCGATGCTTATCGCCAGGTGATCATCCGCACGGAGCCTGCGGGAGAAACGGCCTCGGGCTTCAAAAAACATGACGTGATTATCGACGTCGAGGAAAAGAAGCCGCGCGTCATGGACTATGGCGGTGGCTTCTCGACTGACACCGGGGCGCTGGGTCTCCTGGAGATCAGCAATGTAAACCTGATGAATAAGTTGCGACATGGAGCGATGCGTTTACGAGCCAGCCAACGCACGCAGTTGTTGAGGTTCGAATACCTCGATCCGAGGTTTGCTCGGCATAGCAGACGACAATTTTCTCCGCTGTCCTTGAGCGTGGAATACCAGCGCGACTCTACAGTGACACGTTTCTTCCGCTCGGCGATTGATCGCGGGACCTCTGGCATTGTTCAGCGTTTGGACGAAGACGGGAAACCCATTGACGACTTTGGGACGAGGACTGACGAGCCGACGATAAATCGGTTTACGGTGAAGGCAGAAACACAACGCGTGCTCGACTGGAGGACTAAGACGATCGTTTTCGCTCGTTACAGCTATGAAGATGTGCGCCTTTTTAATCTTCAGAGTCTTTTAGTCAGACCTATTTTGCAGCCCGATCGGGCCGTCCGGCTTTCTCGTTTCGGCGCTTCGTTTGTCCGCGACACTCGTGAAAGATGCGAGCGGGGATTACTGGGACTGGTCCGCAGTATTGACGACGCCGATTCCGGAACTCCAGGTGAAGTATGTCGCTACAACCAGGTTGATGCGACGCGAGGCTCTTTCTTTAGTATGGATTACGCCATTGCGCTACGGCAGTTGGGTGGCAATGTTTCCCTGAACAGGTTCGAGACGAGTTACCGGCGTTATTACAAACTGAATAGTTTTCGCGGGACGGTATTAGCGGGAAATGCGACGCTGGGTTTGGCGAATCTTTTTAACCCACGAGACCGGGACGGTAACGGACAGATAGATGAGATTGATCGCACGTTGCCCATCAGCGAACGATTTTTCTCAGGTGGCTCCACGACGCTTCGTGGTTTCGGTTTCGAGGAGGCTGGACCTCGACAGGTCATCGTTCCTCAAGGGGAGTTTCGCGATCAGAACAAAGAAGTTGTTTTGCTCAATCCTTTTACGGTGCCCGTTGGCGGCAATGCCCGGGCTATTGTCAACCTCGAAGCGCGCGTGCCATTGACCCGATCACTGCAGGCGGTCCCGTTTTACGACGGAGGTAATGTGTTTCGCCGCGTGGGAGATCTCTTCAAAAAGCGAGACAACACTTCGGTGCCACCGGGCGACATAATAGCGGCTATTGATGCTGCTAACTTGCGCGCGCATTGGACACACACGGTTGGGCTGGGCTTCAGAATTCAGACTCCTCTTGGTGGCGCACTTGCCATAGACTACGGCTACCTGCTAAACCCGCCCGAGTTTTTGGTTCCCCAGCGTGGCCTAACTCCCGACAGCCTCGATGGGACGCCGGCAATCTATCGCACCAAACGAACGCAAGTTCACTTCAGATTTACGCAGACGTTCTAGGAGCAGGAAGCAGACGGCAGGAGGCAGACGGCAGGAGTTGGAGGCAGACGGCAGGAGCAGGAGGCAGACGGCAGGAGGCAGAATAGAAACGGTAAAGAGCAGTATGCAGATGTCAAGAATCAGCAATCGTGGATCCCTGCGTCGGTTTTTCTGTCTCCTGCTGTCTGCCGTCTGCCGCCTGCCGTCTGTCGCCTGCCTCCTGTTGTGTTTCTGCTTGCTGCCTTCGACGGTTCTGGCCCAGGAGATTGCGGACAAGATGGTGGCGACCGTCAACGCCGGAGTGCGCACAGACCTGATCACCTATTCCGATTTGATGTGGCAATTAGCCCTGCAGCCGAGCGTCTCGCTGGTTAACCCGAGTTCACAGGATCTTAATCGAGCCTTGCATCTGGTTGTCGATCAGAGGTTAATTCTCCAGGAGGCGGAAAAGCTCCCTTCCATTGGACCAGGCGAGGACGAGGTCAAGCAGGCGCGAGATGGACTGGTGAAACAGTTTCCTTCGCTGGCCGATTTCCAACAGCGACTCATGCGGGTGGGGCTAACGAGCGAGAAATTGGACGAGATACTGGCGCAGCGCCTTAGGATTGAGAAGTATCTCGACTTCCGTTTTCGCAACTTCGTGCTAATTACTCAGAAAGAGATTGCGGGCTATTACCAGCAAGTTTATGTTCCTCGCTTGAGAAGCCGCTCTCCAGGACAGATAGTGCCTACGCTGGAAGAGGCGCATCGCGATATAGAGAGAACCCTCACCGAGGCCAAGATTGAGTCAGATACCGACGCTTTTCTCGATGGCGCCCGCGAACGCGCTGAGATCGTAACACTGAGCCCGGTCTGAGAATGAGAAGTCAGGAGTCAGAAATAATACTTCTGACTTCTGCCTCCAGACTCCTGCGTTTCTACCCATGGTTCGAAAAAAGGAAAACCGACTGCGCATTGGACTGGCCTTATCCGGGGGCGCGGCGCGCGGTATCGCCCACGTCGGTGTTTTGCGGGCGCTTGCAGAGCACAAGATCCCTATCGATTGCATCGCCGGCACTTCCGCCGGGGCATTGGTTGGCGGCACGATGGCATCCGGCATGCCCCTGGCCGAGATTGAGTCGATTGGCAGGGAATTACGCTGGCGCGACGTTGGGCGCATGACAATGTCGCGGCTGGGCGTGCAGAGTAATGAACGTCTCGAACAATATTTGAGGGCACGTTTGCCGGTAACTCGTTTTGAAGATCTGCCAATTCCGTTTGCCGCAGTGGCTACAGATCTTCAATCAGGAAAGGCCGTGATTATGCGAGGCAAGGGTGATGTGCCGTTTGCGATTCGCGCTAGTTGCGCGATCCCGGGCTGGTACATTCCTGTGACCGACAGTGAGGGAAGACAATTGGTAGATGGCGGCCTCGTGGCCAATATTCCTTCCGGAGTAGCGCGCTCACTTGGCGCCGATCTTGTTATTGCGGTTGATGTAAATGCGGAAGGGGCATTATTCCTTGGACCTTCCCTGTCGATAGTCAGTGTCGTACTGCAGTCGATGCTACTGGTGCAGAGAACAGCAGCGCTTTATCAGCTTGAAGCGGCGGACCTTGTTATCAGACCGCGGGTGGGCCACATTCGCTGGGACGAGATGCGACGTGGCGAGGAACTGATCGCTGCAGGGTACGAGGCTGCACTTGAATGCATACCCCTGATTAAGATCCGACTTGAAGCCGCCAGCCTACCGGCCCTTAAGTGGTACCAGCTTCGCCGGCGAAAGAGTATTCCGAGCAAAATTCCACTTAGATTGCCAAGCTAGCCGCCATTCAAACAACAGAGGTTGCGGCCGGGTCGCCCCTACAACGCTCGCTACAGAATCGGTAGCAATCGGCAGTACGGATGCCTCACTTTTTCAAGAATCCCGCCCCGATTGGCAATTTATAGAAGACATCAAGGATTGAAGGACTACTGAAGGGTTGCGAGCGTGGGGTTGGTTCCGCGGATGCGGGTGGGGACGACTGCAGCGCTAGTTGACTGTCTACCAATGACAATCGAGGTGACATCCGTACCTGGCCGACGCAGGCCTCTCTCCCTCCGTCGCAGCGCGCGGGCCTTTGACCAATTCCGCAAAAAGGCCGGCAGGCTAAGTCGGCGAATACTCTTTCAAGTTCTTGCTGCCCTCCTGGTGATTGCAACTATTGCCGCGTGCGACGCTTTGCTGCGGTCATACCAGTATTACTCCAAACTCATCGAAGCCCGCTTGTCAGGTGGCTACCTGAATAGCCGTCCCGGACTCTACGCAGCGCCGCGAACGATCCGTGTGGGCTCGGGTTTCTCAGTCCATGATTTGGTTAACGTGCTGCGCCGCGCCGGTTATGTTGAAAAAGGTAGTAATAGCGAAGTTTGGAGCGGCAGCTTTAGTAAGAACGACTCAGCGGTTGAAATTCAGCCAAGGCTTACCGCCAGAGCAAGTCAACCGCGAATGGTCCAAGTCAGCGTTGAAGGCGGGCGCATATCGGCATTGAAGGGGGACGGTATATCTCTCGACTCGTTCACGCTCGAGCCGGAAATACTGACAAATGAACTTTCCTCAAAAGCAGGGTTAAGAAATACACTAACCTATCCGGACATTCCGCCGGTTCTCGTCCACGCGATACTCGCAATAGAAGACCACCGCTTTTTTGAGCATCCCGGGATGGACATATTTGGAGTAGCGCGTGCTCTCCTGCGTAACCTCGGCGATACACGGATGGCCCAGGGTGGGTCCACCATTACTCAGCAGCTCGTCAAAAACACCTACCTCTCGCCCGAGCGCACCTTTCGCCGCAAATACTCGGAGGCGATGCTGGCTTTCGCACTCGATCGCCGGCTTTCTAAAGAAGACATTTTTGCGCTTTATTGCAATGAGGTTTACCTGGGGCAGCGCGGAGCAGTTGCCGCGCGTGGTGTCGAACAGGCAGCAGCCATCTACTTCGGCAAGGAACTCAAGCAAGTTTCGTTGAGTGAAGCGGCGACCATCGCCGGAATGATTCAAGGGCCTTCACGCTATTCCCCGGAGCGGCATCGTGAGGCCACCAGGGCCCGCAGAAATGCAGTGCTTGCAGCGATGGCACGCGACGGTTGGATCAGTGCGGAGTTGGCCAATACGACCTCAAGCGAGCGGGTCACGATCGTCGAGACGGATCATCATCAGGCGCTCGCGCCTTATTACATCGATTACGTTAGCCGTGTCGCCGAAGCGGAACTCGACGTTTCGGGTGAAACCCAGCGAATCTACACGACCATCGATCTCGATTTGCAACGGCTGGCAGAGGCAGCCATCAATCAACAACTGGATCGCTTGAACGATGCTTACAAGGGCCGCACCGGCAGACCTCAAGCTGCCCTTGTGGCGCTTGACCCCAGGACCGGAAACGTCCTGGCGATGGTCGGCGGCAGGAATTACGGCGAGTCGCAGTTGAATCGCGCTACTGATGCACTGCGGCAACCAGGTTCGACCTTCAAACCATTTGTTTATGCAGCAGCGCTGGAAGATGGCCTGTCGCCGGTACACATGTTTACAGATGCGCCGCGAGAATTTGTTTACGACAGAAATAGGAGCTATCGACCGGCTAACTTTGGCGGCTCTTATTCAATGCGCGAAGTTACCATGTGCACAGGACTGGTGAAATCGCTCAACGTCGTCACGGTGGCAGTCGCAATGCGTACGGGCCTTGCCCGCATCGCAAACCTCGCGGCGGAGTTCGGGATGACCAGGCCGGCACGATACCCCGCACTCGCCCTGGGTACCGCAGAAGTGACACCGCTGCAGCTTGCCGCCTCCTACGCCGCCTTTGTTAACGGAGGCCGCCGGGTTGAGCCGAAAGTAATTGCCAGCGTTACAGAACCTCCCGGCTCCCACACGATGAGCGGTGATGGACCGCAGGTGATCAGTCCGACTACGGCCTACATGATTACAAATATGTTGTCCGCTGTTATTGATCACGGCACTGCACGCGCAGCTCGTGGTGTAGTAAGGGGTACAGCTATCGCCGGCAAGACGGGAACATCACGAGATGGCTGGTTTGTTGGTTATACGCCGAATCTTGTTTGTGTGGTTTGGATCGGCTTTGACGATAACAGCCAGCTTGGCTTGACTGGAGCCGCCGCCGCATTGCCGGCGTGGACGGATTTTGTTCGTGGTGCGGTGGAACTTCGACCTGAATTGGGTGGGCGCTCTTTTGAATGCCCTGAAGGAATCAAGTTTGTCGAGATCGATGCCGAGAGCGGTCTGCTCTCAACTCTGTCCTGCCCCAACCGAGAGTTGATTGCAGTCACCGATCGGCTGGCGCCTAACTTCGAATGCTATAACCACGGGAACCTACCTTATTCAAACGATTGGATGGAAGGTAATCCAGGTCCCATTGTTCAAAGCGCTGTTGTTGCCAGTCAGCGCAAGCCACCCTCAAAGGAATCTCTTCTTTTCCAACACCTCACCTCGAAATCGACTCGCGTGGACGTGGATTCGCGTGGTAGGCATGCGCTTGTGAATGATCTGCGTTAAGGGTTTGACTTCCGCTAAGTGAAATCAGTTTCGCTCGTAACTAACACTGCCGGCGAATTCGCTGCCTCCTCTTTAGATCCAAGCTTGTTGGTCAGCGCAGCAACACTCTCTCAAGCGGCAAAGCCGTGATGCAGACTCAACTTCCATTCAAAGGAAATGTTTCTTACCTGTATACGCTGGCCATTGTTGGGCGAAGAACTGGTGTGAGGAAAACTCTAGCTTACAAATCATCTTCAGTGAGGCCAGTCATTTTCATGAAGTGCTTGAGCATTCCAACTTTTATCGCCTGAGTGCCATGAATTGGAATCGAAAGCCGAACACTAATTCCCACCTTCCCATAAATGTGGTGGCTGCCCTGGACTCGCAGCAATTTCCAACCATGACGCTCGAGGGTTTTGGCAAAGTCTTTGCCAGAAACCGACTTCATACCACGATCTCCAGAACGCGGTCACTCCCGTTTGTTTGAACGGGCGCAATGTCAACGGACAAGCAGCCCTCCACTGCTTCGTAGAGATTCTGAAGTAATTCTTCAAATGTCTCGCCCTGGGTGGCGCATCCTGGAATAGCTGGAACTTCGGCCCAATAGCCGCCTTCTTCAGCGTCATGAACTATGACTCTAAGCTTCATGCTCTCGATTATAGTGCTTTAATGTGGTGGGCGCACCCCTCGATTAGGCGCTTACTCTAATGTTATGAGATCAAAAGAATCACTCATCAGCTTTTTCCAGCACAACTTGCGCAATCGCATGTTCACTGGTGTGCGAAAGGGAAAGGTGAGCTGCACTCGCTCCGGACTTTTTGAAGAGTTCTTTAACCTGACCATGAAAGACTAGATAGGGTGCGCCGCTGTCTCGTGAGGCAATCTCCGCATCTTGCCAACCAATTCCTCCTCTCCACCCCGTCTGGAGAGCTTTGAGCGTGGCTTCTTTTGCCGCGAAGCGCGCGGCATAATGCTGTGCTGCTACAACGCCGCGCGATTCGCAATACGCGCGCTCGGCGGTGGTAAAGACGCGCTCGGCGAAGCGAGGAGTGCGCAGCAGCACTTCGCGAATGCGTTGAACTTCGATAATGTCTATGCCGATGGATAGAATCACAGACGAACCAGAACTAGCGCGCGCCGGGTTCTACTGGCGCGAGCTCGATGGCGTGCGTGCTCTGGTCTGCGCGCCATTGGAAGAAGACGGATTCACAAATGGTTTCTCCACGCGACTAGCCGGCGTGAGTCCGATGCAGGAAACGGCGCTCAATCTTGCCGGCTTCAACGAAGACGCGCCCGAGAACATTCTGGAGAATCGCCGTCGGTTTCTCAAGCTTTTCGCAGGTGCCTGGACCCTTGCCGGTTGCTGGCAGGTGCACGGCACTGATGTGCGTGTAATCAAAGAGGCGGCCGATGCTAAACCGGCTGAAGACGCCCGCGGTGAGACTATCTACTGCGATGCAATTGTCAGCGATGCTCCCAACGTCCTCGCTGGTGTCAAAACCGCCGATTGCGTGCCGATTCTGATCGGAGATTTAAAGACAGGGTCTTTTGCCGCGATCCACGCCGGTTGGCGCGGAACATTCGCCGGAATCGTCTTGTACGCGCTTGAGCGACTTACTAAGGAATACGATGCGGCGCCGGCGGATCTGCGGGTTGCACTGGGGCCAGCCGCAGCCGCTTGTTGCTACGAGGTCGGTAGCGAAATTGTAGAGGGGTTCAAGGAGCGTTTTCCGCGAGCCGACGATCTCTTTATGCCCACGCGAGAGGGACACGCGCGCATCGATTTGCTAAAAGCTAATCGTGATCAGCTGACCTCAGCTGGAGTGAATGTCGAACGCATCCATACCGCTCCTCTGTGCACGATGGATCGAACAGATCTTTTCTTCTCCTACCGGAAGGAAAAAATCGTTCATGGCAAGGTGGGGAGGTTAATGTCCGTCGTGGGAAAGAGAGCGGATGGAGCATGAAAATTGGTGTTCAAGCCCTG
>JBPCIQ010000303.1:0-25606 GCA_051006135.1 Pyrinomonadaceae bacterium | reverse complement strand
CAATCAAGTAGTCCGAGACTGGGTAAATACAAACTACACGAACTTACTAACGCAGGCTCTTTCCGAGTTGAGTCTGCCTGGCTTTTCGGTTGATTGGACGCTTGAAGAAGATAAGGTCGAAGCTGCGCCTGCTCACAATCCTGCTGTGGGAGAGGTAAAACTCCGCGGCCCTTCTTCGGGTGATCGCCCCGATCCCTGGTTGACTACAACGGCCTTACTTGATAGCGGGAGCGAAACTACCGACCGTTCCGCTGCGAAAACGGGTTCGACAGCTTCGGAGGTTTCGCTCAACACAAAATACACTTATGACAGTTTTGTCGTGGGCTCCTGCAATCAGTTTGCTCACGCGGCGTCCTTAGCCGTGGCCGAAGCCCCCGGGAAGACCTACAATCCGCTCTACCTTTATGGTGGTGTGGGTCTCGGCAAGACCCACTTGATGCACGCTTGCGGCAATGCAATAAAGCAGCACAACCGGCACCTGAAACTCTGTTATCTCTCATCCGAGAAATTCATGAATGAGTTGATTAATGCCATCCGCTATGACAAGACTCCTTCGTTTAGGGAAAAATATAGATCTGTTGATGTGCTTTTGATCGATGATGTTCAATTCCTGGCCGGAAAGGAACGTACCCAGGAAGAATTCTTTCACACGTTCAATTCCCTTTATGACCAACAGAAGCAAATCGTAATTAGTTCCGACTGTCCACCGCGCGAAATACCCACGCTTGAAGAAAGACTCCATTCTCGATTCGAATGGGGACTTATTGCGGACATCGAGCCTCCCGATCTCGAAACGAAAGTTGCGATCTTAAAGCGGAAATCCGAAATGATGGGTGTTTCTCTTCCCGACGATGTGGCCCTGTTTATTGCCAGTAGAGTGAAGAATAACGTGCGCGAACTGGAAGGATCTCTCGTGCGTCTAATTGCCATTTCCTCGTTGCGAGGCGCGGATATTTCAAAGGCCTTGGCGCAGGATGCCATTCGGAACATTGCCCACGACGAGGAGTCTGACGTTATTACTCTCCAGCGGATACAGAAAGTAGTGGCTGCTCACTTCAGAATAAGCGTTGATGAATTGCTCTCGAAAAGCAATGCGCGACAGGTCTCACTTCCTCGGCAGATAGCTATGTACATTAGTAAGCGACTAACAAAACACAGCTACCCGGAGATCGGTAGGGCGTTCGGTGGCAAACACCACACTACGGTTATGCATTCTTTTGCGAAGATTGAGTCTCTTCAATCAAGGGACTCTTCAATACAGAAGCTTGTATCTGACCTGTCGCAAAATCTTCAGAAGTAGGTTGCTGTTTTCCACAACGTGGACACTCGCCATTCGGGGGTTATTCCTATCATCTATAAGTGCGATATAGTATCTCAAAACAAAACTCGCAGTGATTGACGTAGATAGATCTGTGGAACATTCAAACATGGTTCGGCTTAGAGAGTTATACTCTTAACGCCACCGTCAGATTGTCGGCAATTCCACAAAGACCTGTGAGATCGAGTGCGTTGCGAATAAACAGTTTACTTGTTTTTCCACAAATCAACAGGCCACTACTACTGCTACTAGAACCAAACGAAGAGGTATTTTGATAGTGGTAGCAGATCTTGAAAGTAATATTTTGACCAAATTAATAGGCACGAAGGAGCGTGTATTATGCAGTTCATTGTAAGCAAGCAAAGCCTTCAGAAAGAACTGGGTTTCGTCCAGGGCGTGGTAGAAAAGAAAAACACCATTCCAGTTCTTTCAAACATCCTGATTGAGTCGGTTGGTGAAAGCACCATTAGAATTACCGGCACGGACCTGGATGTAACCATTCGTTGTGATATGGACGCGGAAGAGATTAGTGTTCCAGGCGCGATCTGTGTGCAAGCAA
Source organism: Pyrinomonadaceae bacterium (assembly GCA_051006135.1). Classification (GTDB taxonomy): domain Bacteria; phylum Acidobacteriota; class Blastocatellia; order Pyrinomonadales; family Pyrinomonadaceae; genus PSRF01. Next base: position 23,729 of record JBPCIQ010000303.1, on the reverse strand, counting down.
GAAAGCTTTTTGAAATAGCAAGGCTGCTGCCTGACGCTCCAGTCACTTTCAAGAGAGAAGACAACGATTGGGTTACTGTCAAATGCGACCGGGCAAACTTCAAAATGGTAGGGGTGGCCAAGGATGCATTTCCCGAAGTTCCAACGTTCAAGTCTGCGCCTATAAAGATTCCGGCTGGGGTCTTGAAGGAATTGATTGACCGAACCATCTTCGCGATAACGCAGGAAGAGTCCCGCTATACGCTTTCCGGTGCGAAGTTTATTCTCGATCAGGCTGGGGCCAAGATGGTGACTACTGATGGTCACCGGCTCGCGTACGTGGAAAGAAAAGATGTGAGTACGAATGGCGGTAAAGAGACAATCGATACGTTAATACCTCGTAAGACGCTGGCGGAGTTAACAAAGCTAACGGCGGGTTACGAAGGTCAGATTAGTTTGGGGATGGATGAAAATCATCTCTATTTCGAAGTTGGCTCAAGACTTTTGATCTCGCGCATGTTATATGGCCAGTTTCCGAATTACGAAATGGTTATGCCGAAGAACAACGACAAAGTGGTGGAATTCGATGGTAGTCTTCTGAATTTGGCGATCAGGAGGGTGGCCTTGATGGCAGACGAGCGATCTCACTCAATCCGGTTTCATCTCGAGCCAAATCAGTTAATAATCAGTTCACAGAACGCCGAAGAGGGAGAAGCCCGCGAGACCCTCCAAGCCGAATACAGCGGTGAAGAGACCGACATTGGATTTAATGCCCAGTATTTGCAGGACTTCCTTAATGTGATCGGAGACGGGAAGGTTGCCTTTGAGTTCCGAGATGGGAACTCGCAAGCTCAACTGCGCCCCACGGCGGGAGGGGAGTATGACTATAAATACGTCGTAATGCCAATGCGTATTTGATTGGTTGGTGGTGCCCGTCGGACACAGCAGCAGCAGAAAGACAGAAGAGAAACAAACCAGAATTCTATTGGCTCTGATGAATCGAAAGCGCTCCTCCAATGTGAATGGTGGGAGCGCTTAATTTTTCCTCAAATGAAGTTTTGTCTAGTGGGATGATTCAAACCCCTCGTGGACCCGTATGCTAGAATTGACCCATGATCCTTGAGGCTATTGAGGCACATGATTTCCGCAATTTGAGTGGAAAGATAACCTGGGGACAGGGGCTGAATATTATTTACGGGAATAATGGTCAGGGCAAGACAAACTGGCTGGAAGGTATCTACCTACTGTCCCGAACGAAATCGTTTCGCACACAGCATCTGCGTGAATCCATCAGATTCGGTCAGGCAATGGCGTTCATAAGGGGCGAAGTCTGCAGCGGATCAGACCTCCGACGAGAACTGCAACTCACACTCAAAGACAATACTAAATCGATTTCAGTTAACGGTAAGAGAGAATCCTTGCCCAGATATTTAAGTCAGCTTCAAGTTTTTGCTTTTACAGCGGCTGAAATGGATGTGGTGCGAGGGGTACCCGACGCTCGAAGACGTTTCATCGACCGCGGAGTTGTATCCTTACATCCGATCTATATCAAGACGGTTTCAGAGTACAACCGAGTGCTGAAACAGAAGAATAGAATCCTGCAGGACGCAGGCAAAACTGAATTGAGTTCAAGTCAAATGGATGACCTATTGGCTCCCTGGAACGAGCAACTCATTAAACTAGCGACCCAGATTCATAATTCTCGAACTGATTATATCGACAAAATAAACGCGGTGATCGAACGAGGTTTCTTCGAGCGTGGGGCGATCCAAATTCGTTATGTCTCATCACTTGAGGACAAGGGTGATCTGAACGATTATGAATCCCTATTGCACCAGCGTTTGCGCCTGCGGAGGGATGCTGAGTTGGCGGCCGGTCGTGCCCTTATAGGTCCTCATCGGGATGACCTTGAGCTACTTTTAGACGGCCGCGAAATCAGGGTATATGGCAGCGCAGGCCAACAACGTAGCGCCTTGTTATTATTAGACTTAGCGGCAATTTCACTGTATAATTCATGGCATGGCGATAACCCTCTTTTCCTCATCGATGATGTGGATGCAGAACTGGATGAAAAAAGGATAAAGCAGCTTTTGGAATACCTTGAAGGCCGGACTCAGACGTTCGTCACAACCTCAAAACGAAACCATGTAGAGATGTTTCTATCAAGGGCTAGTGTCTACCGCCTTAGGGACGGTGAAGTTGTGCCGGGCGAACCGGAGCGCGATTCCTTTTCGGCGGTTCTCGCCTAAGGCGGAGACGCTTGAGCTTCTCGAAGAGATTAGTATTTATTCAACGGACGGAGTTGGGCCGCAACGACTAACTGAAGGGGAACAGATTGGCAATAGCAGTAACAGACAAGAAGGGGCAGTCCTACGACTCCTCCTCCATAATGATTCTTGAAGGGCGAGATGCCGTTCGTAAGCGGCCCGCGATGTATATCGGCTCGACTGGAGAACTAGGACTTCATCATCTGGTTTATGAAGTAGTCGATAATTCAATAGACGAAGCGCTCGCCGGATACTGCGACACAGTCGAGGTGACCATCCATCTCGACAACTCGATAACGGTCATTGATAACGGGCGTGGAATTCCGGTTGACGAAATCAAGAAAGAAAAAAGATCAGCCGCTGAAGTGGTAATGACGAAGCTTCATGCCGGCGGAAAATTTGATTCCAATGCTTACAAGGTTTCCGGCGGCCTCCATGGTGTAGGTGTTTCCTGCGTTAACTTTCTTTCAGAGACACTGCGACTTGAGATATGGCGAGACAGTGCAACATACGAGCAAGAGTATGTTCGCGGCGTTCCGGTTGTGGCATTAAGGCAGACCGGAAAGACCAGGAAACGCGGGACCAAAATCACTTTTAAACCGGATAGCCAGATCTTTGACCACACAGAGTTTAGTTTTGACAAGTTGTCGGAGCGTTTGCGCGAAAAGGCTTTCCTCAATAAGGGCATTCGCATCACGATTAAGGACGAGCGCGAAGCGCCGGAGCGTTCGCACGAATTCTACTACAAGGGCGGAATAGCGGAATTTGTCAAACACCTGAATAAGAACAAGAGCATTCTTCACGACAAGCCGATCTATTTTGAGAAAGAGAGCGAGAGTCTCTCGATAGAAGTAGCAATCCAATACAATGATGGCTACGACGAAAAGGTCTATTCGTTTGCCAACAACATTAACACCGTAGATGGAGGCTCACATCTTTCAGGATTCCGCTCTGCGTTTACTCGAACGATCAACGCTTACGCACAATCATCCGGCCTGGCAAAGAACTTCAAAGGCTCTCTAAAGGGGGACGATGTGCGTGAGGGTCTCGTTGCTGTGATCTCGGTAAAACTGCCCCAGCCTCAATTTGAAGGACAGACTAAGGGCAAGCTTAATTCCGACGTGAAAGGCGCCGTCGAATCGTTTTTGAACGAGCGGCTAACCGAATTCTTCGAACAGAATCCAACCGTAGCCAGGAAGGTTGTCGGCAAGTCTCTCGATGCGGCCAGAGCACGTGAAGCGGCGCGCAAAGCCCGTGAGATCGTGCGAAAGGGCGCGATGGGCTCAACAATGCTGCCCGGTAAACTGGCCGATTGCCAGGAGCGAGACCCGGTACTATCTGAGATATATATCGTCGAAGGCGACTCGGCCGGCGGATCAGCTAAACAGGGACGCGACCGCAAAAACCAGGCGATCCTTCCCTTAAAGGGCAAGATTCTAAATGTCGAGAAAGCTCGGTTCGACAAGATGCTCGGCCATAGCGAGATTAAGTCGCTGATCACAGCGTTGGGGACCGGAATCGGCAAAGAGGACTTTGATGCCAGCAAGCTGCGGTATCATAAAATAATTCTAATGACCGATGCGGATGTCGACGGTTCGCACATCAGAACACTGCTTCTCACCTTCTTTTATCGCCAGATGGCAGAGTTGGTCGAGAAGGGCTATGTCTACATAGCACAGCCGCCCCTGTTCAAAGTCAAGCGAGGCAAGAAAGAGGAATATATTAAGGATGAAGGTTCGATGATCCGCTATCTGATGCGCATGGCAACTGCGGACATGACCGTAAAGTCAGTAGGGGCAGAGGAAGTCATCGAAGGTAAGGAGTTAGCACGATCGCTTGAGAAGATGGTCGATTTCAAAAACTACTGCGAGCGAGCTGCGCGCAGGATTGGAGGCGACCTTCATTTGCTCCAAACACTGCTTGAAGCCTTCGGCGGAAGGAAGGGCGTATTGCGGCAAGAGGGCACAACCCTTCGCAAGATTTTTCAGGATGGTGATCTGATGGCCCGCATCGAAGGGGTGCTGGCTGAAGCAGGTTATAAGACAGAACTCTCACCTGATGAAGAGCACGGGCTATTCGCAATTGATACGACTACCAGCTCAGGTATTAATCTTTCGATCGACTGGAATTTTGCCAGCTTTGTTGAGGTTCAAAAAGCCGTTGAACTCTTTACCTTGCTGGAGGACAAACTAGCCGCGCCTTTCATCACGGGAGCGAATGGCACGAATGAAGAGATCCCAACGCGCGAGGCCCTGCTCGAAAAGGTTTTGGCTGCAGCGAAAAAAGATTTGTCGATTCAGCGATATAAAGGACTAGGAGAAATGAATCCCGAGCAGCTCTGGGAGACGACGATGAATCCGGAGAAACGGACGCTACTTCAGGTCAGAATCGACGACGCGGTGGAAACGGACGAGATGTTTACCGTGTTGATGGGTGACGCTGTCGAGCCGCGACGCAAATTTATTGAGGACAACGCGCTGGACGTTAGAAACCTTGACGTTTAAGCTTTTTTTGCCCACCACAGGACGGCGATTGGGCCGGATCCTCATTATATCGACTGGCGCGAAACCGCGAGAGCTTCAGCGGTGTTCCAGGACGAATGCCGGCTTTACGAGCCGCGATCTCTACCTGCATATACACGGTATCCACTCCTTCCAGATCGGGTAAAAGTAATCCCCGATGCAATCCAAGCTCATCTTCGACGATTACTCCGTAAACCGCCGGATCGAGATCAGCAAAGCCAGCCGGCTCAGGCGCCGAGAGCACATCCACGGAATATCGCAGGTTAGGTAATTCGGCAGCTGACACCGGGGGGAAGCGCGGGTCGCGCGCGGCCGAATTGATCGCATTGGCGATCAATTCCTCGGCCAGGGTCGCTTTCACAGGCTCGATGGTTCCGACGCAGCCCCGCAGTTGTCCTTCATGTGTCTTAAGCGAAACAAAGCATGAGGCACGCGCCCGGAGCATCTCTGAAGCATTCCCGGGCGGTTGCAGTTCAGTACCATTGAGCACGAAAGTTTCCACCGCTGCTCTGGCAAGAGCCGCCGGATTCTCACCTTCGGCAGCACGATTGGTGGCGTAATCCTCCTCCAACGAAACCCGTTCCTCGTGGCTAGTGCTGCCAGCCGCCGCCTTGTTGTTTGTCAATTGCCCCACAAGGTAACCAACCCCAAAAGGCGCTTCATAATGCAAGACCTCGCAGGCCATGGGCAAGCCGCGTGTCGCTCCCAATGCAACCAGCATCGAGCGATAGCCGCATTCGCCGGCTGTTCTCCGCAGGTCTTGATCTATATTGATAATTCGCTCCGGAACGTTGCAGCGCAGCGCGTCAACAACTTCTTCATCAAAGATGTAAGCGGTAGGATTGAACCCGGCTGGTGCCTCGGGAGTGAGCCGATGGCTCAAATCACCACTAGCAAGGATCGCGACCGGCCGGCCTACCTCCATGATCGCTTTCCCAAGGCACGATCCGAAACGCAGATGGTCGTCGTTTGGAAGGAAACTATAACCGAGGGGAACCAGGCGCCCGTTCCAGCCATTGCGATACAGAAAGTAAAGTGGAACCGTTGTTCCATGGTCCAGGTTGCAGTTTGCTATGCCCCGAACCTGGTACTTCTCATCAGCGGCAACTCTGGTTATTGCGTTTAGCAACTCTCCATCGAGCGCTGCTTCCAACTGCGTGTCAGGCGCGCGGAAGTCCGCAAAATTTCCGTAAAGCTGCGCATCCTGGTAAGCAATAAAGGCGTCTTTTGCGAGCGGAGCGTGAGGTGAAATCAGCACGACCGTTTCCGCTCCCGATGCGATGATGCGGTTGGTCAGTTCCGCCATCGCGTCAATTGACCGTCGCACCTCTGCGATCGAGTCACGGCCCACCTCGGGAACCATTATCGGCGGATGAGGAGCAATGCCGGAGAAAACTATGGGACTAACGTTTCCCATTTTGGCTCCCTCCACTAGGAACGACGACTCGCCAGCCGGTCAGCCAAAGAACCGTCATGCTCAAAAAGATAGTAACGCTCTGGAAACACGATCTATCAGGGAAAGCTCGGGTAGTTTATCACGGTGCTCTTAGTGGCTTAAGCCTGAATTGCTCGCGACACCCTGGCGCACTATGATGGATAGAGAGTCCTACCACCACGCGGGCAGCCCGTGTTGACGCGTTTGCTGGGAAGTGCGCCGCACAAACAGAACGTTATGGAACTCGTTGATGTGTTGATTGTTGGAGCAGGTCCTGCGGGATCGTTTGCGGCCGAACTACTCGCGCGGGGCGGTGCGCGCGTAGCCCTGTTTGACGGGCGCCCCGAAGGAGAACCCAAGGCTTGCGGCGGCGGTGTCACCGCAAAAGCCTTGAAGGCTTGGCCACACCTGCTAAACGCTGTCGGTCGTACGGTCGACGAGCTTGAGATGTATTCACCATCCGGCAAGCGCCTTCATCTAAAACTCGATGAGCCTTTTGCGATCTATTCGCGGACCGCATTTGATTCGTATCTGCGTGAGCGTGCCAGGGAAGCGGGGGCAGCAGTTTTATCTCAAAAAATTTCAGCGAGAGGAATCAAAAGGACCGAACAGGGTTGGATTGCATCAGGGCCGAGCGGGGCCGAATGGAAGGGAACAATGTTGATCGGCGCGGACGGCGCTGGCAGCGGCATAGGACGGATGCTGGCAGGCGCACTGCCGCCATCTGAAATGGAAGTGGCTTTTGGGTATCGCGCACCGTTGCCGGAGAGTGGAAAAGCACCAACTGTCGTCGCTTTTCTGCCAGGATGGGTTGGTTATGCGTGGGCTTTTCCCCGCCTGGATCACATCTCTTTTGGTATTGCGACTACGCAAGACGCTTTTGAGCATCAGCCTCTGGACAAGCTGCTGTGGGATTTCATGCTCGGATACTACCGTCAGCGTGAAAATCCGAAAGCGAATCTATGGACCAGCCGCAAGAGTGATCAAACGCGCGATGAACGAATTAGAAACTTACTGACCGCTACGGCAGAGCGCTATGCTGCCCGTATTCCGGGCCTTAATGATAAGACGTGGGATACGAGACGCGTTTGTGATGAAGGTTGGGCGCTGCTCGGAGACGCGGCCGGCTTTGCCGATCCGGTTACCGGGGAAGGAATCTATTACGCATTGCGCTCAGCGGAGCTGCTGGCCGAATGTTTTCTTGCCGGCACGCCACTGGACTATGAGCAACGCTGGCGCCAAGACTTTGGCCGCGACCTTAAGCGGGCCTCGCAGATGCGTCCGCGATTCTATGGCAATTTTTGGGGAGCGCCGTTCACTGAAAGAATGATCGAGTTTGCGCGGGGACATCGTGGCATCAAACGCGTACTGGGTGATCTTGTCGCCGGCGAGCAAGGATATGTTGATCTAAAGAAAAAGCTTGCCCGGAATGCGCTGAGGCCCTTGTAAGGGATGCCGGTTAGGACGGCATCAGGGCGCCAGACGTGCGACCGACCAGGTGCCGTCAGCCTGTCGCTCATACAAAATTCGGTCGTGAAGACGGTTCGGACGTCCCTTCCAGAACTCGATTCGCGCCGGCACCAGGCGATAACCACCCCAATGATCCGGACGCTCTACGGGACGTTCACGGTAAAGCTCATTTAACTCGCTAAAGCGTTGTTCAAGCACTTCGCGGCTTTCAATACGCTGACTCTGCGGAGAAGCTAACGCGCCAATCTGGCTTTCGCGAGGCCGGCTCTGGAAATACTCGTTAGACTCGGCAGCCGAGGTTCTCTCAACCTTTCCCTCGACACGCACCTGCCGCTCTAGCTGGGGCCAGTAAAAAACGAGCGCGGCGAAAGGGTTTTCATCGAGGTCGCGGGCTTTAACGCTTTTATAGTTTGTGAAAAACACAAAGCCTCGTTCATCCACTTGTTTCAGAAGCACCAATCTAGCTGAGGGCTTTCCTTCTCTTGTGCACGTAGCCAGTGTCATCGCCTCGGGCAAAGCAATCCCCGCTTTAAGGGCGTCGTCGAACCACTGACGAAACTGTGTGATGGGATCGTGAGCAACGATCTTCTCGTCCAGCATTTCCTTCACTTGATGGTCCTGGGATTGGTCCATGATATTTGGATTGGATCAGTCGGTTGAGGCTTGGGTGTAGGGTGCCAGCCGCTGTCGCAATTCTGCGGGAATGGGAACAGTTTCAAATGTATCACGCCGAACCGCGGCGAGGACGAAATGAGCATCCGCGATAAGAGTGTCTTCGCCTGTGCGGCGCACTTCAAAATTCAAAGCCATCGACTTGTTTCCAAACCTGCCGACGTAAACCGAGACCCCCAACAAATCATCCAGCTGCGCCGCGTGACGAAAATCGCATTCGAGATGTACCCGCGGCAGCCAAATGTCCAGTTCGTCAAACATCACACTGTAGGGTAGTCCCACGGCGCGGAATAGCTCTGTCTCCGCAAATTCGAAAAATCGAATGTAGGCGCCGTAAAAGATAATACTGGCTGCGTCAACGTCGCCCCAACGCACGCGCTCTTCAATTGTGAATTTGCTGTGCAACACGAGACCTCATATGAAATACCGATATTAAGCCACAGATGAACACTGATCACCACGGATTCAAACACGGCGAAATAACCCAGGAGATCATTGAAGGCTTCTACGAAGTCTATTAGGAACTAAGGCATGAAAACGATTATTGAGCCACAGATGGACACTGATCAGAACGGATTTAAACACGCAGAAATAAGCTGAGATTATGGAGGTCGCTTCGAAGTCTACCAACGAGGGCTTATCGACAAATTGAGATGAGCGTAGGTTTTGTGGCCAAAACGTCGGGGGTTTTACCTCGGAAATGATGGTCGGCGGTTGTATCCTTCTTGAATTAAAAGCTGCCAGGACAAGTTCCTCACAAAGCCCAACTTCTCAATTACTTGCGCGCTACACATATTGAAGTGGGTTTGCTCCTGAATTTTCTGGGTCGCGCCAATGTTAAAAGACTCATCTTCGATCATCCCAGAAAATTATCCGTGAAAATCCGTGTCAATCTGTGGCCGCTTTCCTAGTGGTAAGAAACTACGCTTCTACATCGCGCAAAAACTTCACCAGCGCCTGGTTGAATTCTTGTGGGTTTTCAATATTGGAAACATGCCCGGCACCTTCGACGACTTGCATGCGTGAGCCGCCAATCTCGCGGTGCATGATTTCCGCGTCTGCCACAGGGGTGAGCGCGTCTTCGCTGCCGACCAGGATTAGGGTGGGAGCGATAATGCGCGACAGGAAAGAGGTCTGGTCCTGACGCTCCGCCATTCCGCGAAGCGTTGCCGCAGCCCCCTCGGGAGCTGTTTCAACTATCATTTTCCGCACGCGCTTGACGATCTCCGGACGCTTGGACACTGTTTCGGCCGCCAGCAGTTTAGGTAGAAGTGCGTCAGCGATTCCTTCCATTCCTTCTTGCAACGCCTTTTGTGCCTCCTTCTCGCGGTTCTGTTTTGCTTCTTCTGTATCTGCTTGAGCGCGCGTATCAGCGAGCACGAGTGAGCGAACTCGCAAAGGAAAGAGACGATAAAAGGCGAGCGCCACGTAGCCGCCCATGGATAATCCGCCGATTGTTGCTCGCGATATATTAAGAGTTTCGAGCAGAGAAGCCACATCGCCAGCCATGCGCTGCATAGTAGCTGGCGATTCGGTAACGGCGCTTTCGCCATGTCCGCGCAAGTCCGGAATGATAACCCGATGATGTTGTTGGAGTTCGCCCAGCTGGTCACGCCACATCGAGCGGTTGAAGGGGTAGCCGTGAAGAAGCACTACACTCGGACCCGATCCCAGATCATCGTAGGCAATCTCAATTCCCCGAACGAGCTTCTTTGTGCCCTTTTGGTTGCGGGCGATAGTAAATTGGGTCACACCACTCCTTTAAAGAATGCCGGCGATAACATTAACTACTCTCTGCTATTTTCCACGGCCTTTGCTATTGCAGTTACCAATTCTGACAGTTCGATAGGTTTTGCCAGGTAAGTTTGGTATCCTGCGGAGAGTGCTTTCCGACGGTCTTCCTCTTTAGCATACGCAGTAATGGCCACGGCCGGGATCGACCTGTTGCGGTCGAAACCTGACGTCCGGATCCGCTTGATGAGTTGATAACCGTCCTCGCCTGGCATCGCAATATCGGAGACGACAACGTCAAATTCCGCAACCTTGAAAGCTTTCATGGCCTCTTTAGCAGACGAGGCCGCCGTTACCACTGCGTTAGTTTGCGTGAGAGCCGCCCTCAGCAAATCCAACGTGTCATCATCGTCGTCCACCAGCAAAACACGTATACCACTTAACCGTGACTTATGCGTCAAGCGGTCGCTGATCTCTTCGCCGCTTCCGACTTGTTGCCGAAGAGTTGTCCGGGATGCGATCAATGGCACGCTGAACGAGAAGGTAGCGCCTTTTCCTTCCCCCGCGCTCTCGGCCGTAATGGTGCCCCCGTGGATTTCAACCAGATGGCGTGCGATGGACAGTCCCAGTCCAAGGCCTCCGTGTTGCCGGGTAGAAGTGCTATCTGCCTGACGGAAGCGGTCGAAAACGAATGGTAAGAAATCGCGATTGATCCCCTGGCCACTGTCACTCACCTTGATCTCAACCCGAGAACCAATCTCAAGCATCGTAAGCTTTACGCTACCGCCGCAGGGCGTGAACTTGATCGCATTTGAAACCAGATTCCAGATGACCTGTTGTAAACGGTTTGAGTCACCCATGACAACAGCGGGGCGGGGCTCAAGATCAATTTGAATATGAATCCCTTTAGCTTCAGCTGTGGGACGCACGACGTTTATTGCAGCTTCAATCACAGGTGCAAGCTCGATTGGCTGAAGATCCAGATAAAGCTTACCCGTGATGACTCGCGAAACGTCGAGGATGTCGTCAATAATTTGTGACTGCGCTTTTGCGTTGCGCACTATCGTTTCAATGGCTTTAGCCGCCATAGAATCCTCAAGTGACCCGTTCGCCAGCATTCGCGACCACCCAAGAATGGCTGTCAATGGAGTCCGCAATTCGTGCGAGACGGTAGCGAGAAATTCATCTTTCAGCCTGTTTGAATCTTCTGCCGCCGCCCTCGCGCTACTTTCGCGTTCGAGCAGCCGGACATTTTCAATGGCAACTGCAGTGAGATTGGCAGCCATTCGCATTGCGGTTACATGCTCATCCCGAAAGGCGGCTTTTTGGTAGCTTTGCACTTCTATCGTGCCAACGATGCGGCCCATCACTGCCATCGGCAGCGCAAGAGAAGCCTGAGGCCGCAATCCGTTATCAGGGCCCACGATTACCGAGGGACGACCTTGCGTGGCCCTCATGTAATCATCCGTAATGATTACCTGACCAGTCCTTACGGCGCGACCATTCGGGCCCAGGCTGGTCACAGGCATGGGCGGTAACTCGGAAGTCTCAATTTCCTGGTTGTCGCCCCAGCCATAGCAAGCGACGCGAACGTCGCGGATCGGATCGTACAAAGAAATGAAGAGCCCGTCGCAGGGAACGGATACAACTGTGAAGTCTCGCAGCGCCCGGAAAATTGTTACCAGCTCCCGCGCGGCCCCTAGCGCCTGGGCCAGGCTGGAGATTCTTTCCAGCAGACGCTCGTACGTGAATAGTGCCCGCTGATCTGCTTCGCGCAACGCTTCCTCGGTGCGGCGCCGCTGGGAGATGTCACGCGCGACGCCCTGCACGCCGACAGGAACGCCATCCTCTAATGCCAGTCTACTGTTGATCTCAAGAGTTAAGGGGCGGCCGTCTTTTGTTCGAACATCCACTTCATAGTGCGTTCGTTCTTCACCGGCCAATTTCCGTTCCATCATCTGCCGAGCGCTGCTTGCAGATTCCGGAGTGAGAAACTCAGACATATTCATTCCGAGCAGTTCGGTTTGTGAATAACCTGTAATCCACTCCGCGGCTCTATTTATCGAAGTCATATTGCCGGCGAGATCGAGTGTGAAAAGAATGTCGTTAGCGTTTTCGACGAGGTTACGATAGTGGCCGTCTGCAGGCGCATCGTCTAAGCGCGCGCGCTCAGCAGAAGGATTTGGCGCAGTTGATTCAGACTCTCCCGCGGCCGCAGTAGTGGCACGCTCGTCCTGAGCATTCTCTGATTTGGGATCTTCAGGCTTCATTACGGTCAAGCTGCGACTGACAACTTTCTCCAGGTAAGTCCGGCGGGCTTGCGCTTTCTCAGTACTGAACAGAACCAGGCTCGCAATTAGCGGATCCGGCTGGTCCTGCGTCGAAGGAAGTCTATCAGAACAAACTGTGAAAGGTTGGCTGGATTTGCGAAGTAGGCCTTGCCGTTCGTCATTGCCGACATTTGCTTAACAAACTCAACGAGATAATAGTCGCTTGCCAGCATGAAAGTATTGATCATTACACCGGCTTTGCGGCAGGCCTGGACCTCTTTGAAAGTTTCGTCCATAACGAAGCGATCGCCGCCCATTGAGTTCTTATAGAGGCGGCGTTTGCCGGGGATGGCGGGCAGCTTAGCCGCGCCCGGTCTGACCCTTCCTGCTCCAATTGTCGAGCCTTCGCCAAGAAAGCAAGCAGTAGGTTTCCCATCCGTAATCATCACAATCTGCTTCATCTCTTTGCGTTGCGATTGCAGAATGCGGCGGGATAGGCGCAATCCCTCGGCGGTATTGGTGTGATATGGCCCGACCTGCGTTGTTGCAAGCTTTGCGAGCGGAAGTTCTTCAGCGCTGTCGTGGAAAAGAACCAACTTGAGAGAGTCGCCGGGATACTGCGTACGAATCAGATGTGCCAAGGCAAGCGCAACTTTCTTCGCCGGCGTGAAACGATCTTCGCCGTAAAGAATCATGGAATGGGAACAATCGAGCATTACCACTGTCGCGCAGGATGATTGATAGTCACACTGCTGAACATGCAGGTCGCTGTACTCCAGATTAAGCGGCACCTTCAAACCCTCGCGCTTAATCGCGGATAACAACGTAGTGTTCACGTCGATATTGATCGTGTCGCCGAACTCGTAGGCTTTGCTTGCCGCCGCGGCTTCCACACCGGTCGAAAGCTGTGGGGTGTCATGACGACCGGCGGAACTCTTACCCAGGCTTCCGAGCAAGTTTCTGAGGGTCTTGTAACCAAGAAAGTCCAATCCCTTTTCGGTCACTTCAAACTTGATGTTGCGCGGAAGCGGCTCGGAGATTTCAGGATTGCCATTCGCTCGTTGCCGCTGTTGTTGTCTGGCCTCCTCTTCGTGCAGGGTTAAGTATCCCTCTTCAATTAACCGCTCAATTAGCTGATTGAGCATCTCTTCCAGCGCCGAGCCTTTAAACTTGCCGTCATTTTCAGCGAGCATCTCCTGAACCTGAGGTTCATCCAGCAGGCCCTGATCCATTAGCGCCTGGAGCAGGGCTTGTCGCAGCGCATCCAGCGACGTGTCCTGCGGGCGACGCTCGCGGGTCCAATAGTAATCATCATCGTAGCCGGAGGAGAGCAGTGAATCAGACAGCCCCTCCATCAAGTCACCCAGGTTGATGGATGAGACGTCGAGACCTTTGAATTTAGAGTAGCGAATGAACTTCATAAATCAATACTAAGCCGCGGATGAACGCGGATAAACGCGGATCAGAAAGGGCAGTAAGAAATCAGTGCTCCTTTTGATCAGTGGAAAGCAACGCGTTCAAAAGGTTCTTGCGGTCGCCGCGCTGCTTTCGTGCATTATCAAATGCCATCCTTCTGAACTCCGGCTTGATTCCGAAGTTGAACAATAAGCCGACCTCAATCTCCGTCGCTCGAAGATAATTCAACAACTGAGCCTCATGCGCCGAGTCTAAGCCTCGAACTGCTTTCAATTCCAGTAGGAGGCATTCTTCAACAAGTATGTCTGCCTCAAAGTCCCCTACCTTTTGACCGCGAAACCAAACGGGCACTTCAATTTTTCTAAAGACCCGGAGTCCTCGGGAGGCAAGAGCCAGTTCTAAGGCTTTCTGATACACCGACTCAAGAAAAACATGCCCAAGTTCATTGTAAACTTCAAAGAAAACTCCAATAACTTTCTGCGTCAGCTCTCTGTGCTTGAGCCCGCTGTTCATGTGAGGACTCCTTTGTAATCTTGGTGAGGTGTCGCGGCCCTTTGGTGAGCAGGTATTATTCCCTGCTTCCTGTCTTTTCGGATCCGCGTTTATCCCGTTCATCCGCGGCTGGATCAACTGTATTTTCCGGTCTCGGTGAGGTCGTCGTAGATCATGCCGCGGCGGTCTTTCTTAGCTTTGGTTACGGCCGTGTAGCCGCCCTCCTCGTTGCGACTGATCTTGTTACCCGCATAAAGACCCTCAAGCACAAACTCACAGGCAGCGACTAACTGAGCCTGGTCCGATTTCTTGAAGTCAAAAGGGATCAGAGAGGTTTCGATCAAGTCGGGCACTGCGTCAAGAAGCCTTCGGCATTCCTTTGCTGAAGCCGTGTCGGCCAGTCGCAGGTTGTTTCCCTGATCAAACCATTGCACGGTGCGCGCGAAATCGATACCGACGAAATAGCCTTCAAAGATCTCGCCGGCCGCGCGTTTGATCAGGTCCTTGGCGATGCGGGTGGCGCCGATTTGCTCACCCTCATATTCGAGTTCCATCTTGCCGCTCATCGAAGGGATTGCCGCATAGATGTCTGATACGCGCGGCACAATCTCATCTTCGCCAGTCAGGATCGCGCGCCTTTCGGCATTTGAGATTACTGATTCGATAACCGTAATCGGCAGGCGGTGCGAGACACCCGAGTGCTTGTCGACGCTCTGATCGTCGCGAGCTTCGAAGGCGATTTGTTCAACTACTTCCCGCAAAAACTCAGGGATCTGCAGGCATTCCTTCAATCCGTCGCGGTTAACCCATGCCTCCTGGCGCGTGATCTCGATTCCGGTAGGCAACTCCGCAGGGTAGTGAGTGGTGATTTCGGCGCCGATACGATCCTTTAACGGCGTTATGATTTTCCCGCGCGCAGTGTAGTCCTCAGGGTTTGCCGAAAACACAAGCATGACATCGAGGGGTAGCCTGACCGGGTAACCTTTAATCTGCACATCGCCTTCCTGCATGATATTGAACAGGCCAACCTGAATTTTGCCGGCAAGGTCAGGTAGTTCGTTAATCGCAAAAATACCGCGATTGGCGCGAGGCAACAGCCCATAATGAATTGTCAGCTCGTCGCTCAAAGGATGTCCGCCCCTGGCAGCTTTGATTGGATCGACGTCGCCGATTATGTCGGCAATGGTGACATCTGGCGTGGCTAGCTTTTCCACGAAACGAGTATCGCGATTGATCCAGTGAATCTGCGTCTTGTCGCCGTGAAGTTCAACCTGCTGGCGTCCGTAAGCAGAGATCGGGTGAAAGGGGTCGTCGTTAACTTCAGAGCCGGCGATGGCGGGCAGTCGCTCGTCAAGAAGTTCAGTTAGTTGCCGAATGACTCGGCTTTTGGCCTGGCCACGCAGGCCAAGCAGGATGACGTTGTGTCTGGCGAGGATCGCATTTACGAGCTGAGGAATAACGGTTTCACTGTAGCCAATGATTCCCGGAAAGAGTGTTCCACCACTGCGAAGTTTCTTGATTAAATTGGCGCGCATCTCGTCCTTGACAGAGACGCTCTTGTAGCCACTCTCTTTGAGCTCGCCTAGTGTTGCTGGTAAGTGCATTGATGACCCCTGGCTGACTTTCATGCTTAACAGATTTTCACGCAAACACCCGAAGAAGCAAAGTCGCTAAGCGACAGCGCCTCAAATAACAACTTCTTCCTCCATCTGAAACTCATCTTAATACCTTGGGATAGAAAGATTCTAAGGCCGGTAGCCTGTCCCCGCTAGCTTTGGAAACCACTAAGCTGCAAATCAACCTCTCAGTCAGTAACCTCGAGGTCAGGAAGGTGGACCCTTTCCCCGCCCTCACGCTTGAAAGCCCACTCAGCAAACGCCATATCCTCATCTCCTCTTTTCAAAGCTGTACCAGCCCATTTCTTCATCGGCTTGGATGTAAGAGCGGAGACAGCCTTCCTCGAGTTGACTAAGTGAGGGGCGGGTAGACTAGCCATGATCCCTGAAGGCGGACCAAAGTTCGTTATTGCAGCTAATCAACCGGTCTGCAGCCAGCTTTTCAAGGTGCGCAAGGACGGCACGCTCGGCCATCCCATACGCTTTAGGAGAGAGATCGAGATAGACGCGCGCCACAATCTCTTTTGGAGTGGTCGCCCCCTCCCGCACGGCTTCCAGAATATTTTGTTCGCGTTCGAGGCGGTGTGAAATGTACTCGTCAATCCTGGCGTAAGGGTTTGCCATCGCGGGCCCGTGGCCGCCGAAGAGCACGGATAGATTCGGCAGCGCGCGCATACGCTCGAGCGAACGAAGGTAGTCATGCATGTTACCTTCAGGCGGGTCAATCAAAACCGATCCCAGGCCAACGATGTTGTCGCCCGAAATCAGCGTGCCAGTTCGCTCTTCGTGGAAACAAAGATGGCCACGCGCGTGCCCGGGTGTATGCATCGCGCGCAGCACGATCCGAGGTGAGCCTCTAAGTTCGATAATCTCCTCATCCTCGATCAGGCGATCCACTCGAATTGTGTTGCTCAATTGTTCGGCAGTCATGCTATGCGCCGCCACTTTTGTTCGTTCGCCGAGATGCGCTCTCAGGGCATCTACCCCACCCACGTGATCCGGCTGCATGTGCGTCAGGACGATCTCACGAACTGAGCGCCCCTCGTTCAAGAGCTCATCGACGCACTCAGCCAGCGCAGTCTGTTCTTCCTCATACGGCGAACCAGGATCAATTATCAACAACTCGTCGGAGTTGTAGATCAAGTAAGAGTTGGTATGGGTAGCTGGTGGCTTAGTGGGAGTGCGAACCGGAAAGCAGATGTAATTGGGTCGAAACTCGATGCGGCAAACCGGCTCACGATGAGCGTGTGGAGTTGAAAGAAAGCGGTGAACAAGATCAGGCGAATAGCCATCAGCCAGTGTTTTCAAAGCGTGGAGCGTGGGAGGCACGGCAAGGATCTCTGACCGCTGCCAGCGTTCATGGGCTTTTCGCGCCACAGTCCATTCTCCAGATTCCAACTCGCCAGTAATTACCCGCGGTTCCTGCCTGGGAGGACAAGCCACCAAAAAAAACCATGTATCAAACCGCCGGGCGCTGAAAGGCGGCGTCACCCACCGTCCCGCAAAGGTAAAATCGTGAGCGTCGAGATGGAGGTCGTAATGACGTAGTAGTTGCGGCCACGACATTCTTGCTGATTCGAGATCATCAAGCAGTGACGTTCGCTGGCCCACGGTCAGCGCCTCGCCACCCCGAGTCGCTAAGATTCCGAGTTCTTCAAACAATTCGCGCGCAGCACAACTAATTGCCGCGGCAGTTTCCCCGTCAGGGGAATTATCAACCGGCATTTCAGAGTCGGATGGATCCATCTGGCCGCCCGGAAAAGCATAGAAACCTCCAAGAAAAGCTAGTTTCTCACTACGCTTCACCCAATACACTTCAGGATCAATGGGATCAGTGTTTGTTCGAAGAAGAATGACTGCAGCGGCGTCTTTGGGGGTTGCCATAAAAAAGAGTCTGGAGGTGAGTTTGAGGTCCTAGCAGACTGATGAAAAACAAACACTCCCGACTAGTAGCGAAATCTTTCACCGTCGCCCGCCGTCCAGGGGTTGCCACGCATGTGATAACCGCCCTCTTCCCAGTATCCGGGCTGATCGCGTTCGAAGAAGCGTACACCCTTAACCCACTTGGCAGACTTCCAGGCGTAGAGTTGCGGCACGATCAGACGCACCGGGCCACCGTGTTCTGGCGGGATCGGCTCGCCATCGTGTGACCAGGCGAACAGCGAGTCTTCATTTAGAAAGAACTCGATAGGAAGGTTTGTGGTCCAGCCGGAGTCGTATGCAAGCGCCAGCACGAATTTCGCCTCAGGTTTGACGCCGGCAATCTTCGCCAGTTCGCGGGTGGGAACACCTCCCCAAACATTGTCCAGACGAGACCAGCGCGTCACGCAGTGAAAGTCCGCGTAGACCTTTCTGGCTGGGAGTTGCATAAACTCGTCGAGGGACCATTGCTGTGGGTGCTCTACCAGCCCGTCAACTGCGAAGGACCAAGTTGCGAGATCGATCTCTGGAGTGCCATGCGCGTCCAGCACGGGCCACTTGCGAGTTCGCGACTGACCGGGTGGAATGCGATTGGGAAGCTGGGTGTTCGGACTGATGATAATGTCCGGGTCATCGATTTCGCCAGGCTTGCGGGGATCAGCCGGTTGATACTTCGAGTCTTGAAATAGACTTCCTAGAAAGCTCATCGAAATTGGTTAGTTGTCAGAGTTCGTTGTCAGTTGTTTGTGGTCAGCTGTGGTCTTGTGTCTATGGGCAGTTTTGGGCTTGCGTCATTAGCTCGATGCTCCGAACAAAGTATGATGCTCTACAACTGACCACAAACAACTGACAACTGACTACTTCTTTGTTTGCCGTTCCGCCAGCTTCATCAATTCTTCGGGCATCCACTTACCTACCGCTTTTGATTCAGCTTCATCGATTCCCACTGAACGATCGTGCCACTTGTCTCTCGTACCTTCCGGGCCGCGCTCGCGTTCGTAGTTCTCGGTTTGTTCGAGGCTCAAGATGATTCCGTTCGCGATTTCGCCCCAGTCTTGAAACTGTATTCCTCGCCTCACTAACGAAAGTCCCGCCGACCAGTCTTCTTCCGGCGCACGCGCGTCCTGCTCTGGAATCGTCAGATTGTGGAGCGAGGGAAGAGGTTTTCCCCCGAACTCCCGAACCAGTTGCTGCTTGATTTCCTTGTACGACAACTGCGGGTTCTCGCGTTTGAGCGCCTGCGCCCAGCGAAAGAGATCAGCAACGCTTGCCTGTTCTTGAGCCATGGGGATCCCGATTAGAATCGTGCCTCCACTCGTCGTTTTCGTATGTAAATACCTTACACGCGCACCAAGCGAATCACAAACGACAGAAGCCCGGGCGAAGCTAGTCAACCTGTCGAACTTTGCAGGCGCCGGCAGAGCGGAGCGGCGACGCTTTGTTACTCTCGAGAATCCAAAGCGGGGTCGCGCTTCGCTTGCCACCGCACTCCAAAAGTTTGACTGCGCCGTGGCTCCTCTGAGGTCTATCGCCATCGGCCGTTCGCAAGACTCCCACGCGATCAAGTAAACTCCAATCTCTCAACATGTCGGAAACAATCACAGCGAACCAGACAGCGGATAACGAAAACCAGGAATCTAACCAGGCGGTCTGTCCCCTTTGCGGCCGCAAATCCAGCCACGGACTGGTGGACCTCTCCAAGGTTGAGGCAGATCTGCGTGCGCTTGTCGAAGCTAATGCCCTGGGGGCGAACGCTTCCGCCGTCTGTATACGGTGCCTTGAATTGTTCACGCGCGCCAAAAGGCAAATTGAATCTCACGCGACGGTGTTTGACCAAAGCAGCTTCGTACTGCCTACCCCGCTGCGAATGAATGCCAACGATCGGTTCACGGGGCGTGGGGTGACGGTTGCGTTCCTCGACTCGGGCTTTTATGCACACCCGGATTTAACCCAACCGACAAATCGGATACTCGCATACCACAGCATCTTTAAATCAAACGGTGACCATACGTCATTGGTAACGACCGATGGGGCAAGCTGGCATGGGATGATGACCTCGGTTGTGGCGGCGGGAAACGGCTACCTTTCAGACGGCTTTTATCGTGGCCTTGCGCCGGCTTCTAATGTAGTGCTGGTAAAAATTGGCAGGACGGGACACATACCAGACGAGCATATTGACCTTGGCTTGAAGTGGGTGCTGAAGCATCGAGAAAAATACGGCATTCGGATCGTGAATATTTCCGCTGGTGGGGATTTTGAACAATCCTACTTGAACAGTCCGCTATGCCAGACCATTGAACGTGCTGTGCGCGAAGGTATCGTGGTGGTTTGTGCGGTCGGAAACGCCGGCATGGCGCCGGGTCATCCGGTGTTGCCACCGGCCTGTTCACCATCGGCGATCTCCGTGGGTGGACTCGATGATCAGAATTCGCTTGACCGGGCCAGACGAGGCATGTACCGCTCGTCATATGGACCGACGATTGACGGTCTGCAAAAGCCGGAAGTGATCGCGCCAGGCATCTGGGTCGCGGCACCGATTCTGCCGCATACGCCTACCGCGGACGAAGCCCAGCTCTACGCTCAACTAAATGGCGCGACGGACGAGGAACTGAAGTCGATTATGGCAGAGCGCAAGGGGGTCGATAAGGATCTTGATGAAGCCCGAGATCTGCCAGTGCCGCTGCTAAGACAGTTGATTACGATCAAACTGCACGAGGGCAACGTGATCAATCAACATTACAAATACGTGGACGGCACGTCTTTCGCCTCGCCAATTGTGGCTTCTACCGCGGCCTGTATGCTGGAGGCCAATCCCGGGCTGAGACCTCAGCAAGTAAAACGCATTCTGATTGAGACGGCTGAACGAGTCTCCGGCATTGAGGTTGATCGACAGGGATGGGGTGTCGTTACACCCGGGTTGGCGGTCGAAGTAGCACTCTCGCTCAGATCGTAAAGAGGTTTTGAAAAAGCCTGAACCGCGCGTTGGACTTTGGACTAAACGGTATGCAACAATTCGTCAACTCAAACCAAACGAAAAGAGGAGTCGTAGGAATTTGATGTTAGAAGATGAAACTTCACCGCCTGCCGAGGCGTCTCAGGAGGCCGACGAGAGTCCGGCCCAGGGTTCGGTCGTGGAGGATATTTCGTACCACGCAGTCGAGAAAGAAGGTATGGTAACTGCGATTTGGGAAATGCAGGGACGAAAGCACATCCGCACCATCGATCCCAGATCGCGACAAGGACAAGACATCCTCCGGCTCTACACAACGGAGCATCACGACGAGTTCCCGGCTCCGGTAGCCAGCGAAGCAGCGTCGTCTTAGACTTGTTACCGGTCTGGGCGGTTAAGTCGTTACTGCGGCTCTTTGTTTTGCATAGCAGAACCCGTGACCAGATTTCTTGGCTCACCTTTAACAAAGGCCTCAAGGTTATCGACTAGCTGGTCCGCAAGCGTCTGCATCGCCTCGCGGCTAGCCCAGGCAATATGTGGCGTGACGATTAAGTTCGGCAGATCTGCATCAAGCAAAGCGTTTCCCTTACGCGGGGGCTCCTCAATCAATACGTCAAATGCTGCACCGGCAATTAATCCCTCTTGTAGCGCTTGAATCAACGCCCCTTCATTTACCAAACCACCGCGAGATGTATTGATCAAAAGCGACTCCTGTTTCATCTCTTGAAATTCTCTCTCGTCAATTAAGTTCCGTGTCTCTTCGGTCAATGGGCAATGTAGGGTGATTACATCGCTTCGCTGGAGGACTTCCAGGAAAGGTGTCCTTCCCTCGCGAACCGTCGCAGCGCTGCGGCGCTCAGCTACCAACACCTGCATCCCCATGGCCTGGGCAAGTTTTGCCACACTCTTTCCCAAAAAGCCGTACCCGATGATTCCCAGGGTGCTGCCGTGCAGATCTCTTATTGTGTGATCGAGCAAGCAGAACTGCTTCGCTTCCTGCCATTTTTCCGCACGAACATCTTGCATGTAACTGATCAGATTCCGGCGCAATGCGAGAATCAGCATCACTACATGCTCCGGCAAAGAATGTTTTGCGTAATTCCGCGTGTTGCATACCGCAATGCCCCTTGTCTTGCAGTATTCGAGATCGATGTTATCGACACCGGTAGCAGCAACGGCTATTAGCTTCAATTGCGGCAGCCTCGTCAGCTCGGCCTCACGTAAGGGCAGTTTGTTAACAATAGCAATTGTCGCTTCACGCAACCGCTCCGTGATTTCCGTTGGATCCGTCTCCTGATAGTCCACCCACTCGTGCTCAAAGCGGGGTTTCCGAAATTCCACGCTGAATGTACCGCGCTCGAGAAAGATGATTTTTTCCGTCATTTTAAGAGGCATCAGCTTTAGATCGTGTTAGGGCATTCCGCCGTCACGCTTCGAAACTCTGCCCTCCAGAAGACGAGGCCAAATGGACTCCGGGTCTCAATGGATTTGGATTGAATCCAATAATTTGAACAAAACATTGCTCTCTTCATGACGGAGACGGGCTTTGCTTGATCGTGACTTATAGCGTAATCCCTATAACTGTTTAAGGTTAGCCTCCAAAAGGGAAAAATTCCATTAAGTGAAATATTTATTGCGTTATTGATAGAACATACGGGTTTTTCACTCGGGTTTTACGCGACTCTCAACGCCAGCAAGTTTGAACACCCCAGACCGGGTTAAAGAAGGAGATAACTTTGCCACCTACCAAAACTGCCGGTAAACCCACTGAATTTCACGCGAACGGAGGTTACCGACGACTTTCATTCACCTACTTATGTAGGTTCTAAAGGTAACGGCTTGTTTGAGAGTATCGATGGAAATCCCGTTCGCTTTAGAACCGCTCTTGCTACTGATGCTGCCAATCCAATTGTGAGGACGGATCCCGCAGTCGGAACAGTTCGCCTGCGCGCCAACTCGGGCTCGTCCATTTACCATGCAATGCAAGGCAGCTTAGAGAAGCGTTTAAGCCGTGGATTTAGCGCGGGTGTTCACTTCACATGGAGCACATTCATTGACACCATGTCTGAGATTTTTAATAACTCGAACCAGGAAATAGCCCTCGCCCAAGATCCTTTTAATCGCAGCCTCGATCGCGGGCGCTCTTCTTACGACCGTCCACTGAGGTTGTCAGGGAATTTTGTTTACGAAATGCCCTACTATCGGGATCAGAATGGTTTGGTCGGGCATGTGTTGGGGGGTTGGCAGTTTAATTCAAACTTCAACTTCCAAAGCGGCGCTCCGTTTTCGCCGTTAAATGGAACTGACCCGACTGGCACCCTCGGAGGCCTGGCCACCGCAATCGGTATCGCCACTCGGCCGAACGTAAATGCGAACGCGGATTTTTCCAACCTGTCGGTCGAGGAACTTTACGCTATGAGGGGTACCGTCGGCCCAACTGGGAACGCGCTCTTTAGGACGCTCCGTGCGGGCGAACGAATTGGAAATGCCGGCCGAAACATGTTGCGCGCGGATGGCATCAACAACGTCGACTTCGGTATTTTAAAGAACACAAATGTCGGTGAGAACAAGAGAGTCCAGCTCCGTGCTGATTTCTTCAATTTCACTAACACGCGTGATTTTGGAACTCCTAACTCGACGGTGACGGCACCAGGCTTCCTGAACCAATGGGACACGGATGGTGGCAACCGTCGCATCTTCGTTGGTATCCGGTACGTCTTCTAGACTTGAATGTTGGTCCCCGGCGACATCCGAGCGCCGTGGCCGCAGATCCACTGGGCTGAGGGTATTCCTTCAGCCCAGTCTTTTTTTGATTCCTTGCCTTTGACTTATAGCCGATGGTGGTATCATGGTCGGTACTTAGTGAAGGGGTTTTTACCCACGGTTAGAGCGTGGATTGTTTTTTTCTTCTGCTTGTGCAGGCCTGCTTTTTTGGAAAGGTAGGAGCGGAAATGGGAATGAAAGTCCTCAGCATGGCGTTAATGATTGTC
>JBPCIQ010000302.1:0-14904 GCA_051006135.1 Pyrinomonadaceae bacterium | reverse complement strand
AGCCAACTCAGCCGGATCGACGCGTGTCGTCTGATATGGGCCGTAATCTTCCGGGTAGTAAAATCCGATGCTTTCCGGTGTGGGCCTGGGATCTGTGCGCAGCAAGCCGCACGTGCGACATTTAACTACTTGAAACTCTCCGGGTAAATTGTGCAGCCGGTCGCGACCGACCAGGACGAGTTCGTCATTCTTGGGACAATCTAACGGACATGGTTGAGTCTCTAAGACTACCTCTTCGAAGCGCATCTACTTCTTCACCGCTACAGCCGACCACTTCGTCGGTCGTCCTGTCTCTTGTCCAAAGTATTTAATGATAGCAATACGCACAGGGTTATCTTGACTGTCGAGTCACAGAGGGTGGGCGTTCGCGCTACCTCTTGTATGAAGTTTTGCGGACCAACGCCCCCGCCTTTGCACAGCTGAGTATTTTTGAGAAATCATCGTTTGGCATCATTCCCCCCATCAATTTGATGCGCTAAGCGTTTTTCCAAAAGTAGAATTTGCAGCAGCAGATTAACAATCACTAAGGCGCTGCTCGTAACTGCCAGTCCGATCAATCCATAGCGAAAAAACATCAGGACTTTGATCGGAAGGTAAAGGCTATACGTCCAGAGACTCAGCCTGGTCGGACTTTTGGTATCACCCATCGCATAAAACGTCTTGGAAGAAATGTATCCCATCGCGCCGGCGATGAAAAAACCGCCCAAGGCCACCATTATCAACCACAACGCTCGCACGCTTTCCGTTGTGACTCCTGCGTAGCCGATAACTAATCGTAGTACTGCCTCACCGAAAAAGAGCAAAATCAAATAGCCAAAGGCGGTCAGGGTTCCGAGCAATGCCAGACGCGTACGGTATGTATTCCTGAACGATAACCAGTTGGCTGTTTTAGCTTGAACGCTCAACAACGGCAGCGCTGGAGATGCCAGAGCCTTATCTGAGATCAGATTAAACCCTCCGTAGATCTGTTGTCCCAAATAGAGTGTGGAGAGGCCACCGGCAGCTACCATTGACGAGAGGAAGCGATCAACCAGCGGGTCTGCCTGATAGTAGGACGTGCCGACGATCAATGGCCAGGCGCGCCGTCGGGCTTCGAAAACGATCGGTGCTCGCCACTGCGGCCGCTGCCAGCGCACCGTAGCGGGCAGAAGCCACAACAACTGCAGTCCCGCGCGCAAGCCTAAGGCCCAGGCAGCTGCGGCGACTCCGAGTCGGGGCAGGAGCCAGATGAGAAGGCCCAAGGCCAGAAGCGCGGATAGCGCCGCCGAGAGTTCCACGCGGACAAACTGTCGCCGAGCCTGCAGCCCGGCCACCGGCACCGCGGCCGCCGCCGCAAGTACCATCGTAAACAATTGAATACGCGCGGCACTAACCGTCAATGCCAGAGCCTCCGCTGAGAATCCCGGGACCAGCAAAGGCACCCAATACCCGGCGGTAACGCCAAAAGCCAGGGCGAGCAATACAAAACAGCTGCTTACTGCGACAAAGAACGACCAAAGGCTTGGACCGAACGCGCTTTCCTCCTCCGTGGCAAGGAGAGGTATTAGAACCATGGTCAGCGAGTTGCTGCAAACGCTGAGTATAAGTTGCGGCAGTGCAACCGCGGCAAACAAGGCATCCGTTTGAATGCCAAGTCCCAGGTGAGTGATGACCCACCACTGAATCAGGAGTGTCAGCAAAACGTTGGTACCGGCTAGGCAAGCGAGAGTGAGAGTGATGCCCATCAAATGGAAACGTTCGCTGGTCGATCGCGGTCGCCTGAATGCCAGCTAAGTAATGCCAGCTAAGTAATGAGCCTAACGTTGACCTCTGACCGACGGCGAGCAAAAGCCCGGGATCGTCCAGTACAGTGACTAGCGTGGCAAAAGGCGGGTCGCAATTATAAGGGCTGGCCGCCCGGCGGACCAAGTTATTCACATCCGGAACTCTTCCAGAACCTACTGAAGGGCAAGTTTGTAATAGCGGAGTTCAAGGTTGCTGTGCTAGACATTACGCGACTCGCCCTACTCGTAGGAGCGCTTTCGGGACGCAAGCCACGCTTCCCGGCCGAAGCGGAATTAGCCTTTTCGTCGCATGGCACAAAAGACAGGAACGGGATGAACCTTGAACAAAAACCGCCGCGGGTCCTCTTCCTTGTGCCCATTGCTCCCCCAGTTGGCGGAGTGGCGCAGCTCTCTCAGGGTCTGTTTGATTCTGAACTGCAAGGCCAGTTCAATCTTGAACTGATCAACCTCGCCAGCCGCCCGGGCGAGCGGCTAAGGACATTTGCGGTTGACGCTTCGAGCTTCTGTTTTGCTGGTCTCATATGGCTCAAGCTAATCGCCAAACTCATTTCTTTCCGCCCGCATGTGGTATACATCGCATCATGCTACGACTGGAGCTACCTGCGAGATGTTGTCTTGATGCTCACGGCGAAGGTCTTCGGGGCGAAGGTGGTCTGCCATTTTCATGGCTATCGCAGTGGACCGCTCTTCGCTGACCCTGGCTCGCTCGTCCGTTCTCTCTTGGGCTGGACGACACTTTCATTCGATAAGATCATCTTTCTCTCTCAGGGATTGAAAGAGTCGCTACTGCCAATTTTTGGTAGACCGAAAGCAGAAGTGATCGCCAATTTCGTTGATGTGCGCGAATTTCGTCCCGGCAACATTTCGAACGCGCATGAGCCTAGAATTATTTTCATTGGGCGCCTGAGTGATGACAAAGGGATTTTCGAATTGCTAAAAGCGACATCGTTGCTTCTTAGCGAGAGCAGGGCGCTTTTTGTAGATATCCTCGGTGTCGCTGAAACCGACGATGAGGAACGAATCGTTCGAAGATTCGCCAGTACAGCAGGTCTTGACGCAAACGCGCTTTTCCACGGTGTCAAGACCGGGCAGGACAAAGCCCGATTGCTGGCTGAAGCGACTTTATTTGTCTTGCCCTCGAAACTTGAGGTCTTTCCCCTTGCCTTACTTGAGGCTTATGCCAGCGGGCTTCCCGCGGTTTGCTCGCGCGTGGGCGCAGTTCCTGAGATTCTAAAGGAAGGACAGAACGGCTTTCTGGTGCCGACCGGAGACCCTGTAGCGTTAGCAAATGGCCTCCGGCGCATTCTCGACGATCCGAAACTTCGGCAATCCATGGCATCAAACAATCGTTCGGCTGCTGAATCACTCTACGACAAGGGTTTAGCTGTCGGACGTCTCGCGGAGATTTTCCGCTCCCTTTGCAAACAGGTTTAAGCCGCGGAGTCATTCATCACGCCGGACGAGAAGCGTTATCGGTACTGAGCGCCAGAGCTAACGTCAACCCCATAATGAAGTAAAGGATCATCACAACCTCCGAGTCGCCCCAGTTGTAGTGAACTATCCCGCTCGTAAAGAAGCCGGCTAGCCCTCCCAGCGCGCCGAGCACGAGACCGCGATCGATCCAACTCCCCCACTTCAGAGAGCGGCGAGCATTCTCCCGATTGCTTGCATCCTCGTTTAGGCCCACGAACCTAAGTTTGCGATATAGTCGAAAAAGCATCTTCCCGTAGAGCGCTAGCAGGGCGAGCCAAAGAATGAGCGCGGGAACTCCCCGTTCAAGCGCGAGCTGCAGCAGGTTTGAGTGCATGTGTCCCATGGGCAAGCGGCCACGAGCAAACAAACCCCATTCGTGCCGGTGCGCCTTGATTGAATCCATTCCGACGCCGATGAGAAGATGGCGCGGCCTGCTCACCAGAAGATCGAACCCTTCGCGCCAGACAGTTGTGCGCCAGGTCGTGGAACCATCGCTCGCATCCAGGAAAGCAACGTTGCGATTCTGCTGAAGCAGGAAGAGGGACACTAGAATAATTGGGATGGCGAGTAGGCCCACACCGAGGATCGTGCGCTTGGTGGTACCCAGCAAAAGTATCACTGAGCTCGAAATCAGAAACGCCAACCACGGGGCGCGGGTCAGCGTTAGGAGCAAGGCATAGCCAAGCCCTGCGATCGTAATCAGCAGCAGTGTGCCCGACGAATTCCGCTTTGTGGGCAGACTGACAAATAATCCAAGCGCGAGGGCCAATAGCAATTGCAACACTTCCGCATAGGTGACGTAATGACCGAAAAAGCCTGACGCCCGCCAACCACGACTTTTAGACCACCCATCAATGCCGAGCTTTTCCAGTGAGGTAGAGCCTTCGAGGAATCGGCCTCGCTCAACTTTGAAAGTCAGCGGCCAATCATGCCGAAAGGCTTTCACCAGCGCCGGTCGTGCCCGGGCCGCCGTGAGCGCCGCAAATAAATCGTCAGGAGTATGAATCTTTTTTCCATCAACTTCCACCAGGGTATCGCCAATTCGTGCACCACTGGTGTAGAGGGGACTTTCAATCCTTAGCTGTTCGGGCTTTACGCCTCTGCCGACGACGCGCTGGCCGGCTGTGTAGACAACATTGATCATGCACGACGCGATGAGAGTAAGCGCTAACATCCGTACCATCCGGACCGAATCGACATTCTCAGCAACCAGGTAAACAATTGTGAAAAGCGAAGCCGCTCGCAGTTTCCCAATGGAAACCAGCGGCTCGTAAGACAGAAAGGCGGACAGTCCCGTTAAAATGAAAAAGCCCAAAAGCGCGTAATCGAGTGGAGTTCTGTAAACGGTTGGACGAGGGTGAACAGTAAACCTAAGCACCCAAAACAGCATGCCGAAAAGCCAGGCTGTTTGGGTTACGGCAATGGAGTGAGGAGCAAACGCGGCAAACAGAAACAGACAAGCAATGATTGAGCGATCTATCCACTTCGCGACCCGCCTCTTGTTTGTACTAATCACAACAGCGCTGTTCGTTTGTCCTGCCCGGTTTACCATCAATCATCAGAGTCATCCGTGACCAACTAAGAAGACCATAATGGCAATATTACCTTTATATGCCGCCATTAACTCAAGGCGCCGAGGATACGATCGGCGGTGTGTCCATCCCAAAGAGGCGGGACTTGGTGGTTCCACTTTTTGAATCCGTCGAGCACTGCAAAAGCGGCCGCTGTAATCTTCCCTCGATCCGTTCCGACTATTGTGTTTGTACCCAAGTCCACGGTGACGGGACGTTCGGTATTATCGCGCAGCGTCAAGCAGGGAATGCCGAGCACGGTCGTCTCTTCCTGGATGCCGCCTGAGTCTGTCAACACAAGACGCGCCCGGCTGTATAAACTAAGGAAATCGATATAACCGAGTGGCTCGATCACTTGCAGTCCGCTAACATTCTCGATGCGCTCGCCCAGCCCGAAGTCCGCGATCATCTTTCGCGTGCGGGGATGTGCCGGAAAGACGATTGGGATACGCCGGCCGATCTCTTCAAGCGCGTCAAGGATCCCTGCAAAGGTTTTCCGTTCATCAACATTCGAGGGCCGATGGAGCGTAAGCACTGCGTAGTCCTTGCCTGAGATTCCCAGTGCCTCTCTAATCGTTGAATCTTTTGACCGTTCTAGTTGTTTAAACAGTGAGTCGATCATGATATTGCCAACGAATCGTATGCGCTCCTCGGGAATTCCTTCCGCGCGCAGATTGTCGTCAGCATCTCGCGAGGGCGTAAACAGCAGATCAG
The DNA here is from genome assembly GCA_051006135.1 of Pyrinomonadaceae bacterium. GTDB lineage: Bacteria > Acidobacteriota > Blastocatellia > Pyrinomonadales > Pyrinomonadaceae > PSRF01. The sequence continues at coordinate 9,362 of JBPCIQ010000302.1, read as the reverse complement.
AAATTTGATCAGTTAACAGTCGGTTGATCTCTTCCGGCATTGTGCGATCGCGGCTGCGCAAACCCGCTTCTACGTGGCCCACCTTCACTCCCAGTTTTACGCAGACGAGTGCGCAGGCCAGTGTTGAATTGACGTCGCCAACAACCAGCACCCAGTCGGGTTTCTCTCGGAGCACAACCGGCTCAAACCGCTCCATCACTGCCGCCGTCTGTGCGGCGTGCGATCCGGATCCCACATTCAGGAAGAGGTCCGGCTGGGGAAGATCAAGGTCGATGAAGAGAGCATCAGACATCATCGAGTCGTAATGTTGACCCGTATGAACAACAAGCGGCGTGAACTCGCGCTCGCGCCGCTTCATTGCTTCCACCAGGGGCGCCACCTTAATGAAATTAGGCCGCGCCCCTACGACATTAATTACCTTGAGCATTGAATGTCAGTTGTCAGTGGTCAATTGTCAGTGGTCCTCCTAACATCACGACCACTGACCACGAACAACTGACCACGGACCGCTTTAAAGCCTAATTATGCGCGCGGAACTGTCACGCCTCAGGTCACCATTGAGCGCGTTGCGGGTATCAACGATCAGCGGCGCCAACTTGCAAACGCGTTGGTAGTCGATTCCGCTGTGATCGGTGATGATTACGATGCAATCGGCAGCGCGCAACGCATCCTCTGTTAGCGGCTCTGACTCGAGCGGCTCCTTACTCCCCTCGGTATGCGCGTCCTCAAAACGTATTTCTTTGACGAAAGGATCGTGATAGTGCACGTCAGCGCCTTTCGAGCGCAGACGGTCGATAATCGACAGCGCCGGACTCTCGCGCACGTCGTCAATATCTTTCTTGTAGGCAACACCGAGCAGAAGAATACGCGAACCGTTCATCGCCTTGCGCTCATCGTTCAATCCGTCGGCGATCAATTGGACAACGTGGTCCGGCATACGCGAATTCACTTCCTCCGCCAGGCCGATAAACCGCGAATCGAAACCGTGCTGGCGCGCCTTCCACGAGAGATAGTGAGGATCGAGCGGAATACAATGCCCGCCGATTCCCGGTCCAGGATAAAAAGGCATGAAACCAAACGGCTTGGTGGCCGCCGCCCGAATCACTTCCCATGTGTCGATATTGAGCGCATAACAGAGTCGGGCCATCTCATTAGCCATGCCGATGTTGACGGCTCGAAAAGTGTTTTCCAGCAGTTTCGCGGTTTCGGCAACACGAGCCGAACTGACGGAATGGACGTCTTTGACGATCTGGGAATAGAGATGAGCGGCAACTTCAGTTGAATCCGCAGTGACGCCGCCGACGACTTTGGGAATGTTATGTGTTTGAAATTGCGGGTTGCCCGGATCCACTCGCTCGGGGGAGAAAGCGAGCAGAAAATCATCATCGAGTTTAAGGCCCGTCTCTTCAAACATCGGCAGCAGCACCTCGTCCGTGGTACCGGGATAGGTGGTTGACTCTAATATGATCAATTGTCCGCGTCGCAGACTCTTCTTGATCTCTTCGGCGGCCGCCAGGATGTAGGAAACGTCTGGTTCCTTGGTCTTACGCAAAGGCGTGGGAACACAAATAATAATTGCGTCGCAATCTTTCAAGCGCTACTGATCTGTAGTCGCCTGTAAACGTTTGGCGTCAACCAGCTCTTTGATAACAGAAGCGGGGACATCGCCGATGTATGAACCACCAGAATTAATTCGGTCGGCCTTGCTGGCATCAACCTCAAAGCCGGTCGCTTGTAAGCCGCAGCGCGCAAACTCCACCAGCAGAGGCAAGCCGACATAACCCAGACCAATTACGCCCACGTGAGCGCGTTTTTTGGTAATCAGAGAGGTAATCTGTTCCTTGATCATTGCCCGATCCTTTTAAGGTGGCTCACTCGCCTTTGAGCCAGACGAGATCCACACGACTAGTCGAGAAGTGAACTTACTAACAATAGGAAGAATCGACTCTACCTTCCGGTGGATCGTTAGGCAGGCATTGCTGGAATCTGCAAACAGCCAAGCCAAGCAAGCCTATTGGGCGTCGCACAGACTGTCAAGCGGCCCTTCTCTTGACAGCAGACCACCCAGGCAACTATACCGTCACGAACCAATGAGCGAGACAGAGAACTCTGCCAGCAAACTTGTCCGCAGTCTGGGGCGGCTTGACGCCACGATGATTGTGGTCGGCTCCATGATCGGTTCCGGCATCTTCATCACCTCGGCTGAATCATCGAGACTCGTGGGTGCGCCAGGTTGGTTACTTGTGGCCTGGGCGCTTGCCGGGGTGCTGACAATTACCGGAGCGCTCTGTTGCGCTGAACTCGCTGCCATGTGGCCGCGAGCCGGCGGCCAGTATGTATTTCTGCGTGAGGCCTATGGCCCGGCAACTGGTTTTCTTTTTGGCTGGTCGCTGTTTCTCATTATTCAGACGGGCACCATTGCCGCTGTCGCAGTCGCCTTCGCAAACTTCATGGGAGTGCTGACCGATAGCGTGTCGGGCGACCGTTACCTTGTTGCCCCGCGCGCACTCGGCGGCTATGCAATCAGTCTTTCCACACAGCAACTCGTTGCAGTCCTGATGATTCTTTTCCTGACGTTTAGCAACACACGCGGCCTTAAAACAGGAAGATTCATTCAGAACACCTTCACCTTTACGAAAACTGCGGCTTTGATCGGGTTGATCGTTGCCGGCCTGGCGCTTGGCTGGAACGAAAACAGTGCGGCTCACACTTCATCCTGGTGGAAGCCCTGGGTCAATGGCTGGAGCCCACAGGCGTCGCAACTGGGCTTTGAAACGACCGGCCAGGGAGCTTTGCTGCTGGCGCTCCTGATGTTGCTCGGGCGCGCGATGGTAGGACCGCTTTTTGCTCAGTCTGCCTGGAATAATGTGACCTTCACAGCAGGTGAGGTTCGTGATCCCGGCCGCAATCTGCCGCGCGCCCTGTTATTGGGTTGTGGCCTGGTCGTCGGGCTGTATCTGCTCGCGAATCTCGCTTACATCGTGACGCTTCCACTTTTCGAAATTCAGAGTGCACCGCAGAACCGCGTCGCAACAGCTACGATGCAGGCCATCTTCGGACCTCCTGGGACGACCCTGATGGCGATCGCAATCATGATCTCCACGTTTGGTTGCAATAACGGTTTGATTCTGGCGGGTGCACGTGTGTATTACGCAATGTCCCGTGACAACCTTTTCTTCAAACGCGTAGGCACTCTCAATGAACGACACGTGCCGGCAGTTGCTCTGATTGCGCAGGGGCTTTGGGCGGCATTCCTGACTCTGCCGAGAACGGTGACAACTGATTCTCGGACCGGCACCGTAACTTACGGCAACGTTTATACCCAGTTGCTGGAATACATTGTGTCGGCCGATCTAATCTTCTATATGCTGATGGTCGGAGCGGTAATTGTCATGCGCTACAAGGCGCCACAACTCGAGCGACCGTATCGTACTTTTGGTTATCCTTTAGTGCCGTTAGTTTACATCGGCCTCGCCGCGCTGTTTGTTTTGGACCTTGCCTATCTTGCGCCCTCAACATCCGGGATTGGCTACTTGATTGTGCTAACTGGAATTCCAATTTATTTCGTTTGGCGGCGAGGCGCATTCGTGAAGGGGTCATGAGAGGTTTCGTTCCCCACTACCAAATGCTCACGCCAAAAGCGCTTGCAGAAGCGCTCGAAATATTGGCGCGCGAACCCAACGTCTGGAAGCCTTTCGCCGGCGGCACCGATCTAATGGTGTTGCTGGAGGCCGGCAAACTGGTGCACAGAAATTACCTCAACATAAGGCACTTGAAAGAGCTTCGCCTCATTGAACTTAGCGACCAGCACGTCACACTTGGCGCTCTAACAACCTATACTGATGTTCAAGCCAATCCGGTGTTGCGCGAAGAGTTCCCGATGCTCTGCCAGGCTGCCGGCGAGACCGGAGGATTGGCAATTCAGAACCGCGGTACGCTCGGAGGAAACATCGTGAACGCTTCTCCAGCGGCTGACTCGCCCCCAGCGCTACTGGCTTACGATGCAGCATTGGAACTAGTTTCCGCCAATGGCTCTCGCTGGGTTTCGTACGAAGGTTTTCATACCGGTTACAAGCAGATGGTCATCCGGCCGGACGAACTGCTTGCCCGCATCCGCTTGCCGCGAACAACTAAAAACTTAAAGCAGTACTATCGTAAAGTCGGTACAAGGAAGGCCCAGGCAATCTCGAAGGTTTGCTTTGCCGCCGTGGTACAAACCAGCGGCGACCAAATAGAAGATGTCCGGATCGCACTCGGAAGCGTTGCGCCTATTCCGATTCGCTGCGTCAAAACAGAAGATACCCTGCGAGGCCGAACTATCAATCAGCTCCTCATTGATGCTGGCAGAGCCGAACTGACACGGGAGATTGTACCCATCGACGATCTTCGATCGACAGCCAACTACCGGATCAAAGTGAGCCTTAATTTGCTTGAGCACTTTCTATCAAGCCAATTGTCCGGCAAACTGTAGTTCGTGGTTGTAATCCTGAAATCTGCTGCCGCCCAACGCCGGCTGCCCGCGTGGGAATCCCGGGGTCCGGAACTTTTATTGATCAGCAAACCTTTTCCACGCCTGCTGATTGCACTCATCGCGCTGGTTACGCTTACCGCTTTTGCCGGCAGCAGCGGGATTGCTCAAACGCCGGGGACCGCTAATAGTAGAGTTTCCGAAGGTAATCAGCTGAACATGCTCGTGCTCGGCGATTCGATAATGTGGGGCCAGGGTTTGCGCAAAGAAGACAAGTCTTGGTGGAGAGTTAAGAGCTGGCTGCAAGACAAGACCGGAAGGGAAGTGAAGGAGAAAATTGAAGCGCATTCGGGCGCACCGATCGAGACCACACCCGGACTGTAACCATTGTTTACCTCTCACCATGGTGAGGTTAACCTGATCACTCCCACGATCAACGATCAGATTAATGATGCTCGGAATTATTACGGCGATGCATCTCAGGTAGACCTGGTACTGGTTGATGGTTGTATTAACGATATCGACGTGCGCAACTTGTTGGACGCCTCGACATCCCTGACTGCGCTCAATCAGAGAATAAAGGAGAAATGCGGTCGAGGAATGCAACCGCTGCTGCAAAGGATTACGACCGAATTTCCGAACGCACATGTTGTGGTAACCAGTTATTACAGAATTATCTCGTCAAAATCCGCCAACAATAGTTTCACCAGGCTGCTGGTTAAGAAACTTGCTAGCCAGACTCCGGAAGCGCGCCAAATGTCAGATCGCGAAATGCGCGACAAGCTGATTGCGATTTCCGAGCAGTGGTATCAGACCTCCACTCAGAGCCTGAAAGAGGCAGTGGCCGCGGCTAGTTCTGAGCTGGAAAAGGACTCCTCAAAACAGCGAGTACTTTTTGCTGAGATTGAGTTTTCGCCGGAACACGCTTTCTCCGCGCCTGATACGTTGCTCTGGAACTTGAAGTTTGGTTCGACGAATTTGTACGGTCTGCGCAAGGCAATAGTGGTGCTCACGTTTGGAACGGCAGCCTACAAACCCGATGACCCGGTAAGGGAAAGCAGAACGAAAAGTTGCAAGGAAACCTACCGAGAGCCACGTAAGGGCAACGTTGAAAGTAAAGCGGTCAAGGAACGCCGGGAGCTGAGCGAGTTGGCTTGTCGCTATGCTTCGCTCGGACATCCGAACAAGATGGGAGCGTTGATCTATACGGAAGCCATCAAGGGTCAACTGCAATGGTTGATCTCGGATTTTGGTTGGTTACGAACACCTTCCCGATCGCAAGTAAAGGCAAACTAAAAGGACTTCATACATGCAAAATATGCCACTCGAAATTCCTTTCAAGCGCGGAGTCGTGAAACCGACTATCTGCTTAAAAGTAGGCTGGACCCTGATTAAAGATCAGTACTGGCTATTTGTCGGAATGAGCACCGTTGGATTACTGCTCGGCAGCTTTGTGCCGTTTGGCATCTTACTAGGTCCGCTGATGTGCGGGATCTATCTCTCACTCTTCCAACGCCGCCGTGGTCTGAAGGTTGAGTTTGGCAATCTCTTCAAGGGTTTTGACTACTTTGGCGAGAGCGTTATCGCAACTTTGTTCCACTATATTCCCATGGTGATCATCATCGTCCCCTTTTACATCTTTTCCTACGCAGGCCTGTTCGTGATCATGGCCAGCGCCGGAGGTAATGAACCCGACCCGGCGAGCTTTTTTGGCTTCTTCGCCTTGCTCATGATTTTAGGATTAGTGATGGCGGTATTGTTGATCGTCATATCAGTTCTATTCGTATTTAGCTACCCATTGATTGTAGAGCGCAAGCTGTCGGGGCTCGATGCGGTCAAGCTCAGCGCGAGAGCTGGAATGGCAAACTTCCGGGCCATGCTGGGTCTTCTGCTACTTAACGGACTTGTAGGATTCGCCGGACTGCTGCTCTGTTATGTGGGAATGTTTTTGGCACTCCCGGTGACCTTCGCGGCAATCGCCACGGCATACGAGCAAGTATTTGGTCTCGGCGGCGGAGAGGGACCACGTTTGCCACCCCCGCCGCCATCATTCAGCTAGACCGGCTACTGAAAAAGACACGATCCACGAAAACACACGAAACCGCACGAAATGGATGCCTTGATTCGTGTTATTTCCTGGATCGTCTTGCCCCTTCTATTGCTGATTCCCGACTTTTTTCAGCAACCTGCCAGGCTATCGGCCGATCCCGCCGCCGCCGGGAGTTTCAATTCGCACCCGATCCCCTGGCTGTAGTTCCCAGCTTCCTTTTGAGTTGATCTGGCGAACGTTGCCTTCACGAATGATCAAGTTGCGACCTCGCTTTCCGTCTTCCCCACCGCTCAATCCATAAGGCGCACGCTTTCTTCTGTCCGCAAGCAAGGACATGCGCGCGGGCACTAGCGTTTCAATTTCACGAACCACTCCATCACCGCCCAGGTGTTTCCCCTTACCGCCAGAGCCCTTGCGAATGCTGTATTCCGACACGCGCAAGGGATAGGCATATTCGAGGGCTTCGGCAGGCGTGTTGAGGCTATTAGTCATATGCGTATGTACCGCGCTCATGCCATCCTCACCTGGTCGGGCCCCCATACCGCCGGCAACCGTTTCGTAGTAAGAAAACTCCTGACCCGTACGAGGATCAATGCCGCCAATTGTGAGATTGTTCATTGTGCCCTGGCTTGCCGCGGGTATGCGATTAGGTAAGGCGTGAGACAGGGCCTTGAAAAGGACGTCGACAATGCGTTGTGAGGTCTCGACATTGCCGCCGGCCACGGAAGCTGGATGTACTGCGTTGACAACGGTGCCGGCTGGCGCGAGAACTTCGATTGGTTCCATCAAGCCCGCACTCGCCGGTATTTCTCCGGCAACCAGGCAACGAAAAACATATGACACGGCGGAGACCGTGATCGCTTCGACGGCATTGATTGCGCCAGCCACCTGGGGCGCGCTGCCGGTAAAGTCCACGCGCGCATGCTCTCCTTTAATGCTCACTTTCACGCGAATCGGAATTGCCGCATCTTTGATGCCATCGTCGTCGAGCCAATCCTCTGCTTCATATTCGCCGTCCGGAATCGTTGCGATTGCATGGCGCATTATCCGGGCTGAATACGCAATCAGGTGTGTCGCGTACGCGGAGACTTCGCGCGCGCCTCGCCGCTCTACGAGTTCCAGCAAGCGCGCTTCACCGGTTTTCAATGAACCAATCTGGGCCTGGAAGTCTCCTCGGCGCTCAGTTTGACCGCGAACATTTGCAAGAATCAATCGCATCACACCTTCATCCACTGCGCCGTTGCATACGATTCGAATCGGCGGGATACGCAGGCCCTCGCCGTAAACATCCGTGGCCAAACCCATTGAGCCAGGTGTAGCCCCGCCGATGTCTGCGTGGTGTGCGCGATTGGCAACGTAGAAAAGACAGGAGGCAGGAGGCAGGAGGCGGGAGGCAGTCGATCGGTCACTTTGTCTTGCTGCCTTCTGCTTCCTGCGGTCTGCCGTCTGCCGTCTGCCGTCTTTCGGCTGGACCCAGACGCCTGCTATCAAGGTGACGTCAGGCAGGTGCGTTCCGCCGGCGAAAGGATCATTTAAGGCGACTACGTCTCCCGGTGCCATCTCTACTACGCTTAGCGCGGCAGCGACTGCCATCGGCATTGAGCCCAGGTGCACGGGCATGTGGTCTCCCTGCGCGATCACCCGACCATCGCTATCGAAGATCGCACATGAGTAATCCCGCCGCTCCTTGATGTTTGGTGAAAATGCAGTACGCCGCAGGGCAATGCCCATCTCTTCTGCGACCGACGTGTAGAGCGCGCGGTAGATCTCGAGCGTGATGGGGTCGAATCGTATTTTCATCGCAGGTCTAACAACTCAATGATCAGGTTACCAAACCTATCGACTCTGGCATGTGTGCCCATTGGAATCAGCGTCGTTGCGGAATATTCCGTCACAATGCAGGGCGCGCTGAGTTTGGATCCGGCGCGCAATTGATCTCGCCGGTAGATAGCAACGCGCTGTTTCTTGCCTGCAAGATAAGCCATCGAGTATTCCTGAGGCTTGGCAAATCCCTTCTGACGGGAAACCTTCGCCCCGATCCGCTTCACCTTTTCCACGATGCCCAGCGACCTCAATCGCGTGCTGACAATTTCTACAATGTTTGATTCCTGCGCGTAACCGTAACGCCTCTGGTGCGCGCGATGAAAATGTCCGGCTACGTTGCCGGCTGTCTGCTTGATTTCGAGTTCGAAGGATTGTCCCTTGTACCGCAGGGACAACGATCTTTCGTGACGTTGCTGCGATTCGGCAAATCCTTCCTTGCGCAGCATGGCACGGGCAATACCTTCCATCTTCCTGAACGCGCTTTCCAATTTTGTGCGCACACCAGGGTTAACTTCGAGCATCACCGTGCGGCTCTGATCCTTGAGGACATCCGCCGTCACAACGCCGATGGCTGAGAGCGCCCCCGCCGAGCCTGGCGCCAGAATGCGAGGAATACGTAAAGCCCGCGCAAGTTCCACCGCATGAAGTCCTCCAGCGCCGCCAAAAGGAAGCAATGCAAAATCACGCGGATCATGACCGCGCTCAACAGAAATCCGGCGTAGCGCACGTTCCATGTTTGTATTCACCACGGCAATGACACCTTGCGCTGCCTCGACCGCGCTAACCTTCCTCGCCGCCGCCTTGCTCATTTCGTTGGCCAGTAGACCGAGAGCCTCATCCGCTCGTGTGGCATCAAGTTTAAATGCTCCACCGAGTAACCCGCCTCCCCCAAAGTGACCCAGCACCACATGTGCATCAGTAACCGTTGGCAGGACCGAGCGTCCGTAACAAGCAGGGCCCGGGTCGGCGCCTGCCGACTCAGGACCTACGCGCAAGGAACCTCCCTCATCCACTCTGGCG
>JBPCIQ010000301.1:0-10541 GCA_051006135.1 Pyrinomonadaceae bacterium | reverse complement strand
TTCCGAATCCTGTTGTTCTCGTCAAAACGGCGTAGTTGGTTGAATTCTTCCCGGAGCCCCTCGATGAATATCGTCGTGGGTCTCGTTACCCAGCTGCCCCCGCTTACGGTCGGATCGAAGATCAGCGGCTGCGTCAGGTAGAAACGCGGCTTGCGAATCGAGTAAAGGTAATCCGCTTTAAGGGCATAGCCTGGCTTAGGCTTATAGCCCAGCTTGCCGTGGACACTATGCTCATTCGTCCTGGCTGCCTCGCGAAAAGTGCGATGCCAAATTTCCCATTCGTATTCCAACTCCAGGCTCACATTTTTGCGAGGATCCCATTCCCACGTTGCTGTTGAGTTTTGACGTATGTATGAAGATGGAAAATTTTCAATCAACAAATTATAGAAATCTATCGGGGTACGCACGCCGGAATCGCCGAAGGCTGGAAGCCCTGGAAAAACTATGACTGGGGTCTGATTGTCTTTGTCATTGGATCGATACTGCAGCAGAAAGCGCATGTTCTTCCACGGTTTGGTGGCCAACACGTAATCCTGGTTGAGGGTATTGACTTCGCCATTCAGCGAGGGCTGGGGCGGCGGTAGAATGAACAGTTGTGGCTGTCCGGGTAAAAGATTTGCAGAGGTCATCGCCGAATTTAACGTGTAAGGAAGAAATGGTTCGTCTTGAGTTCCTCTGCCCCAGGAGACTGCTCCTCGGAGTTGGGTCTCGTGAGGCAGGTCAACACTACCGTGTACGCTAATACTGTGGAATTCGTTGTCGGGCGGCAAGGCCAGTTGAGCACGCACGAAACGATTGCGGCCATTGTTGAAGGCTGGCGAGACGGCCAGGGCGTCGGTGACACGAAAAGGGTTTTCCCACGTCAGCGAAGCAATGGAATTCCTGAAGAGCGAGAGGTTGTAGTCCACTCCCACGCGCCATTTGGGACGCGAGTACTGCACGCCTAGGGTGAAATTCGTAGTGCGGTATTCGGTAGGTTCCGGAAGTTCCACACCCAGGGCTTCCCAGACGACGTCGCCATTGGGGCCGGTATTTTCATTAGCGAACGTGCCCGTAGGTCTGGGTCGCGTGCCGCTACGGCGTAGGTGCTGGGCGCGAAAATAGAACTCCCAGTTTTGGTTAGGACGATACCATTGCCTTACCAGAAATTGGTCCGCCCGGGTGCGTAGATTAATGGTTGCCTGACTCTGCACCTCCTGCCGTACCACCGCCGGGAACTGAGGACCGATCAAGCTGGGGACCGCACTCGAATTAGGTGCTGCCTGTAGCCGCGCACGTATGTCTGGGTTCACGACCAAAAGGCCGTCAGCCGCGGCCAGATGAAAAGTACGGCCAAAGGAGTAGTACTTTGGCATTTGGTCCCACATGATCTCTGTGCGAAATTTGCCTACTCTTTCAACCTCCGCGCTATAGCGTTGGTCTCGTTCGCCAATCTCCAGGGCTTTCAAATCCACGAAAAAAGGCGAATCAACCGTGTCGAAATTCAGATGGAAACTACGTACGAAGACGCTCTTGGGAACCTCGCGGTTCTCTTCAAACTTTCCCGGCCGATCGCCATCGACTTCCCGGAAACGAAAGCCAGTTTCCACAGTTCCTTTAAGACTATCGATGAGCTTGATCTTTTTCCTTTCCGTGCGCCTGGTCTGTGCCCGAGGCCTTCTTGGCTGCTGAGTGTTCGTTGCGTTTGGTTGTTGAGCCCAAGCCGATGGCGCCGACAAGAGGGTCGCGCCGATCAACGCTGAAAGAGTGACTGTGGCCTTCACTATCGACACCAGGGAGTTAAGCAGATCGCGTCTCATGTCAGGTCTCCTTAACGCGTAAACGCTCTTCCAGACGGATGATTGGAACCATGGATCTGAGTGTGGCAGTTCACACAACCCTTGTTGTATGTGAAAACGTCGAATCCCGCCACGGTCAGATGGCGACCTAGAATGTTAATGTGGCACTGTTGGCACAAATGGTGGCTGCGCTTGGTCAGTAGAGCGACATTGTTGGAACCATGGGGCGTATGGCAGGTGAGACAGCTCTCTTGTACCGGAGCGTGCTCCCAAAGCAATGGACCTCTCTTTTCTGCGTGGCATTGGAAGCAAGTGTCATTGACAGTGCTTCCCTGGAGCATCGTGCGACCTTCTCCACCATGTGGATTATGGCAGTTTGAGCAGCTCACCTTAATCATCCGGCTCTCAGTTCGTAGCAAGTGGGTAGAGCGCTGGAATTGAGCCTTTCGCTTTTCTTTATGGCAACTGAAGCATGTCTCTTCTACGGTAAGGCTGGAAAGCATACTTCCCGACGACTTAAACGCAATCAAATCCGGCGTCTGATCCGCAAGCGCCCGTTGGCGGCCTGCGGAGACCCATTGCGGTAACTTTGTGTGATGAACACTGTGGCACGAGAGGCAACTCATGTCGCTTCTGTCGTGTTTCCCTCCCCGCCAGTCACTAAGGTAGCGATCACCGGAATGACATTGAAGACATGATTCGCTAGCGAGTGATGAAGTCAGATCCGCAGGATTGACAACGTTCCCGCCGCTGCGCGTCGTACTACTAGTTTCAGCGTGCTTTTCGCTGTTGTTGTGGCAAATGTCGCAGTTCGCCGATCGCGAATCTTTCAAAAATTTGGCGCTCTTGCCATGCGTTTCCCCGACGAAGGATTCAACAATGGCATTGTGGCAACTCTGGCAATTCCTTCCGATCTCAGCTTGAACTGCCTGCCGCACGACGGGCGATGAGCTACGCGTTTCGGTTGATTGGCCTTGGACCGGATCACCTGGCGGACCGAGGAGAAGGAATGCGATACACGCCACAACAATGACTAGAGAAACAATCCGAATCGCGATAGCAGAAGCAGTCGTTGCGCGGTGTTGCTTGAACACGGGAGCCACCTCCAGTTCCGAGTACTCCTCATTATTTGAAAAGATGCGGGCCGGCTAGCTCCGGGCCCTATTTTCCGTTTCTTCAGGTCTGATCGGGTTATGTATTAGATATCAACCGATGGGCAAACCGGACAGGCATAACGTTAGTCCCTCTGTGAAGCACGTGAGATGCAGGCCTCCTAGCAAGAAGAGGAGGCGCTGACTAGAATAGCCAATTGTTACGGTTAAGTAGGGGCGGACTATAATGGAAAGTGGCGCTTTTTTCAAGAACTTTGATCATACTAAGCTCCCCGACGATGAGCGCCGTACCTTTCGCTGCGTGCCTGGGGACTCGCATATGCGGTGGCGGGGTAGATGGCAAGGACGATAACCTTGTCGATGATGTCATTGAGTCGAGGTGGTCCATCGTCTCGTCGATACCACTCGCTGCCGCTATAAGCCTCGTTGGGAAAGAACAGGTTGTTGCCGATGAAGCTCAGATCCGCGCGCTAATCGATGATCGCGTAAAGGCAGTCCGCACCAAGGACGTCATGAGCATAACTCGGTGCCTTTCGACGTAGAGACCGGCAAAGCGTCGCTCGATCTCAAGCCGTAATGCTTCGCGGATGTGCCGAGTGGCGGCAGTCGCTTCAATCAGCGAGGTTGCTATCGTCCAATTGGACCTACTCTTTCTTCATCGTTTTGACACATCTCCGAATTGAAGGTTTGGCGTTGAAGCCGAGACAACACTCCTTTCCCGACAAGAAGCTCGAGGCGCTGCAGCGCCTTACCTTTGATTATTTCCTGAAGAAAGCAAATCCGGAGAATGGCTTAGTGCCGGATAGCACACGCCAGGGATCGCCGTGCAGCATCACCCCTACAGGATTTGCCCTCGCCGCTTATCCAGTTGGCGTCGAGCGGGGATTCATCACGCGGAGCGACGCGATTAAGCGAACCCTCACGACACTTCGCTTCTTTTGGCATTGTCCGCATGGGCCGGAACCAGACGCCACCGGATACAAGGGTTTCTACTATCACTTCCTCGACATGAAGACCGGGCGTCGTGCCTTGAATTGCGAACTGTCAACAATAGATTCGACGTTCTTGATCGCTGGCGCACTAACGGCCGCAGAGTATTTCGATCGCGACGCCGAAGACGAGCACAAGATTCGCACGCTTGCCGACGCCATCTACACCCGGGCCGACTGGCAATGGGCCCAGAACAATGGGGACTCGGTCACGCATGGCTGGAGACCTGAAAGCGGATTCATCAAGTATCGTTGGCAGGGCTACAACGAAGCCATGATTCTTTACATCCTCGGTCTCGCCTCGCCGACGCACCCGTTGCCCGAAAAAAGCTACCTGGCTTGGAGCGAGACTTATAAGTGGAGAAAGCTTTACGGTCACGAGTTTCTCTCCGCGGGTCCGCTCTTCATCCATCAGCTTTCACACATGTGGATTGACCTTCGGGGCATTCAGGACCAGTACATGCGCACGAAAGCGATCGATTATTTCGAGAACAGCCGCCGCGCCACTTACATTCAGCAGCAGTACGCGATTCGCAATCCGCGCGGCTTCAAACGCTATGGTGAACACATTTGGGGTCTCACCGCGAGCGATGGTCCAGGACCAGCAAGCAAAAAGGTCGGAGGCAAATTGCGCCGATTCTACGATTACAAGGCGCGCGGTGTTCCAAACGGGCCCGATGACGGCACTCTGGCTCCATGGGCCGTGGTCGCTTCACTTCCGTTCGCCCCCGAGATTGTGTTGCCCTCGCTCCAATATTTCGACGAGACCTTTCCTGAGATGACCAGCGAGTACGGATTCAAGTGCAGTTTCAATCCCACGTTTTCGTCCGCTTCAGGCAAGAGCTGGATCTCAAAGGGCTATTACGGTCTGGATCAGGGTCCGATAGTTTTGATGATTGAAAACTATCGCTCAGAATTTCTTTGGCGGCTAATGCGAGGTTGCCCCTACATCATAGAAGGGCTTCGCCGCGCAGGTTTTTCTGGCGGCTGGCTGCGCGACTTGCTGTAAGTCGGGATGCTGAGCGTTGACACTGCTCCTGGGGCAAGCTTACATTTCCAACCACTCTTGGTTTGTTCTTATTCTCAGCACGTTCGAAAACGCATAGACTATGAGCTCATGGATTTGACTAGCGTGCCTCACTGTCCTTGCCTTCCAGGGCGCAAGCAGGCCGAGAGAACCGGAAAACGAGCAGGCTGGGCGTTCCTGGCGCCTTCGCTGGCGCTCGTTGTGATCTTGCCATTCCTTCTTTGCCCGAACTCTCGCACTCTCGCGCAACGACCGTCGCCAACCCCTGTTCCGCAACGCACCGGCCGGTCATACAGTTCGCCTGATCTACCAAAGACTCCGCCGCCACCTGGCCCACAGGCGCCTTCGCCCATGACATTCATGGATATCACGGCGCAAACGAGTATTAACTTTAGGCACGCGGCCTCCAAAACTTCGTTGAAGTATCTGCTCGAGACGATGGGTGGCGGCGTGGCAGTTTTCGATTATGACAATGATGGGCGCCTGGATCTCTTCTTTACCAACGGAGCCTCATTGAAAGATCCAATGCCAAGGGGAGAAATGCCCGACAAGCGCGAGTCGAAATACTGGAACCGACTCTATCACCAAAAGGCAGATGGCACGTTTGCGGATGTTACGGAGCGCGCCGGCTTGAATGGATATGGCTACAGCATGGGCGCCGCGGTGGGCGATTACGACAACGATGGCCACCCTGATCTCTATGTTACTGGCTACGGCGAGAATCATCTGTATCACAACAAAGGTGACGGCACTTTCAGCGATGTCACCCGGAAACTCTCGATCGGTGGTGGCGGATGGTCCACCAGCGCCGGATGGTTTGATTACGACCGGGACGGCCGTCTCGACCTATTTGTGGCGCGTTATATGGATTGGGATTTCGAAAGTGGCTCCATCTACTGTGGCGGACCCATGACGGGTCTGCGTGCGTACTGTCATCCTGACAACTTCAAAGGCACGACAAACATTCTCTATCACCAGCGCGCAGATGGAACCTTCGAAGATGTAAGCAAGGCGGCAGGCATTGCTGACCCTGCTGGCAAAGGTCTGGGCGTCGCTTTCGCGGATTTTGATAACGACGGATTAATGGACGTCTTCGTGGCGAACGACAGTGTGCGGCAGTCTCTCTACCGGAACAAAGGCGATGGGTCGTTTGAAGATATCGCACTGATTGCGGGTGCAGGATACGACGAAAACGGCAAGACCTTCGCCGGGATGGGAGTTGATTGCGCCGATTATGACAACGATGGCTATATGGATGTCTTTATAACCACTCTGTCAAACGAGACGTATCCTCTTTATCACAACAACGGCGATCTAAGTTTCACGTACGTCACCAACTCTTCCAGGGTCGGACAGATCAGTCTACTTTACTCGGGCTGGGGCACGCGGTTTCTTGATGCAGACAACGACGGACTGCGCGACCTGTTTGTTGCCCAGGGCCACGTGCTCGACACGATTGAGAAGACGACTGCCTATTTGAAATACAAGCAGTCGCCGCTCTTAATGCGCAACACCGGGAAAGAATTTGTGAATGTTTCCGCGACTGCCGGAGCTGCCCTCAATAAACCGCTCGCTGCGCGTGGCGCGGCTTTCGGCGATCTGAACAACGACGGCAAGGTAGACGTAGTAATCAACGTAATTGAGGCCCCCCCACTAATCTTGCGCAACGGTGGAACCAGGAATCACTGGCTGGGTGTATCGCTTTCTGGATCCAAATCAAATCGAAATGGAATTGGAGCGCGGTTGACTGTTACCGATACTGGCGGCAGGAAGCAGGTTTTTGATGCGACCAATGCCGGCAGTTATTTATCATCGAATGATCCGCGCATCGTGGTTGGCCTAGGCGCAGCAACCGGAGTCCGCATAGTTGAAGTGCGCTGGCCCAGTGGCCGCGTCCAGACTATCGCGAAGCCGGAAATCGACCGATATATCGATATCAATGAAGCCGAGGCGAAGTAAGTAGTTATTTTAGATTTTAGATTTTTGATCTGTGTCTTCACTTTAGTACTGGTTCACCAGAGAGCAAATACGTGAGAATAGGAAATCTAAAATCACAAATCTAAAATTTAAAATCTATCGTGCTCCGGGGCGGGTCAACTTGATTGGGGAACATACCGACTATAACGATGGCTTTGTGATGCCCGTGGCAATCGGGTTTTCGACATGGATCACCAGCGCGCCGCGTGATGACCGTACGGTGTCGCTATTCTCTGAGAATTTTTCCGAGCGGGTACAGTTTGACCTCGACGAGCAAAACGCCCGCGCCCGAGGGCATTGGAGCGACTACGTAAAGGGAGTAGCAATCACGCTGGAGCGTGTTGGCCATCGTCTGCGTGGCGCGGAGTTGCGGATTCGTAGCGAGGTGCCTATCGGCGCGGGGCTGAGTTCGTCAGCGGCGCTTGAAGTGGCCAGCGGCTACGCACTGCTGACGAATTCAGGGCTGATCGTCGACCGTAGGGAGCTGGCAAAGATTTGCCAGCGGGCGGAAAACGAGTTTGTTGGCTTGCGCTGCGGGATTATGGACCACTTCGTTTGCTGCCACGGTCAGGCGGGAAAGGCGCTACTCCTGGATTGCCGTTCGCTTGAATACAAACCGCTTCCTTTGCCGGAAGGCGCGCTCCTGACCATTTGTAACACAATGGTCAAGCATGCATTGTCAACCGGTGAATACAACACTCGCCGCCTGGAATGTGAAGCCGCTGTGCATCATTTCGCCCAAAGTCGCCCCAACGTGCGAGCATTGCGTGATGTAACTGAGGTTGATTTGGAATTGTATGGCAGCGATTTGGACGATGCGATTTACCGGCGCGCCCGCCACGTGATCACAGAAAACGCTCGCGTGCTAGCGGCTGAAGCAGCACTTGAAAAAGGCGATCTTGCGGCCTTCGGTCAGTTAATGAACAACTCGCATCGCAGCCTCCGCGATGACTATGAAGTCAGTAGCAAGGAACTAGACGTGATGGTGGAACTTGCGCGGCAAGTTCGAGGCGTTTATGGAGCGCGAATGACCGGCGGCGGATTTGGTGGTTGCACCGTTAATCTGATCGCGGCCGAAAACGTCGATGAGTTTAAGGAAGCGGTTGCCCAGGGTTACGAGAAGGCGACCGGGATCGCTCCCGAGATCTACGTTTGCAGTGCCGGTGACGGTGTGGAGGAAGTGGTTGGCGATTTTTGATTTTAGATTTGCGGTTTTCGGTTGCTTGCTCTCTGGTTACACGCAGTTCAAGGTGAAGATCGCAATTCAAAATCAAAAATCACAAATCAAAAATCTAAAATCGCAACGTGATCACAGACACCGAATGTTTCGGCAAAGTCACGACAAAGCTACGCCCGCTGCGCGCCGTAGTGTTCCTAATGAGAACGGCGTCGGGTCGCGCGAAATCGTTCGCAGCGATGAGCGATTGAGCAGTGGCCGTTTTATCTCTGCCCGGGCTCTGGGAATCGCCCCTTGCACACTAATGGTTGTCGTCAACGCGTTCTGGGTACCGCTCCCAGTAGCGCGAAAGCCCGCTGCCGTCCGGCGTTTCTTCGAAGCTGCGGTTGCGGATCAGTTCCGCGTGCAGGCCCCCCTTGATTCCTTCATACATGAATTCGAGGAACTGACCGTAGAGTAACGGGCTAATGCGATTCTCGATCTTACGCGTGTCAATCGTGAGGGTTGCTGTCTGACTTGTTTGCGCGCGAACAAGAGGGACTTGCGTGGTTGCGGCTCCGCACAACAGCACCGCCATCAAGACAGAAGATGCTCGCCGAAACCGCACACGCTGTTTAGAGTTCCTCTTCACTGTCACCTCTCAAACTTAATCACCTCTCAGGTCACTCAAATCTCCAGGTCCGGAAGGCGGACCCTGTCCCCGCTCTTAGGCCGAGTGGTTTACAAGCTTGAGTGGGGAAAGGGTCCGCCTGACCTGCAAATTACCGTACCTGAAAATGCCACTAGACAGTCTTTGGTTTCAGACCTCGATAGACACCGGATCTCGAGCAACCACTTTAACTCACTTGACCGTGACCCGGATCACCGTGGGATTGCGGGGTAAGGGTGTACGCAAACTAACCTGACGGGATCGCCAATTGCCGTTCGACGGGGGCGACTTTCGTCGGTTTATCCAAACTGTTCTCGGCCTTCAAGTCGGCGCTCTCCAGGACGAATGCCTTACTGAGCTTGTGAATAAGCACCGAGCGCGGCAACAGGAGCTGACGCTAAGAATTTCAATGATAAGGCCCACTAGTTCAGTTTGAACCGAACCTTGCTTTGTCTAGCGTCTACCAGCACTTTGGCGCCCTCTGGCCGGCTTCGCTTTCGTCTGGCCGGTCACGCGCTTGATGAAAGCCACTTCTTCCGGGATGTAAGGCCTTCCGTCGGTGCGGAAGACCTCGTGAAACCAGACGGACGGCTCGCGGTCAACGTAGGGGCGCTCCCATGAGTCCCAGGGCAGGTGAGTCTGCGTCTTGCCCTGCACCAGTCCCCAGTTAATCATCCCCACGTTGTGAACCTTGCCGACCAGCAGCGACCCCATAAAGAAACTGCCGTTGCCACGCGCCATATACTCGGTGCAGATGAGCGGGCGGTTGTAACGTTTGAGCCATCTGATACGCTTCTCAAGTTCGGTGGGCGAGTCATAGTTGTGAAATGTGATCACATCGGACAAGTTGATCTGTAAGCGATCCATCTCAGTCATCTTTTCTGGACTCGACCAGTCACCCTTCCAAACGCCACTTGTCACAGGCTGCTGCGGCCCGGCTGCGCGCGCCCAGGCGAAGGCTTTCGGCAGTAGTGCCAGTACTAGCTCGACCTTGTTCTTCGGCTCCAGGTGGCCATAGCTTCCCTGGTTAGTGTTGTCCGGCTCGTTCCAGATATCCCACGCGAGGACGCGCTCGTCACTTGCGAATGCGCCGACGACGCCTTTCACATAGGCTTCCAACCGTGGATACTCGGCAGGATCCTGCAGTGCTTTCCGGCTGGGGCTTTGCACCCAGCCCGAGTTGTGCACACCCGGACGCGGTGCTCGCTGCCTGCCCAGTTGCGGATCCGGATCCCAGACCGAATCGAACAAGACAAAGATAGGTCTGATCTTGTGCTTCGCGGCGATGGTTAGGAACGTGTCGAGGCGTCGCTTGAAGCCCTCCGCATCTTGCTGCCACAGCAGATCGTGTAGATAGACGCGCATCGTGTTCATTCCCAAACTCTCGGCCCAGCCTA
Organism: Pyrinomonadaceae bacterium; assembly: GCA_051006135.1. Taxonomy (GTDB): domain Bacteria; phylum Acidobacteriota; class Blastocatellia; order Pyrinomonadales; family Pyrinomonadaceae; genus PSRF01. The sequence goes on along the minus strand of JBPCIQ010000301.1, from coordinate 435 downwards.
ACTCCAAATCAATCCTCTTCGGGTCGAAAGAGTCGGCCTGCCACATCTCCAGTTCGTTGATCGCGCTCGCCGGGTTGTAATTGCTCCCGACCAGCCAGGGCTGCTTCTGATACCAATCGTTCGCTTGCTGGTCCGACCATTTCTCGGAAGGCGCCGCCAGCGCCGCGATTGAGAGAAAAACAAGGGTGACGAATAACTGCGCCGCTTTTCGAATTGATGACATTGAAACAAGACCTCCCTGGTGGCTTTAGCACATTAGTGTAGCGTCTCAAAAAAAATTGTACTGTAGTCAATCATGTTTGATGGTTTCATCAATGATTGAAAGAGTTCGTGATTTTAGTGTGGTTTCGTGGATCGCCTTCCGTGGCAAAACACCCGATCCACAAAACCCCACAAAGATCCACAGAAAAAGTGCTCGTAAAAATTCCCCGAACC
>JBPCIQ010000300.1:0-8040 GCA_051006135.1 Pyrinomonadaceae bacterium | reverse complement strand
CGTTTGCCCTGAACGAAGCGTCTCTGCCATCGTCTGGCGACACACAATTTCACCGCCGACGATGATCGCGAAATCCTCGACCAGACGTTCCACCACTTCCAGAATGTGAGAACTAAGATAGTTGGCCAAACTTCTTCGTCAGATTTTGCGTCTCGATCTCAAACATAAGTTCATCTGGTCGCCGACTCTCGCTTGATCCACCAGGAGCTGTAACGGCCGCCGGATAAATAATCCACGATGTAAACCAGCGGGTCTGTGGTCTCGCGGACTTGTTTCCCCTGGAACTGTATCCGGCCACCCTTCACCACGAACGGATATTCTCCGTATGGCTTACCGTCTATATTCAGACGCACTGCATACTTGCCGTCTTCTCGAAGCAGATCAGCAGCCTTGAAGTAAGAGTTCTTGTCGCCACCCGCTGGACGGAATGACAATTTTGCCTGGAGCCAGCGCGGTTCGAGTCTAAGCATGCCCGCCTCCTCGCCCAGCACCTTGCCATCCTTCAGGCTGACCAGCTTTAAATCATAAGGAACTGAGCTCTTCGTCTGGTTTCCGCGCTTGTCCTGCACCCAGGTGGTGAATGTGAGCGACGATTGCGGATCATTGCGCTGGTAAAAGAGATTGCCGTATTCGTTCCAGGAGCCTTCGATGAAATAGCGAGTGCCAGCCGGCTGAAACGGGTCGTCGTTTTTAGTTTCGACTACGGAGAAAGGGAACCTGGTGAAAGGCTTGTCATCAGCCGCAAATTCCAGCAAATAGTTTCCAGCAGACAGAGGTTTGATGGATGGAAATCCGCCAACCACTTTATAGCGGCTGAGCTCCCAAAGACCGCCGATGCTTTCCGCGTACCAGACATATGTGCTAAGTACCTTGCCGTCGGCGCTCTTGACCACAGTCGAAAGCTTGCCACCACCGTCCGGGTCATAGGGATAGTTAGAGCTGCTCTGTTTTGCCGGCGTCGGCAGGCAGACCGCGTACAACTTGTCGACACTGAGCCGGCCATCGTTGTAGCCGACACTAACAGCGTCAAGCAATTTCCAGAAACTTATGCCCGGTGTGCACGGAGCTTGCGCCGTCTGCGCTGCGGAAAGTGCCCTTAGCGTTAGCATCATCAAAGCTGCGGCAGTTAACTTCCACTTCATTTGAACCTCCAATGACGGATTGATTTCGGCAGCCTACCGGTAGGATTTGTGTAAGCGTGCCGGTTGAAAAAGGAAGTCACTTGACAGGATTTACAGAATTTACAAGATTTACCTCTGGCTGTGAAGTTGAAGCACCCTGTTTTAAGACCCAAAACGCGAGACAGAAAGCTCCTTCGAAGACCGCCGAAGAGTCATCCTGTAAATCTTGTTCATCCTGTCTAATGACTTTGAGCTATGGATAGATCTCACACCCGCGGCCACGAGGTTTGACGAGTTTCATTAAATGACACGCGGTTTCTCATCTTCTGGGTAACATGCCTGCCAGCATTTCAAAAGAATCGTGAACGGCGCTATAAGACATTTTAAGTTGAGCGTTTCTCCCCCTTCTGGCGTCAACCTGAAACTTGCTTAGAGCATCATTAAACCTATTCAGCTCTTTCGAAAACTCTTCCTTTTGCTCTTCACTCATGCCCGCAGGTATACCGACCTTAACAATTGCCCCGCCTCGCTTTGTCAGATCACCTGCCTTTGCCCTGATGCGCCGGTAATCTTTCTTGGGGAGGGCGTCATGCTCCAAAGGGTGCAGTACGTGGTGAAATTCCTCATACTCCTTGACGCTGAAATCATGTTGAGCTGCGCTTGTCGAACTAACAGGGACGACAAAGGCCGTCGCTGACAAAACAGCTATCAGGGCAAAGATAAACACAACTCGAAATTGCTTCACAGTTAGTCCTCCAGGATCGATTTAGAAATAGAACCAAGTATTTGCTTTGATGTTGTATGGCAGTTAGCGCTCTAACTGTAGGGGCGCTCACGGAGGGACGCCCCTACAAAGTTACTTCTCGGCCAAAAAGTCTTTTGCCTTTTGAAGCTCAGTTCTGACGGAATCGGCGCGGGCCGTAAGGGTCACGATCCTCCTGTAGTAGCTGCTTGCTTTCTTCCGGTTTCCTGCTTGTTGCGCCGCTCGCGCTGCGCCGTAAAGTCCGTTGAATCGGTTCGGTGAATCTTGTAGCGAGGTTTCAAATTGCATCAGCGCCTGCTCCGGTTGATTTAGCTCGATCAGCATGTCTCCCAGCAACTCGGGCGCTGGGATGATCGGTCCCGGCGTGACCGGATGCTTCTCCGTGGACGCCTCAAGATGGGCGGCCGAGCGCATCAGCTGCAAAGCCTCTTCGTGTTTGCCTTCCGCATGTGCAAGCCAGGCAGCCGCCCCTCGCCGCTGAATTTCCACTTGATTGGCCCAATAACCGTTGTTGGCCTCGGCGAGTGCCTTCTGAATCTCAGAGAGCTTTTCGAGATCTTTACGAGCCGAAGCAGTGTCGCCGCTTCGAGCAGCTCCAATAGCCCGGGCGAAAAAGATTATGGCCTCCGCGTAGCGGAATTGCTGCCAGGGGAAAGTAGTGGGGCGCAATTCGAGACGCGCGGCCTCTGACCAGCTCCGTCTCTCAAGAGCATATCGCGCGGGGATTGCAGCAAGTGCGTACGCTGCCGCGAAAATCGCGGCGTCAACGCCATTGACTGCGTTCGCCTGTTCGAGAATGCGCCTGGCCTTCTGGTCGTCTCCGCCTTGTAGGTGGGCATATACCAGGTAGTCCAAAGCATGAAGCTCATCAAACGACGCGGCGCCCGGATGCGTTATGGCCACATGGTTTTTCGCTGCGGCCGCCGAGGCGAGGTTCGAGTTGATTGATTCCTGCCACAGCCCGAGCCGCGTGAAGATATGAGACGGCATGTGAAGGGCGTGGGGAGACGAAGGAGCGATCTTCGCATAACTGCGCGCGGCACGAAGCGCCAGGTGCGCGAGCTGCGGATAGTCAAAACTATGGATCAGATAATGGGCCACGCCCGGATGCTGCGGCTCCTTGAATAAGACTTCGTTCAGAAGCTCAGCTGCCTTTTTCTGTTTTGCATAACTCTTGTCCAGCGGCACAGTTGCCATCGCCGTTCCGTTAAGTGCCAGCGCGTAGAAGATGGTCGCTTCATTATCTTTGGGATAACGGAGGTGAAGCTGCTCCATGGCCTGCTCGTAAGCCAGGGCGCGCTTGAAGTGATTAAGCTTGTCAGCGTCTCGATAGAAGACTTCGATCGCGGCCACGTAGTCCCGCTCCCTCTCGGTCACTGATCTTATCGACTTTGCCGTTTCAACGGCAGCCCATCCCTTATGCAGTTCCGTTGCGGTAGCAGGAGCCCAAACGGGATGGTAATAACTCATGGCAACTCCCCAGTAGGCCATAGCGCAGTTAGGTTCCGCCTTGGCAAGCGCGGTAAAGGCTTTCTCGGCCTCTTCGTACCAGAAAGAATGCAGCAGGGCCGTGGCTCGATTAAATTGCTTCTGCGCGGCAGGGTTGCAGGACACGGTAAAGCTGACCCGTCCGAGTTTTTCGGGACTCCCATGAGTGTGAGTGTGCATCTCTTGCGCTCTCCCGGCAGAGCCGAAAAGCGCCAGAAGGATTACTGCTACAAACAGACCACTGAGCTTCATCGTCAGTCCTCCTTTTCAAACTGGTCAATCATCAGTTTTGTGATGATTTATCAATGCGCTAGCGAATTCTTAAAAGAAAGGATTTTTAGTATGCACCAGCTGACGGTGGAAATCATCAATGGTGCGATTATAATCCCGAACGCCTTTTAGTGTCTTGGGGAAACCAGTTATTGGGTTGAAAAACACGATCCACGAAATATCACGAAATAACACTAACAACATTTCGTGGTGGTTCGTGTGATTTGTGGATCGCTGTATCTGTCCTTTGCTCAAAAATGGGTATCACCTCTAGAGTTAGATGAACCTCTTCGACGCCATCTTTACGCAGAATGACTTAGCGAAGACTGCCGCGCGGTGCGAAGGTCGGCAGATAACCTACGAGGATCTGCGTGATCAGACGTCACGTTTCGCCGAACTTCTGCCTGTCCTGGGGATTGCATTGGGCGATCGCATCGCCATCCTGCTAAATGATTCGCCCGAGTTTTTAGCCTCCTTTATTGCCGTCTGCTCGAGCGGAGCGCTTGCTGTCCCAATCAACATGGCGCTGCGGCTTGATGAGCAACAAGCCATTCTTAACGACTGTTCCGCGAGCGTCGCGATTGTTGAGTCAGATATTTGCCCCGCGCTGCTGGCAGATGCCAATGAAAAACTGCCACATCTGAAAGAAGTTGTTGTTGTCTCGCGGCACCAGGAAGAACAGGAAGTCACAGCAACTGACGGCGTGAAAATTCAATTGCTAAGCGAGTTGCTTAGCCGGAGCAGAGCGGGGCACCAACCGGCGTTCACATCTCAGAGCCCGCGCGCGCCGGCGTTCATTCTTTACACCTCCGGCAGCACTGGCGAGCCGAAAGGCGCCGTCCATAGTCAAGCCGATCTCTTTTACACCAATGAAACGTTTTGCAGACAGGTGCTGCAACCGACACCGGGTGACCGGCTTTTTTCTTCCTCGCGACTGCCCTTTGCCTACGGACTCGGAAACAGCCTGACGTTTCCGCTGCTCAATGGCGTGAGCACAATTCTCTGCCGCGAAAAGCCGACGCCCGAAGTCATCTGCCGAGTCTTCGCCGACTACCGACCCACGATCTTCTTCGCCGTTCCCGTGGTTTACAACCTCCTCCTGGATCACCATCGTCGTGGGAACAAGCTCCAGTGTACGTCGTTGCGCCTCTGTGTATCGGCGGGCGAGGCGTTGCCCGCGCAGCTGGGCGAAGATTGGCAAAAGACTTTCGGGGTCGAAGTGCTTGATGCCATCGGCTCGACAGAAATGCTGCACATGTTCATGTCAAATCAGCCGGGTAAAGTGCGCTATGGCAGCAGCGGCAAAGTGCTCAAGGGCTACGAAGCGCGATTGCTGGACCAGGAAGGAGAACCAGTAGCAGCGGACGCGGTTGGTAACCTTTGGGTCAAAGGCGATAGCGCTGCGCTGGGATACTGGCAAAAAGCTGATGCCACCGCTCGCACCTTCGTTGGTGGGTGGGTGCGTACTGGCGATCTTTATCGCTGCGACCTGGATGGTTATTGCTATCACATGGGGCGGAGTGACGACTGTTTCAAGTCGAGCGGCCAGTGGGTTTCGCCCGTGGAAGTGGAAGGCGCACTGCTAAGGAATGAGAAAGTCAGCCAAGTCGCAGTTGTAGAAGATTTTGATAAAGACGGTTTGCCCTGCGCGTGTGCGTTTGTCGTCTGCAAGGATGTAGACTCTAACGTGGTCCAGATTGAAGAAGAGTTGAAACAATCGATGAAAGCCGCGCTGCCTCGTTTTAAACGACCACGACGTTACCTGTTCGTTAACGACTTGCCCTACACAGCGACTGGAAAGGTTCAGCGATTTAAATTGAGAGAAGAATTAAAGAGAGTCCAAAGTCCAAGGACATTGGACAAATCGGTGTGAGAAATGACGGAAAAGAGCATTCAGGAAACCTACGCGCCACATCTTGCCTGCTTCGGCTGTGGCCCGGTGAATGAAAAGGGCCTCCGCATACGAAGCTTTCCGGGCGGTCAAGAGGTAGTTGCGGAATGGCAGCCGCAAACGCACCACGAATCTTTCACGGGGATGTTGAGCGGCGGCATAATCGGCACGCTGCTGGATTGTCATTGCAATTGGACCGCCGCCTGGCACCTCATGAACAAGGCAGGTCTGGACCATCCGCCCTGCACGGTAACTGCTGAGTACTCAATCAAACTCTTGCGTCCAACGCCGACCGATCTGCCGGTGAAACTGGTTGCTCGCGTGGCGGAATCGACTGACGACCGCGCCATTGTCGAAGCCGAACTGATTGCGCATGAAAAGGTCTGTGCCACTTGCCGCGGTACGTTCGTGGCTGTGAAACCCGGCCACCCGGCGTATCATCGTTGGTAGGGACTTAGAACTATCCATTCGAGGTACTAACTAAAATGTCTCATCTGGTTCACCGCCCGCGTCGCTTGAGAAGAACCGAAGCGCTGCGTTCGCTGGTCCGCGAAGCTCGTCTTGCGCGCGAGAATCTAATTCTCCCGTTGTTTGCCTGTCCCGGCCAGAGTGTGCGCCGCGAGGTTGGGTCGATGCCGGGCGTATACAACCTCTCAGTCGATCAGATCGCGCAAGAAGCCGCTGAAGCCTACGAACAAGGTGTTAGTGGAGTAATCCTCTTCGGTCTACCCGAGTCAAAAGACGAAACCGCATCAGGCGCGTACGCCGAAAATGGCGTTGTGCAACAGGCCGTGCGCGCGGTTCGTCGCTCTGCGCCGGATCTGATCATCATGACCGATACGTGTCTCTGCGAATACACTTCCCACGGCCACTGCGGTGTTGTGCGCAACAATGAAGTGCTGAATGACGAATCGCTAGAGCTTCTGGCACGTACTGCGCTCAGCCAGGCTGAAGCCGGCGCAGACATTGTCGCTCCTTCGGCGATGATGGACGGGCAGGTGGGCGCAATTCGCGATGAGCTGGACAGCGCTGGTTTCGAAAACGTTGCGATCATGTCTTACGCAGTTAAGTACAGTTCCGCATTGTATGGTCCTTTCCGTGAAGCTGCCGAAAGCACGCCTGCCTTTGGTGACCGGCGCTCCTATCAGATGAATTCTGCCAACGCGCGCGAGGCGATGCGTGAAGCGGAACTCGACTACTCTGAGGGTGCGGACATCTTGATGGTCAAACCCGCCACTCTGTATCTCGATATTCTGAAAATGGTGCGCGATCGCTTCGATCTGCCGCTGGCTGCCTACCACGTGTCGGGGGAGTACGCGATGATCAAAGCCGCCGCCCAACGAGGCTGGATCGATGAACAGCGTGTGATGATGGAAACGCTGACAAGCATCAGACGCGCCGGCGCCGACATCATTCTGACTTACTACGCCCGCGAAGCGATAAAAGCGCTGGCTAACTAGTGGGATCTGTTCCATTGAAATGCAGCCGGCCAGGCACCTTCCCGATTACTGCCGCTTACTTTGCCGCGTTCATCGCGCTTGGTCTCACAGTTGGTTCGCTCGGGCCAACTCTGCCAGGTTTAGCGGAACAAACGCACGTTGGCTTGAGCGCAATCAGCTATCTTTTCACGGCTCGCTCAATCGGTTTTGCGCTTGGCGCCGTGCGCTCGGGAAAGCTGTTTGATAACAGGCCTGGTAACCCTCTGATGGCCGCGACGCTTATGGCGATGGCGATCATGATGGCGCTGGTGCCTCTGGCGCCTCACCTCTTAGTGCTGCTTGTCGTGATGCTCATGCTCGGCGCCGCTGAGGCTGTCGTTGATGTGGGCGCTAATACGCTGGTGGGATGGGTGCACGGAGCCCGAGTGGCGCCATTCATGAACGCAATGCATTCATTCTTTGGCGTAGGTGCACTCATCGCTCCGGTTGTAGTGGCGCAAACCGCGTCATTCAACTACCCGACTACTTACACTTATTTCGTCGTGGCCCTGCTACTTTTGCCGGTTGCCGCTTACACGCTGCGACTGAGGAGTCCGCTTCGCGCAGTCGCAGAAAAGCAGGAGGACTCGTCGGTTAGTAATGCGCGATTGGTACTTTTAGTCGGGCTCTTTCTCTTTTTTTACGTCGGAGCGGAGGCGAGTTTCGCCGGCTGGATATTCACCTACACATTAGAACTGAAGCTCAGCGGAGCGACCACGGCAGCCTACCTGACCTCATTGTTCTGGGGCTCACTGACTTTGGGGCGAATAGTGAGCATTCCATTGGCGGCTCGTTTTAGACCGCTAGCGATCCTGACAGGCAGCCTGGCAGGATGCCTGATCAGTGTCGGGCTGATGCTTTTGATCCCACGCTCATTCGCCGTGGTCATGCTGGGGACCGCCGGCCTCGGACTCTCGATGGCCTCGATCTTCCCAACTACCCTTTCATTTGCCGGCCGCCGTATGATCATGACGGGCCAGGTTACGGGCTGGTTTGTTCTCATGTCGAGCGCCGGCGCGATGATTGTTC
>JBPCIQ010000299.1:0-12805 GCA_051006135.1 Pyrinomonadaceae bacterium | reverse complement strand
GCCCAGACGACTTTCACGGAATGGTGGCCGCTCAGGCGATTGTCACCGCGCGCGGTGGCATGACAAGCCATGCGGCGGTGGTGGCGCGGGGTATGGGCAAAACGTGCGTCTGCGGTGCAAACGAACTCAACATCGATTACAGCCAGCAGCAATTCAGCGTCAATGGCACGGTGGTCACAAAGGGGGAGTGGATAACCGTGGATGGATCGACTGGACGGGTCTTTCTCGGGCAAGTGCCAACCGTGCAGCCGACGCTCGACGCGGATTTCTACGAACTGATGGGCTGGGCGGACAAGTTTCGCCGCCTGCGCGTGCGCGCCAACGCCGATACTCCGCGTGATGCTAAAGTCGCGCGTCAGTTTGGCGCCGAGGGGATCGGACTCTGCCGCACCGAACATATGTTTTTTGGCGATCAACGTCTGGCCGCCATGCGCGAGATGATTCTGTCAGACGGGGCAGGCGCGCGTGAAAAGGCACTGGAGAAATTGCTACCGTTGCAACGCGGCGACTTCCTCGGCATCTTCCGGGAGATGGCCGGCCTACCAGTTACCATCCGATTGCTTGACCCGCCTTTGCATGAGTTTCTCCCCAGTGTCGATGATCTGCTGGTTGAATTGGCCGAGCTGAAGATGGCTGTGCGGCTCGCTACTACCCTGGCGGACATGGACAAGCTGCTTGATGAGATTGATGAAAAACGCCGTCTGCTGCGTCAGGTGATTCGCACGCGCGAAGCCAATCCAATGTTGGGTTTCAGAGGTTGTCGTTTAGGTCTCCTGTTTCCGGAGGTCACGCGCATGCAGTGCCGAGCAATTTTTGAAGCGGCGTGCCAGGTCCAGGGGGAAAAGAAAAAAGTAACGCTCGAGATCATGGTGCCGCTCGTATCTCTCAGCGAAGAGCTGCGGCAGCAAAGGGAGTTAATTGACGAAGTAGCGCAACAGGTCATGGGTGAACAGGGTATGACGATAGAGTACAACGTTGGCACCATGATTGAATTGCCGCGAGCAGCCCTCATGGCAGATAGCATTGCAGCACACGCCGACTTCTTCTCTTTTGGTACAAACGATCTGACGCAGACTACGTTTGGCTTAAGCCGCGACGATTCCGGACGCTTTCTTCCAACCTACATTGAACGTCGCATTCTGCCAGAGGATCCTTTCCAGATGCTCGATCGGGAAGGCGTGGGCCAGTTAGTTCGCATTGGGACGGAGCGTGGCCGGAGTGCAAAGCCAAACCTAAAAATCGGCATTTGCGGAGAACACGGCGGCGATCCGAGTTCGATCGCCTTCTGTCACGAGATCAATCTCGATTATGTGAGCTGTTCGCCCTTCCGGCTTCCGGTTGCGCGCCTGGCTGCCGCTCAGGCTGCTCTACAATCAGCCGCCGCTGATTCCACGCTCGTTCCTGTTGACGACGAAAAGGCCTCCTCTGGCCTATCTGCCTAAGGCAAATTAACTCCAGAGTTCGACCGATGGGCGAGATAGCGCTGAAGTCGCAGGTTCGCCCTACCGTCGAACTGTGAGAGAAACTCATTTCGTTTCGTAGAATAGATGCGCCCCTTCAAACCGAGACCAGCTCAGGGTCTTTGACCTTGCTGTCAAAAGAAACTAGCATATTCTCGAGTGTTAACCAGCCTGTATTTACTCATAGTCATCTTGCTCGTTCTGGCAAACGGGTTCTTTGTTGCCTCGGAGTTTTCATTGGTCGCAGTACGGCGCTCACGTATTGTCATGCTCGCAAGCGCTGGCAATAGGCGAGGCAAGCTGCTGCTCGCAATGTTGGACAACCTAAACGCCTACATCTCAGCTACTCAGCTTGGGATTACGATGTCGTCACTGGCTTTGGGCTGGATCGGGGAGCCGGTATTCGCCCACATGCTGGAGGCTCCCCTGGAAGGACGCGTTTCTGACGCAGTACGCCACACAATTGCGTTTGCAGTCGCTTTTACGATCATTACTTTTCTGCACATCGTGTTGGGGGAGTTGGCGCCAAAGACGCTAGCACTTGAACGCTCGGAAAAGATGGCGTTAGCGGTAGCTCGACCACTGCACATCTTTTACAGATTATTCTCATGGCCAATCCGACTGCTCGATTGGGCGGGCACGCGCACCGTGCGATTGTTTGGACTGCACCCCTCAGCCGAGCATGCGTCAGTCTATACCGAGGACGAGTTACGCCAACTGGTAGACATCTCGCGCAAGAGCGGTCACCTCGAGGCCGAGGAGCAAAAACTCATCAATAAGGTTTTTGATTTCACGGAGACCGAAGTGCGTGAAGCCATGATCCCGCGCACCGCGGTCTCCGCACTCCCGCTGACAGCCACTCTGGAGCACACGAAAGAAGCGTTCAAAACTTCAGGCTACTCGCGCATGCCAGCCTATCGTCACAACCTTGATGATGTGGTTGGTATTGTGGTCAGAAGGGATCTGGAAACCTATCTTGAGACTCCACATCAGGATTTCAGTTTGAAACGACTACTCCATCCGGCCGTGTTCATTCCGGACAGCGCACAACTCGGCTCAGTTCTGAAAAAAATGCAAACCACCAGAACCCATCTGGCTTGCGTCGTTGATGAGCATGGTGGATTGGAAGGCATTATTACACTGGAGGATCTGCTGGAAGAGATAGTCGGCGAAATAAACGATGAGTTTGATGAAGAGGTGAGATCGCAGATCGTAAAGGCTGGCGACGAATACGTTCTAAATGGCATGTTAGCCGTGCGCGATGCAAATCGAGTCCTCAAATTGCATCTGCCGGAAAATGACGGTTATACAACCTTGGCAGGGTTTCTGATGGCCCAGGCTGGCCGCTTGATGAACCAGGACGAAGCGATCGAGTACAACGGCGCCCGCTTTATAATTGAACGTGTGGAACGTCGGCGCATTCGCCGCGTGCGTCTGATCTTTTCCGGACGTGAACGGCGAGACGAGCTCGCAATCTTGATTACAGCAGCCACCTCACTGGGCCAAGTAGTATAATCACTCGTATCGCAGTGCTTCAATAGGATTCAACCGCGCAGCCTTCCACGCCGGCCACAAACCGAAGACTACGCCAAGGCCCACCGATACAACGAAGCCGACAACCAGCGACCAGAGTGGTATGTAGGTAGGCATAATCGTCTTGATCGCAAGAGCGATCAAAGAACCCACTACAATGCCGAGGATGCCGCCCAATCCAGTTAGGGTAGCCGCTTCTATTAAGAACTGGAGGATGATGTCGCGTCGTCGCGCACCAATCGCTTTTCTGACTCCGATCTCTCTTGTTCGTTCTGTTACCGAAACCAGCATGATGTTCATCACGCCAATGCCGCCAATCAAAAGACCAACACTCGAGATGGCCACCATCAGTGCAAAGACGCCGCCCGTGATAGCGCCAAACTGGGAAAGGATCTGTTCAGAAGTGGAAATCCCAAAACTGTCGGCAGCGCCGTAGGCGACTCTGCGCCGCCGCCGCAAGAGTTCGCGGATCTCTTCCACTGCCTGCTCCATCTGCCCGGGTCGCGCCAGGGCCATGACAAAGTTGTCTTTAACCTCAGGATAGAGCTTACGCAAGGTTAGATAGGGCATGTACGCAGCTTTGTTTTCGTTATTTGGATCTTCCGCTCCTACCAGGAAGACATCACGCTCAGCCAGCACGCCGACTACGCGGTAACTTCTTCCGTTAATGGTCACCTCCTGATCCACTGCATTGGAGAAGGGAAATAGTGAGTTCGCGACGTCGCGACCAATAACCAGTACGTTTGCGTGGCGCGCATTCTCTTCGTCAGTAAAGTAGCGTCCCTCGGCGATTGAGGTTACGCCCATCTTGAAGTAAGCGGGCAAAGTCCCCTGCACAGCCGAGTTGGTCATCTCGATGTCGCGATAACGCACGTTGACGCGCTCGGTGAAGGGTCCACCAAAGAAATCTACCGGCGACATGAACGCCGTGGCATAAGCTACTGAAGGACACTCGACCTGGATTGCCAGCGTGTCTTCGTAACTGAGCGGCTTGCGCATGCGCTCTTCCTGAGACGGATTGAAGTTAAAACCCGGGTCGAAGCGATAGATGTAGATCGAGTTTGTGCCGAAAGACTCAATTTCCTTGGAAACGCGCGCATCGATCCCGGAGACAAAGGCAGCGATTACAATTACGGTCATCGTGCCGATCACAACGCCGAGAATCGTCAGAGACGAACGGAGTTTGTGCTGCCAGAGCGTGTCCAGCCCCATCCTGATGTTCTCAAAGAGGGTACCTTCGAAAGGGGTCATAGGATTTTTGATTTGCGATTCTTGATTTTAGATTGTACTGCTAACGACATGCCTAGTTGGATTGTGAAGGTAATCAAAAATCAAAAATTTGAAATCAACTTCATTCCGCCCGTAACGCTTCGATTGGATCCAGGCCCGCCGCCTTCCAGGCTGGATAAACACCTGATATCAAGCCCACAGTTCCAGAAACGACGAAGGCGACAGTTACAGCCAGTAGCGGCAGAGCGGTCGGTACGGGTGTCAACACCGCGACGAGTTTTGCCAGCAAATAGGCCAGGCTGATGCCAATCGTGCCACCAACCAGCGAAAGCAAAGTTGACTCGGCCAGGAACTGCTTAAGAATATCCGTGCGCCGGGCGCCGATGCTCTTGCGAATGCCAATCTCTTTAGTTCGCTCTGTGACGCTGACGAGCATGATATTCATGATCACGATACCGCCCACCACCAGCGAGATGGAAGTTATGCCAATGGCGGCAATCTGAATAGTGCCGAATATCTTGTCTCGCAGTTCGTTAATTGCACCGGGTGTAATAATGCCGAAGTTGTCTTTCTCCCCTGGCGCTAGTTTGCGACGAGTCCGCATTACGACGCGCGCTTCATCAACGGCATCCAGGTATCTGGCCGCGCTCGTCGCTGTGACGCTAAGATTGAGTGACCGGCGCGAACCATAGATCGCAAGGAAGGTAGACAGGGGTATGGAAACGTACATGTCCCGCGGTTGGCCGAAGACCGAGCCTTTGGCTTTGGCAACGCCGATTACTTCGAAGGGGCGTCCGTCGATGCGAATGGGCTTGCCGAGTGGACTTGCGGTTGGAAAAAGCTTTTCAGCTACGTCTGCGCCAATAAATGTGACATTACGCCGGCTCTCTTCTTCCGTCTTGCTGAAGTAACGGCCTTCGCTGGCTTCGATTCGTTCAATATCCGCAATGTTAGGCGTGGTTGCGCTGATATGAATGCGAAAGAGGCTTGTCGAGCCAAACTTCACGTCTCCGGCAAGATCCTCTTGCGCGCCCACATCCTGGATCGAGCCTCCGCGCGCCAGCAGGGCCTCTGCGTCGTCGAGCCTTATGTCTTTGTTGCGACGGCGAGCCGCATTAAGCGCCTCGACGCTGGAAAAATCCTCAATTGAAAACTTTCGGACTGAAAAAGCATTGGTGCCGATATTGGCAATCTTCTCATCTACGTAAGAATTGAAGCCTTCAATGAGAGACACGACGACGATCACAGTTGCTACACCGAAGATAACGCCCAGCAGCGTCAGAAACGAGCGCAACTTATGAGACAGGATCGAAGAAAGAGCAAGCTTTAGTGCTTCGATAAAAGGCATTGCTGGAACCTAAGTAAAACGTATTCCGAAGCCAATTTAAATTTGTTTTCTAGGGAGCCACGTTGCAACGTAAAATAATTACGCGACACAACCGGTGTCGCAACTGTGGATTATGCGACGAGCGATGGCTCGGGCTTACAGCGTACGACTACACAATAGGGTCAGGAAGAGTGACATTCGCGGTCGGTGATACCAGCGAAACATTCACTGTACTCGGGACGAAAGACGCCTGCAACAGCGAAGGCCAGGAATCCGTCAACCTTACACTCACCAATGCAATTGGCGCGTCGGTGGGCAGTCAGGGCACAGCGACGTCGAGTATCGTCGACGACGCGAGCGTGTTAGCAAACTCGCAACCCATTGACGACGCAAGTACGTTCGTTTGCCAACACTATCACGACTTTCTCGCGCGCGAGGCGGACGCTGGCGGCGCGGCCTATTGGACCGAAAGAATTACGGAGTGCGGCACTAATCAGGCGTGCATCCGTGCCAGACGACTTGATGTCTCGAACGCTTTCTACTTTGAACAAGAATTTCAGCTGACAGGCTCGTACGTCTTCCGCCTGTACCGCGCTGCCTATGGTGATAACCAACCTTTACCCAACTCTGACCCGAACCTGACGGAGGCGAAGAAGCTGCCCGGATACCTGACGTTCATGAGGGACAGGGCGCAGGTAGTGGGTGACAGCAACCTGGCCGCATCTCAGCAGAACGTGGCAAATTTCTTCGTGCAAAGGCCCGAATTTGTGACAAAGTACCCCTTGAATCTGACTACTGGCGCGCAATTTACTAGTGCAGTGCTGGCGACGATTCAGAGTGCCAGTGGTGTAGACCTGTCATCGCAGAGCGCCACTTTGATCAATCACTTCAATACGGGCGGGCGGGGGTTGGTAATGTTCCATCTGGCGAATGACTACTGGAACGGCTGCAACCGTTTGCCGGGCAGTCCGGCGGCGCCGTGCGTACCGGCGGGGTTTGGGGCGGCGGTGGACAATCGACCGTTCCTCGATGCGGAGCACAGCCGCACGTTTGTCTTTACGGAATACGTCGGGTATCTCCGGCGCGACTAGGACATCGGCGGCTTTTTGTTCTGGCTTGGGAAGGTAAACGCCGCGCCATTGCGCGATACCACCATACAGCACGGCATGGTGTGCGCGTTTATTACATCGGCTGAGTACCAGCAGCGCTTCAGTTCAATCGTGACCCATTCAGATGTCGAATGCGGTCAATGAAGTCGTAGCTCTTTACTTGTTTTTTATTGGTGCACCCGGCACGACTCGAACGTGCGACCCCCTGATTCGTAGTCTCAATTTGACTGTTTTGCTGGGTACGTCTCAGTTCTGATTCGTGCTTCTTTATAAGCCCTTCCGCTTCCTCTATAATGGCTGCTTGCCGATGAGTATAGCTTGGTTTGGCTAGGTTGGCACACAACCGGCACACAAAATTGCTGCTTTGACGAGCGCAGAACCTGATTTCAATCGAGAGCAAAACAATGAGCGATGAGAAGTGGATCGTTTCAGACAAAGACCATCTCGGTGGTAAACCGCGAGTGCAAGGAACACGCATCTCGGTGGCTTTTCTGCTTGAATGCCTGGCCAGTGGAATGAGCGTGGCTGAGATCGCCGATGCTTATCCTACCTTGACTGAGGAAGCCGTGCAGGGCGCGTTGCGTGATCTGGCGCACGAAAAGGAAGTAGCGGCGGCGTGAGGATTCTCCTCGACGAAAACATGCCTCGCAAGTTGCTCGCGGCCCTGGTAGCAGAAGGTCACGAGGTCGATTCGGTAAAGTCGCTACAATTGCAGGGAATCGACAATGGAGCGCTCTATCAATTCGCCGCGTCCAATTACGATCTTTGTTTTACGCGTGACGCTGAGTTTTCACGGCGAGTGCGCACCTCGACCGCAGCCGCGCGCTTGAAACTCGTTCACGTAGTCATCCCGCAAACCCGGCAAGACGAACTCGTCCAGCAGTTTCTCACCGCGTTTCGAAGCACTGATTGGTCGACCCATAGGAGCGGCGAGGATTGGCCCGCTGAGTAGCGAGATAAAATGAAGGCCAATTGTGGCTGGCTTGCCCGTTCTCACGCTGATCGTCAGCCGACTACGATCTTAATGCTGCCGCCACGCCTGAAGACTTAGCGGTCGATAACGCCAACAATCATCCTTTAGAAGGTTGTGATGTTCACTGCTAAGGAGTTGCTTCAGGCGTTCTCATGACCCAAGTTCTTTCATATTTCAGTACGAACGGTGGCCGAAGCTCAACCCGCTTATCCTCAGCTCGCCCGCTTGTTGTGTTCTTTGCCGTGTCGAAGGTGATCGTAATTTTCTGCACAACTGATGTGCCGCCGGGAAGGTCCCTGACTTCAGGCGGGAGACTCCCACCATATTCAGTGAGTTTGAAATCACTATGCGTTCCCCTTTTATCGAATAATTCGCTTTCCCGGTCTTACACAGAAAACTCTCTTTGCTCCCGTTCTGCAAGTAGTATTCGACTATCGTATCGTCACCGGCGGTTTTTCTTTACTACCATTGTGATGATCCTTTCAGGTGTGTAGGGAATGAAAATCGGCGCGGAAGGTTTATGCCTCAAGCGCGAAACGAGGGCGGCCGTGATGGGGCCCTTACAATGGCCGCAGGTAACACATGCTCATATGAAATACGTTCTGTTCCCGCCCGACGGTTTTATGGTTTCACCTCGCGAAGAAAGCTCAAAAACTTCTTGCCAAGGTCCGGTGGAAAGTCGGCCGGTGGAAGGTCGATAGATTTCCGTTCATCCTTAAATCGCCTTATCGGAAGATCACCCTTTATGAGCCAGTTTCCGGTACGTTAGAGGGAAAGTTAAAGGGAATTTGCCCGCCTGCCAGTGCTACCGCCTCTTGTGATTTGCGTTTTTCCTAACAAAACTTGGTGCACCCGGCACGACTCGAACGTGCGACCCCCTGATTCGTAGTCAGGTACTCTATCCAGCTGAGCTACGGGTGCATTTTTTGAAGCGAGGTTTCTGAATATACGGTCCGGTTTTTGGCGTGTCAAGCGAGAGCTTGTTACAGCCGATCCAGAGTTCTGGTGACTACTTATTCTCACATGGAAAGCGTTATCCGTCCCGTAACACCGTTATAAAAGAGCGTTACGTGCTGAAGGAAATCCCGGCCAATCAGCGCTGCGAGCCCTTGCGGTGAAAGGTTCGCTCCCATTGCGCGGGGCACATTTATTTGGATCGCCGGCCCTACTACCTGGATCAGAACCGGATAAACATTCTGCTGAGTCGATGCATGGGAGGGCTGAGACCATTTGAACTACGTCAATAGCGGGTAGGTGAAGCTGCTGTGCTATTGCATCATCAATGCAGGTCGATGAAGCCCCAGTGTCAATCAAGGCGAGTCCGGAAATAGGCGGAGGAACGGTTTGCCCCTGCTGAAGAAGTTGATCTGTTATGCTTTGAACTAAACCCAACGTAACTTGAATGCAGGGCCCTCGTTGTAGAAGGGCAATACTTGGCGGGAGTTGAATTATTCTTCCATCAGGAGACTGTCCCTGCGCATTAAACTGAAGGTGGAGTATTGGCAATTAGGATTCCTAGACTCAGAGCCGGAATGTTGACTTCGTCCTGAGTGGGCTGCACTCGGCGAACCAGGAAAGGTTCCAGAGCAAATCGGCGCGCACCTTCAGCTAGCGCTTCCTCAACTGTATCAAAAACCCCAAGCAGCTCCTGACCCTTTACAACGACAAACTTCCCCGGGAAGCGCGAGAGCCACTCCGCCAAGCGATCTGCATAGAATTGTCGTTCTTTCTCCAGCATTTTAGTTTGGGACGATACGTGGGCTACTCGAAGTCTATACAACTGATTTGCACGCGGTCAATGCGCAGAACGTCCACTCACAAGGAGTCTTTCACAAGAAGATCTCAGCGCGCGTAGTAGCCCGGGCGGGTTCGCGCAAGAAGCTCCGGATGCGTCACTTCGACTTTTATCTCGTGCCACTTGCCATCGCGCGGACGGTCAGCCGGCGCCTGATAGGCTACGGTGTAGAGCGTCCTCAAGTCGGCTGCGACTTCAATGTAGAGTCTGGCCATCTGATCGAGACGATTGATCTCGGTAAGACGGCCCCCAGTGCGATTGGCAAGACTCTGGAGTCTGGTCCGTGCAGCCGAATAAATGCCCGTTATGTCAGGACCTGGAATAGGCAATCGCTTTGGATCACCCGAAGGCAGCGCCAGGGGATAGATTGTTACACCCTGACGATCCGCGGCGTTGAGAACTGCGTTCAGCGACGCGCTTGCTTCTGGTTTGATTGCGGCCAGGGCCTCCTGATCGGTTTGAGCTTTCGAAACTGTGATGCGATCAGCATTGCGCATCTGCGTGTCAAGACCGTCGGTAAGCACGACGATGGCTTTCCGTCGCTTTCCTTCCTTTTCCAATTCCTTGAGACCGTATCTCAGCGCTTCATAAAGGTAAGTTTCTCCGGCGCCCTCAGCGATATCTATGGCGTAAGCAGTGCGTCGCCGATCTTCTGAAAACTGCGCCAGCTTCTTGACCTTGGCGTTGAACTGGACCACTGCCACGCGGTCTGCGGGAGCCAGCACATCAAGAAAGCGGGTTGTAGCCAGTTTTAGCTGTTGACGAAAGTTAATAGTCGAGCCAGACATATCAAGCAAGAGCACCACACTGAAAGGCGCGTTCGTAGGCTCGAATTGTGAGATCGACTGACGCACTCCATCCTCATAGACCGCAAAGTCGTTTCGCGATAGAGACGTAACAGCACGCCCATCCTTATCCACCACGCCGACATTTAGTTGCACCAGCGAGACTTCGGTGCGCACTACGTCGTCCGGGTCCTGGGCGCGTGACATGACCGCGGCCCCAAGAATCACCAGCAAGAGGGAAAGCGTTAAGCGCGAGGCTTTCAGGACAATCCGTAAGAAACACGGCGAAAAAAAGTTAGAGTTAGTCATCGTAAAATACATTGCTGTTTTCGCTTGTACCCCGGCAGGCTGCCCCGCTGGGGATCCCGCAGTTATCGAGTATGCCTACTAGTTTGAACGTTTGGCAATTCCGGAGCGATCCGGGATGCAATGCTACTTCGGACGTCGAAAAGAGCAATCTAGTTGCTTTAAGGCATGCTTCTCGAGGTAAGAGCCGTCTGGATTTACGGAAAAATCGGATGTTTCTGCTAAAGCAGCAAAAACATCCTTATTGACGGTGACTTGGGCATATAATGCGCTCCAGTCCTACGCGCGAGTGGGCGACTGCCTCAAGTTTCGTTATCGACCCTGGCTCCGGCGTCGCCGTCCTCGAAGACCGGTCCTCCGTTAGCAGGAAGACCCTCACACTTTCTGTTCCCGGAGTTTCTCACAATGTACAGGCCAAACTTCTGCTCAGATTGTGGTACGAAGATCATCCGGCTCCGATGGTACCCTTGGACCAGCGGCAGATTTTGCGCCAGTTGCTCGCAACGTCTGAAGAAAGAACGACTGACTCTTCCGCTCGTTGCCGGGATTGTGCTGTTTGGCATTGGCCTGGCCGCGGGTCGTGCTGCCAGGTTTCCAACCCCGCCACTGATTATTGAGCGCAACGCTATTCCATCTCGCACTTCATCGGTCAGTTCACAGGATGCTAGTGCGTCAAACGGCGGACAAGGTTCGGCAAGTTCAAACGTGACTGTTAGTGCGCACCCCGGTTCGCAGACCCAACAAACCAGTTCTGCAGGAGTCGTCTACATCTGCGGTGCGCGAACGAAGAAAGGAAAACCTTGTTCACGTCGCTTTCCTGAAGCGGTGCGTTGCTGGCAACACAAAGGAATGCCCGCGATGCTGCCGCCTGAAAAGTTAATCGTAAAGGTTGATTAAGCACCTAAATCCTCTTTCGCGGCTTCGCATGCTAGCTGATTCTTTACTCTCTTAGCCAACATTCGTAAGATGCTGGCCGCACGCCTTTTAAATCAATCTTAATCAGAGACTCAAAATGGAGGGAATGATGAATCCCGCAAACCTCTTACCGACAAGTCAGCGAATGCCTGCAGTCACACTCGTCTCGCTCGTTCTTCTCATTTCCCTGGCTGCTGTCGGCTCGGCCCAAAAGAAAATCGAAGGGGGAGGCGGATCAGGCCACGAGACAAAATCGACACCGGGTAAGGTGAACGAGACTCGCGACACTGCAAACAACACCGATTACACGAACAAGATTAAGGAGTACACGACTGAGCCTTATTTTATGACCGAGTTGGTCGATCACCTGCCGATGTCAGATAAGGTGCCGTCGCCGGACAAGGTGCTCGGCTACATCGTGGGCACTCCGAACAGGTTAACCTATACGAAAGATATCTACCGTTACTTTAGCGAGCTTGCGTACCGATCTATTTCAACCAGGCGCCGTTGTTCCAAGTGGTCTCCCAAACCGGCGGCGGTGGTGGCGGAGCCGGTGGCGGTGCTGGTGGGCCGGGAACTGGAGGTAGAGCTTCCGGGAGAGGAAGTTTGACAGACCCGGACATCGTTCAGGGAATGCCTCAAGTTGCACCCTCACATGAGCAGACACCCGCACGGCCCGGCGAAGAACAAATCACGGAAGAACAGCGGCGAGCGTTGGGAGCATTTTTAACGCCACCAGCAGAGCGCCCGCGCGTCGTGTTGCGGTTCGCGCCTGATGAAAAGAACTTGCTGGTGAGCGGTATGCTTGCAGGCGGATCGGAGCTAGCCAATGCTCCGGCAGTAATCGATGTGCCGGTGGGGCGCGGCCATGTGGTCATGTTTGCCAATCATCCGATGTGGCGGCACCAAACGCAGGGAAGCTTCTTTCTGCTCTTCAACGCCGCGCTGAACTTTGATTCGCTGAACACTGAGCGCGCCGAACAACCGAGACGTCGACCAGGCACAAGTGCTGATGATGATGATCAGCAATAGTCTCTAATGGTAGGATAAGCCCCAGGAATTGGAGGTTTGAATTATGCAGACTCTCGACACGACCCCACAGGTCAGCTTCTCACCACTCTTACACAGTTACACACTCGAAGAGTTTTGGGCCCTGCCGGAACCTGACGATCGCTCTCACTACGAATTGATCGGAGGTTTTCTTTTCATGGTTCCACCACCTGACCCGCCTCACGGTTCAATCGACTCCCGTTTGAACAAATCAATGGTGCAGTTCTTGCTCGCCCATCAGAATCATGGCGAGGTTCATCATCCGCGCGAGGCAATCTACACGGACCTTTTCGCGGGCACTTATCTCGAGCCCGATATGATG
>JBPCIQ010000298.1:0-8698 GCA_051006135.1 Pyrinomonadaceae bacterium | reverse complement strand
GGGCGGTGTCACTCCCTGGAGAATTGCCAGGGGAGTTTTTCAGCAACCTACCCTGGATCCCACCTGTCTCCTCTTGCTGCTGCCCGTAAATACTGGAAACTGCTGCGCGATCCGACTCGCTCAAGGTGCGCTCCGTAAAAGCAGCCAACTTGTAAGTGCCGTTCACTGCCTGGCGAGCCTGCATGGTCGATGCAATCACATTTGAATGTTCGAGGCCGAGCAGATGGCCCAGCTCATGCGTAAATGTTGACTCGAGATCGTAGGTGCCTGGCGTGCCATCAGTGGAAAACTGTAGCGCCGTGCCACCCTCACCCGTAGGGTATGGATTAATCACGATATCAGCTTCAAGGATTGCGCCAGTTGCATTGTCGTAGAAGATACGGGTTTTGCCAGTCATCCCACCGCCGCTAAAAATTGACCTGTTCTCGGCAGTATCGGCGAGTGTGATCAGATTGACCCCATCACCATTGCCGCCAGGGCTGATCGACCGAGCGGCCGATGACGTCTCAATAAATCTTACGTTCGACACTGTAGACCAGCGGGAGAGCGCGCGACGCGCCGCCCCGATTACGTCGCTGCCAGGCTTTATGTTAGGTCCTGGCGATTGGAGGGAAGCGGAGAAAGCAATCTTAACAGTGTTATTCCACCATTTGATCTGGCGCGCAGCTGCCGAGTCGGTAAACTCGATGGTATTCGACCGCACGGGCGAAATTGTGCCCAGCAGTATCGCGAAAGCGGTAACTATGGTAGGCAGACGTTGCACTGCAGAATTCCAGGGAAGGGAAAAAATAAGCCGGCCGGATTGTGGGCTCGATCCGGCCGGGCAACATGGTACCACGCTTCACGCTTTTCATATCGCTAGTTCTCGTTCCGCTTGGCTGTTAAGACGGACTTAGGAAAAAGGGTAACAATTTGCTCGGCCAAACGCTCAATCCTGGCGTCCAAATACTGGAGCCGGGAGATTTTACCAAACCATTTGGGTTATCGAGGGGTGCCCAAGGTAGCAATGACTGAAGATTCCTATCCATTTTGGGCGCCAATACGATGTGACCTAGTTTGAACTCGGATTTGGGTTTGAACTCGGATTTAGGGTTTGAAATCGGATTTTGGAAATGCCACTTGGGGGCAGTAGCTCGACTGTTAAGGAGGGCTTCGGGCGCGTATCAAAACCCTCCTGATCAGTCGGGTTACTGCCCGGGATCCGAGTGACGTTTCTCAATCAAGTCAGAACACGAAGCCCTGCAACTTCGTTGACACAGAGGATATTGCGAGCTAAACTCGATTTTGCCTGACCGGCCGTAACGTCACGGCCAAATTTTGAAGCACAACGAGAGAACCTCCCTTTTTCTCGAAAAAATCTGATGGTGGAAAGCCAGTGCCGCCGCTGATGAAAACCAGGAGTTTTGCAATGCGCAAGCTTACGATTCTTGTTATTACTTTGGCCTTTACCGCGGTGACGGCCCTGGGCCAGGCTCCGACTTTGAGAATAGTTCAGCCGGACGGACCGGACCTTCCTGCCGAGTTGTTTTACGGCAACATCAAGGTCAAGCCGTTGCGTTTGCGACCGGGCACAACGACGCCGATAACGATCAATGACGCTGACTTTTTCGCCAGCCAGCACTATCTCGATTTTTTCGCTCGTTTCCCTGACCAGGCGGGTCTTAACTACTGGACGGGCCAAGTCACCGATTGCATCAACACTCCAGGTTGCAACGTACTCGGCAGAAAGGTCGGCGTCTCAGCCGCGTTCTTCGTCGAGAACGAGTTTCAGAGAACGGGCTATTTCGTTTACAAACTCTTCAAGGGAACTCTCAACCGTCAACCGACTTATGCTGAATTCAAGCCGGACCGCCGTCTGCTTTCCGGGAGCTCAACCTTGGAAGCGGGCAAGGCTGCTTTGGCGGCAGCCTTTGTGCAGCGTCCGGAGTTTGGACAGAAGTATCAAACCGCCACTACGGGTCCGGCCTTTGTTAATGCAGTCATCGCCAGGGTGCAGCAGACCTCCGGCGTTACTCTCGCCAGTCAACCGCTGTTAGACGCCTTTAATGCGGGTGGCCGTGCTGCCGTAGTTAGCGCAGTGGCTGATGATCCCGCTTTCTCGCAAGCGGAATACAATCGCGCCTTCGTGGCCATGCAGTACTGGGGGTATTTGACTCGCGACTACGACCAGGCCGGTTATGATTTCTGGCTGGGTATCGTTAACAACCCGTCCTTGGCAAGCTATCGCAGCATGGTCTGTGCTTTCATCACTTCGCGAGAGTATCAGGAGCGGTTTGGCAATACCTTGTTCTACACTGACCGGGACTGCGGCACTATCCCGCCGAGTTAAGAATAATTAGAACTTAACTAGTAGCGAGCTTCATTGCTAGCTAACAAATAAGGCTTGCTTCAAACGAAGCAAGCCTTTTGACTTGTACCATCCTACCGAGCGGTCCTAGCCAGCGCTTGATCATAAACCGCTCTCGTCAGCCGTGCAGTTCGATCCCAGCTTAGTTCAGATACGCGCTGCCTGCCCTTTCTTGCCAACTGCGTGCGAACTGCTTCATCTTGAAGGAGGCTCCTAATGTTAAGCGCCAATTCCCGCACGTCCGTTGGAGAAACCAGCAGCGCGGCTTCGCCAACCGTTTCGGTGAGGCTGGGAATACGGCTGGCGATGACCGGCGCGCCGCAGGCCATCGCTTCAAGCGGGGGCAAGCCGAACCCTTCGTACAACGACAGATAAACGAAGAGAACGCAACTTGAGTAAAGCGCGCACAGGTCATCGTCGCTTAGATAACCTGTAAAGATGATCTGTTCCGCGGCAGGTGACTGTTTGACGTGCCGGAAGAGATCATCAACCATCCACCCTTTCCGACCAGCAATAACCAACTGCAACGAGAAGTCACTGGCACTCAATACATCCTCAAACGCCCGCACCAGCGTGAGAAGATTCTTGCGTGGTTCTACCGTACCAACATAGAGAACAAACGGCGTGGTGATCTCAAGCCGCTTTCGCACTTTGTCAGTAAGCTCGGGATCTTGACGATGAAAAGTACTCCTTGCGGCTTCCGGGATCGTTACAATGCGATCCAGGGGAATTTCGAGGTGTTGGTGCACCTCCTGGCGCACTGCTTCGCTTGGGGTAACCACCATCGTTGCCGTCCGGGCCATTATGGGAAGTCGTTGGCGCGCTCGGCGCACGCGTCTTCGGTTATGAGTTTGCGGGTGTAGAACCATGGAGAGGTCGTGAATGGTGATCACGCTTGGACATTTACCCCGCAAGGGAACTTCAAAGTTGGTGCCGTGGAAAATTTCAATCTCGTTTTTGCGGATGTACCGCGGCAACCCTATAGACCACCAATAACGAGTTAACGGACTAATTGTAGGGCGAGTCAGATGCAGATTTGTTGGGCTACCTGTTTCTGACTCCATCGAGGCTATGAAGCCGCGAGGCGATACGACGAATACTTCGTCGGCGCTCGACCTGGCGAGGTGACGGGCAAGTTCCAGCGTGTAATGGCCCACACCAGTAAGCGTATCGCTTAAGGGAAGGCCATCGAGGGCGATTTTCACCGGATCACCTGGACGCCATCGCGAAGATTTCGGTGGCTGTTTTAAGAAATAATCTGTCTGCCGTGCGGGGATTGAGCCAATCGCCCGTACTGCTGGCCGTTCTTTCGGCGAGCGCGAGATACGCTGCCTGGAAACGAAAGCTCATCGCCCTCTTAGCCATTTCCATCACCGCACTCGCGTATACTTCCGGCGAGTGATTCTGTTGCAATTCCTTCCTTCCCTGCTCTCCCATGATTGCGAAGCGCGCTGGATTGGTGAGAAAGGTTCTCAAGTGGCGCTGAATGTCTTCTATCTCATTTGCATCAGCACGAACAAACGCCACTGTGTCTGACGGTAGGGATCCATACCAGCCAACTTTAGACACAAGACTGGGAAGAGCGTGGGCCCAAATGCGAAGCTGGCTGGCAGAAGCTTCTCCCATCGTGGGGAAGCGCAGATTGATTGCCAAATCGGAACTTGAAAGAAAATCTTCGAGTTCTGGTTCGGGCGCAAATCCGTGAAGGGTTACCTGTTTCTTTAAATTGAGCTTGCTGATCTGCGCGTGCACGTCTTTCTCGTCATCGAGAATATTTCCAAAGATGTCCAGATGAAACTGATCTCTTTCGTGCATTCCAGCCAGGGCCTTGAAAACGGACGCGAGTCGACGGTTTCGCCCGAGATAACCGAATAGAATCAATCGATAAGGGGGGCCGGATTTACCAGGTCGCTTGGGCAGCGGATTAACTGCGAAAGGAAGCGGGACATAAGCCAACGTCGAGCGCGGATTTGCTGCCAGACTGTCAAATGCCTCCCGAGTATGAACTACTACACCGAGAGCATTCTCGATAGCCAGCTGGGTGAGCGGATAGAGCTCAGCCATGTAGCCGATGTTTTTCGCCTCACTTTGGTAGCACTTGTCCGCATCACTACGACCCTGCTCTCCGTAGTATCGTTCCATCAACTCAAGATAAGAATTACGATCACGCCACTCGACTCTGTAGAGTCCGTCGAAGAAATGATGTAGCCGGTCGTCGTGCAGGACAATGACTCCCGGATGACGTCGAGACACCTGCCAAATACTTCCGTGAAAGAGGGGGTTATTTCCGATCTGATAAACGGTCATGTCCGCCCGGTTGAGATCAGCCCACGGGATCTTTTTGACTTTGTAGACTCGCACTTCAACAAATTCTGCAAGCTGGCGGTCCCAGTCTCGCTGATCCGTCCAAAGAGTGACTTCCGCGTGGGAAGAAAGTGCGGGAAGCAAGCGCTTTGTGTAGTGGGCAATCTCGGTCTTAGCTGGCGGTAGTGGTGAAAACCAATTGAGTTTCATAAGAATTCGAAAGGAACTAGCGTTCAGGCGATGGACTCTCGTCAGGAAAGCAATTTCCGCACAACACCCGGCCAGGTGATCTCCATCGTGTCGTAGAGCGCGCGGCCTGCCTTTCCCCATTCCTGCGCTTGTGGGCGTTCTACCCAAATCCGGTCAAGCGCGGCTGCCAGACTGTCGCTTGCGGGCTCGGCGATCAATCCAGTTTGTTCGTGCTGCACAAACTCGAGTGGCCCGCCCGAGTCTGTACAAGTGATTACCGGCTTTGCAGCAAGCATCGCTTCCAGCGTCACGTAACCATAATCTTCATCGAAGGGCGGATAAATCACCGCTAGCGCACGCGCATAGAGGTGGCGTTTATCTTCTTCCGTTACCTGTCCCAGCCATTCGACTCGGCCTTGCACTTTGAGCTTTCGGGCCATCGCTTTCAGTTCAACTCCGTAACTCTGACGGTCAGAGTTGCCCGTAAAGCGCACGCGAACAGGCTCTTTGGTGCGGGCTAGCGCTTCCAGTACCAGCGACTGGCGTTTCGGGTGACAAAGCCGGCTGGGAAATAATAGATACTCTTCGGCTGGTGCGCAGTAAAAGTGTTCAGCGTACGGGGGCGGATGGTACAACGGCGTCGAGTCTATGCCGCTATAGTGTTTGAGACGTTTAGCGACATTACCAGAATTGGCATAAACCGCCCTCGACTGAGGAATAATCTGCCGGTCGGCCTGCCGGATAGCATCGCGCACCTCTATGCCATTAGCGGTCTCGATCAGATCGCCGAGCGGATGATCCCACAGGTCATAAGCTGTCCGATGCTGATGGAGAATCCACAGAACCTTCTTCGGATGTGAGATGAGATAAGCCGGAAACTTTAAGCCGATGAGAAGATCGATAGGAGTCCCGGCGACTTCGGTTAGATCCAGTAGGCGGCAAGCTAACATGTGATCAAGGATGGTTTCGGGGGGATACCATTTGAAGGGGACGGCAACAATCTCAGCCTGTCTACCGCTGGCAAGCAACGCATCTCTCAATCCTTCAGCATGTGCATCTGCTCCGCCACGAATAAACGGCACCTGCACCGTAGCAATTATGATCCTCATGTCAATAAAAAGAGTCTATCAGTCAGCGATTGGCCTTGACGAGTGGAGGATTCGGGCTAGATACGCACAATTGAATTCAAAACAATGACCCCTGTTTCACGTGGTTTGTCCGAGTAATCTCCGGACGAGACCAGGCCACTCGATGCCCATGTGATGAAAGCGGGCGCGCCCTGCCTCGCCCCAGGCTACGGCCTGCTCGCGCTTCTCCCAAACACTGTCCATCGCAAGTGCCAAACTCTCCGGCGTTGGCTCCGCAACCAATCCAGTTTCACCAGCAACCACAAACTCCAAAGTCCCGCCGGAGTCGGTACAGGTAATGACAGGCTTGGAGGCCAGCATCGCTTCCAGCGTAACATAGCCGTAATCCTCATCCAGCGGTGGATAGACGACACCAAGAGCATGAGCATAAAGATTGCGCTTCTCTTCTTCAGTCACGTGACCCAGCCATTTCACCCGGTCGCGCAGTCGGAGTTTTCGCTCTAGAGCTTGTAGTTCCCTGGCGTAAGAGGGCTGTTCGGCAGTGCCCGCGAAGCGAACTTTCACAGGCTGTCTGGTCTGAGCCAAGGCTTGCAGGACGAGAGATTGTCGCTTCAGATTCGAAAGACGGCTGGGCAAGAACAGATAGTCCTCGGCTGGCGCACAATAAAACTTCTCAGCATGTGGCGGCGGTGGGTAAAGAGCCGTTGAATCTATGCCACAATAATTCTTCAAACGTTTGCCGACATTCTCAGACAGGGAAAAAACTGCTTTTGATTCCGGGATGATCTGTTTGTCGGCGCGCCGGATAGCGTCGCGCACGGGCAGACCATTCGGCGAGGTGATTAAATCGCCCAAAGGGTGATCCCAAAGCTCATAGGCCGTGCGAAACTGGTGCAGAATCCAAAGGATCTTGTTCGGATGTGGAATGAGATAAGCCGGAAATTTCAAGCCGATGAGGAGATCCACAGGTGTCCCCGCCACTTCACTCAAATCCAGCAGGCGACAAGCCAGCATGTGCTCCAGAATCTTCTCGGGTGGATACCATTTGAAGGGAATGGCGACAATCTCGGCTTCATGACCAGCGGCTCGGAGTTCATCTCGCAAGCCTTCCGCGAGAAGCTCTGCACCTCCACGAATGAACGGCACGTGAGTGGTGGCAATCAAGATTCGCATGCGTTAGAACGGACGATGTTTAGCGCAATGGAAGTCGCAGCACGCTTGTTCTGTGAGTTGAGATTGTATTCTTCATTGCGAGGAAGCTTTGCGGCGACTAAATACACCTTGTCGATGTAGTCAAGTGCAAGTTGATAAACCTTGAGACGTTCGAATTTGTACATGTGAGGTTCTCCTTTTAGGGTAGTGAGGTGTGAGGTCTAAAGCGCACTATCTACCGTCCATCGTCTATCGTCTACCGTCCATCGTCTATCGTC
Organism: Pyrinomonadaceae bacterium; assembly: GCA_051006135.1. GTDB lineage: Bacteria > Acidobacteriota > Blastocatellia > Pyrinomonadales > Pyrinomonadaceae > PSRF01. Next base: position 1,340 of record JBPCIQ010000298.1, on the reverse strand, counting down.
CCTCGTCCCTCGTCTACCGTCCCTCGTCCCTCGTCTATCGTCCATCGTCTTCGCTCTGGTCGGAGATCTTCCACGCCACGAGGCCATAGTCCATAGGCCCATAGAAATACTGATTGAAACGCTTCGCCAGTTCAGAATCACCTTCAACCGGAGCTTCATCTGAGGGATTCAAGTTGAGAATCTTCACGCCCACGAATCCTCGCGATTCAAGCAGAAACTTCAAGACTTGAGACGGCAACGGATTACGGTGCGTGGGATCAAAGTAAAAGTTACAACTTCCTACCAGCACATTCTGAGGATTAGGGGTCTCAAAGATAACCACTCCTTCGGGCTGCAAAACCCGCATGGTCTCGTCAATTAACTTCACGAGAGTTTCAATGGGCAAATGTTCGACGATATGAAAACCGCTGATCCCGCCAAGGCTTGCGTCCGGCAGGCTACGTAAGTAATTCATTAGATCGTCTTCAATTACTTTGAGCCCACGCTCGCGACATTGCGCTACCAGAATACGGTTTGCATCGACTCCCGTTGCCGTGAGCCCCTCCTCACCCAGTAACTCGAGCCATTCACCCCGCCCGCAACCCACGTCCAGGATCGGTGTCGATGCCGCGCCAATCCCACCAGCTCTGACGATGGGCAGATAAACGTTTAGGCGGTCTTTGATCTCCTCTTTGCTTCCGCGAAAGTACTCATCAAAGGCCGCATAAAAGGCATCCAGCGCATGCGTCTCCTCCCTGGCGAGAGTTTGCAACTGATCTTCATCGAAAGGCGCTGGCAACCGTCGACGCGCTTCCTCGAGCACAAGCGTCAGGCGCTGATTCTGCAAAACCAACTCAGACCTGACCTGCTGTTGCTTTTGGAACACGCGGTCCATTTCGCGCTTCACGTTAGCGCCGAGGCCGACCAACTCCTGCTGCGTCTTTGTATTTTCCTGCTGCGTCTTTGTATTTTCCTGCTGCCTCTTCGCATTTTCCTGCTGCGTCTCTGCATTTTCCCGCTGCCTCCGCTCGTGCTCCTGTTTCCTTCGCGCACTTTCCTCCTGGGATCTTTGTTGGTTCCGCAGAGCTTCCTGCTGCCTCTCTGAGGTTTCCAAGCTTAGTTTCTTCTCAAAATAGTCGGTGAGCTCCGTAAATCGCCTGAGAATTAGGTCACGAGTGGTCTGATGTTCCTTTACCAACGCGCTGATCTGCTGGTCGTGAACCTGAAGACCTTGAGCCACTCGATTGATCGATCCGGCAACGATTTCCATTTGGGCCAGAACGTGCGCTTCAAATTGCTGTTGGCTCTGAATCATTGGCGGCAGTCGAATAATTCCCACCATCAAGTGGAGCAGATAGCCC
>JBPCIQ010000297.1:0-12952 GCA_051006135.1 Pyrinomonadaceae bacterium | reverse complement strand
CATATTCAGTCTGGAAGAAATAGAGACAACCGCGCCAGGTCAAACCCGACAGCAGCGCCGGTTTGTGATCGATGGCGCGGGCACTCTTGATTACATCGTCCAGAATCGGACGTCCGAGCGCCAGCTCGCCGTAACACAAATGCTTCAGCGCCATCAGGCCCATCGTGTCCAGCCGCAGCGTTTCGCTCCCAGCGCGCTTAGCGGAGGCCAGCGCTTCATCGGCGCGGGCCTCCATCTCCTCAAGGCGGTGAGAAAAGAACAACGTCGTCGCCAGGGCGGTAAGCCCCGCGGCCTTCTTCTCAGGTGAGTCGAAAACCTCCTGATGTTTGAGCATGCTTATATAATCGTCGACGGATTGGCCAAAGCGGCTTAGCGCCATATTGGTGGCGCCACGTTTCCCGTAGAGGGTCCCCATCGTTTCCGCCTGCGCTTCGTCAGGCAGCTTCTCCGACAAACTCAGAGCACGCGTGTAATGGTCAGCGGCTTCGGCGTTCGCATAAAGCGTGGTCGCGTTGTCTCCCGCATGGATCAAAAACTCCACTGCACGTGCAAAGTCGCGTCCGCGTTCGAAATGCAGTGCGAGTTGCGTGGCGATCTGAGGAGCGCGCTTTCCGTAATGCCGGGCCAATTGTTCGCCGGCCTGACGGTGCAGCATAATTCTTCGTTTGGTAACCAGATCGTCGTAAAGACACTTCTGGTAGAGCGCGTGCGCAAAGCGATAGCGCGTCGCGAGCGATCCGTCAGGTAATTCTTCTTCTTCGCGGGTCACGATCAGTCGATGAGTTTTCTCGATGCGAGCGAGCAACTCCTCCAGATCAACCTCGTCGACACCGAGCAAACTCGCAACTACGGTAGAACGAAACTCCTGCCCTTCGACACTGGCGTACTGCAAGACGCGGCGCTCTTCTTCGGCAAGCGAATCCATCTTCTTGCTGATCATGCTGCGCACGCTTTGCGGCAATTCCAACTCCATCTCTGAGATCGCCCGGCTCAAAGACCAGTGTTCATTCGTTTTCGAAATGTCGCCTCGTTCGTGCAGATACTGCAAAAGGTTCGTGGCAAACAGGGGGTGCCCTTCGGTCTTATCGTGAATGTGTGTGGCAAATTCGGGCGGAAAATTGTGCGGCGCAAAGGTCGCATTCAGGTAGTCCTGAATATGGGCGGGACTGAGCGAATCGAGCGCGATCTCCTCACACAACTTGTGCGCTTGCATCTCAGCTTTGCAGCTCTTGAGCGTATGATTGCTTCGCTCAATGTCCTCGGGTCTGAATGTACCGGCAATCAATAGACGTTGCTTGCTGATGCGTTGAGACAAATGCCGCAGCAGATCCACGCTGGAAGGGTCGGCCCAGTGTAAGTCTTCGAGCAGTAAGACCACGGGTGAAGTGGTAGCAAAGATACTGAGCGCATCTCCCATTTCGCGCATCATCCGTTCTTTCGTCGCACCAATCGTTTCCTGTTGCAACTTTTCCATCGCGCCTGTGGATGCGAAAGCTACGGGCAACTGCGAGCACCACGTCGGCGCGGAGGTTCGCATTACCGCCGCCAGTCGCTCACGCGAGGATCCGTCCAGCAACGCGCCTATGGCATCCAGAAACGGCAGATAGGCCTCGCCGGTGCCATACTGTTCGACGCAACGTCCGCGAGAAACTGATAAACCTGGAAAGCGTGCGCGGGCGCGGCGCAGAAATTCATCCGAAAGTGAAGTCTTACCAATGCCCGGTTCGCCGCTGATGAACACTACACGACCGCTGCCGTCAATTGCCTGCTGCAGAAATTCTTCCAGCCTGCTCAACTCGGGATCTCTACCTACAAATGGAGCGGCAGGCCCTTCGACTAAATCCTTGTCATAGACGATCGGGCTACCCAGCCACTCCCCGGTGAAGGTTGCTCGCAAGCTCTTCAAGGCCTGGGCCAGCTCAGCCGCTGACGAATAACGTTTCTCTTTGTCTTTAGCAAGCGCCCGCTCGATAATCAAATCGAACTCAAGCGGCAGTTCCGGTCTGAGGCGGCTGGGCGACGGCGGATCCCTTGTCGCAATGGCGTCCATGATGGTGAGCATGCTGGGGCCAGCAAAGGGCAGCGATCGTGTTGCCGCCTCATAAAGGACACAGCCGAGGGAAAAGATATCAGAACGCGCGTCGAGAGCTTGTCCGCGGGTTTGTTCCGGAGACATATAAGCCACGGTGCCCAGAACAGTTCCTTCGTCAGTCAGGTTTGTCAGCGTAGGCGCGTCCTGATCGACCTGATCGGCGACCGTACGAATCAGTTTTGCCAGTCCGAAATCAAGTACCTTCGGCTGGCCGCGCGGGGTGATGAAAATGTTCGCCGATTTGATGTCGCGGTGGATGAGGTTGATTTCGTGCGCCGCTTCCAGCGCTTCAGCCGTCTGGACCCCGATATCAAGCAGTCGCGTGAGGGGGAGTGCTCCGTCTGTTTCGATCAGGCTCTTAAGATTCTGCCCCTCCACAAACTCCATCACGATGAAATCGAGGCCGTCAGCCTGTTCAATGGCGTAAATGGTTACGATGTTTGGATGATTGAGGGCGGAAGCTGATTGTGCCTCCTGAAGAAAGCGGCGCCGGGCGATAGGTTTCTGACTGACAGCAGTCAGCAGAAGTTTGATGGCCACGGTGCGGCCGAGCCGGGTGTCCTCAGCTTTGTAGACCTCACCCATGCCACCACTGCCAATCTTGCCCAACAATCGGTAATGCAAAAGCATCCGTTGCGGCTCGGGCGAATTCATGACGCCTCCTGAATGCTACAGCGATCCCTATCATAGTGAGATGGCGAATACTTTAATGGAATGTGTTCAGTTAGTGCAAACTTGATCTTGATTCATTGGTTTGACGACGCTATCCTCTCCGCGGCGTGCAGGCCGCCCCCCGTCCGCGGGCAGGACCGAGTCCACCTGATTCGATTGATGTGACTACAGGTTCCGATGCGAACCTCCTTTCGCCCGAGATGAGCGGACAGCGGGCCATAACCAAAGGAGGCTCGTATGTCCAACGAGATCGTCACCTTCCCGTGTCCCAACCTCGACCAACTCAAATACCAGGCCAAGGATTTGCTCCGCAGCATCCGGAGCGGCGATCCGTCAGCCATCGAGGAATTCAATGAGTATCACCCTAAACCGGTCGCACCCGATCAGGTCACGATCGCCAATGCGTTCATAGCTACGAGGGCGGCTTCGCTGAGCGAAGCTCTAGAGAAGGCGACGATCACTGTCGATCGCGCGCTTAACGCCTCCGATGCGACTTCGAGCGTTGCGACCGCGCCCAGGCACTTCTTTTGTTGCAAGAAGTCTTGCGACGAGCGATTCAGTTGAGGATGGGTTAAGTGTCCGACTCAATGATCTTGTTGTTTACGATAGAGATGGAAATCCAAGCACGACTGCCGACCAGCTTGTCCTGGACGGCGCTATCACAGCTAACCCGCAACTCCATTTTGATTTCGATATAGACGACTTTCATCTTAAAAAGCTGGCGTTTTACATCCAGGTTAATGAGAGTGTCGCCCTCACAATCAAGAGCCGGCTAGAGGCTAGCTTGTTCGATGCAGAAAAGGAGTTCGCACATTTTCAATTCGATAGAATAATCATCTGGGTCGGCTGGGTTCCAGTAGTGATTGTGCCTGAAGTTGATCTGGTAGCGCGTGCTAAGGGAACTGCTTCTGTGGGAGTTGAAGTAGGCGTAAATCAATATGCCATCTTCACGGCCGGATTGGGGTTCTCCGATGGCCCCTGGAGTCCTATCTCAGACTTCTCCAGCTCTTTTTCATTTAGCGGCCCAAGCTTTACAGCAGGCGCAAACATCAAGGGATTAGTGGGACCACGGTTCAAGCTTCTCTTGTACGGAGTTATCGGACCTCGTACGGACATTAATGGCTTTGGTGAGATCGATATCTCTCTTTTCCGAACTCCTATATGGCAAATCTTCGGAGGGTTGGAGGGGAACGCGGGGATACATCTTCAAATCCTCGACCACACTATCGCGGATGTCGAGTTTCCTCTAATTATTCAACTTCGCCGATTAATTGCCGAAGGCGGAGTAGGCGGAGGGAATGGACGTATTGTAGGAGTTGTTCGCGACGCCATCACGCGGCAGCCTCTGGCGAATGCAGTGGTTGCGGTATTTCGCGACGGGAACCAAACAAAGACAAAGAAGTAACTGAGAAATGCAATCAAGCTGAGCAGAAATCCTACCCAGCTTGGCCAATTGAATCTTTGCGCCTTCATCGAAATTATTACTCGTTCTGTTCAAGGACGGACAGGATATTGCCGGCCGGATCTTTGAACCAGGCAATGTTCGGACCCTCGCCGCGGTCTGCACCTCGAAAGACGCCCTTTTTGTCCGTCTTCATCTCGCCTTCGTACGACTCGAACAGCACGCCACGCCCGCCAAGCTCATCTACAGCTTGTTCAATATCGCCTACGGGAAAATTGAGAACAGTGAAGCTTGCCGGAGTATGATCCGCCTTGGGGTATATGAATACCTTAGTACCGCCGGCGATTTGTAGTCCCAAGCCTTCACTCGTTTCGGAAACTTCCAGTCCGAGTGTTTGTCCGTAAAACACCTTCGCTTTTTTAAGGTCGTCCACCGAAAAACCGCTAAATGCTTTTGAGTCTTTCAACATAAGCTTACCTCCCATAAATTCCGACTCCATAGTGATCACAGTGTACGAATGATCAAACTCTTCATCTTTTCTTTTCTTTCTTATTAAACGCCACTTCGTTCTCAGCAATGCGGGTCTTGACCAGCTTCTTCACGAGCGCCGCGGGTAGTGGCTTGCCGATCGGAAATCGAATAGTCCCCTTAGATGTTTTATAGGCCTTCAGCTCATCCTTATATGTGGCTATAGGTTTTGCGCCGGGAAAGAAGCTGCAGTGGTCCTTGAAGGCGGCGAAGCCCACCAGCATTCCGTGGTGTTTGTACATCGGGATCTGGTAGCTGATCACTTCCGTAGCATTTGGCGCAACGGCCTTAATTGTTTTGCGAATCTTCTCAAGCGTGGCCCTCGCATCTTCCGGAAGCGCCGCGAGATAGTCGTCTACGGTCTGCGGTGTAGCACCGGATTTTACTTTTTTCATGGCCAGTCCTTTCAAACTGAGTTGTGCGCTTGGCTCGCTGTAGATGAGTTCCCTAATTTGGCCATCCAGATCCTGAAACCCGGTAGTGTCATGTTTTCAGTATCTACGTCGCTTCGCGGAGGCTCCGGGAACACGATCCACTAAATTCCACGAAATCTCACTATTCGTGCTGGTTCGTGTGATTTCGTGGATCGTCTTCGAGGACGGGAAACTAAACCGTCGGTAGGCCCGAGATCTCCATTACTGGCCTGATTTCGATAGTACCGAATCGCGCGGGTGGAATCCTTTCGGCGATGCGGATCGCCTCGTCGAGATCCCTGGCGTCGATCAGGTAGTAGCCGCCGAGTTGTTCGCGCGTCTCTGCGAATGGTCCGTCAGTCACCAGTCGTTTGCCGTCGCGCACGCGAACACTGGTCGCCGTCGAAATACTATGTAGCGGACTGGCATCCAAATACTGCCCACTTGAGTGGAGCTGTTGCGTGAGCTCGGCAGACTCAACGTAACAGTGCTCCCGCTCGCTGTCGCTCAGTGCCTGCTCATCCAGATAAACCAGCAACATGTACTTCATGTGGGTCTCCTTCAGAAGATCGAATCACCCGCTTCTAAGCCGACCTCGCCACCGCATCCGGCACTGTTAGACTGTGCTGGATTATTCTTGTTCATACGCTTGCTTCAAAGTTTGTATGTCAAGCTTATGCATTCTAAGCATGGCCTCCATAACTCGCTTCGCTTTCGCAGGATCTTTGTCTTGGAACATCTCACCCAGAACCGTGGGAACAACTTGCCATGACAAACCATACTTGTCTTTTAGCCACCCGCATTGGGACTTTTCTCCGCCTTCAGAGAGCTTCTCCCAGAACTTGTCTGTTTCTTGCTGCGTTTCGCAATTCACTACGAAAGATACGGCTTCCGTGAATTTGAAATGCGGACCACCGTTTAATGCCACAAATTCCTGTCCTTCGAGTTGGAATTCTACGGTCATTACCGTTCCCTTTGGTCGTCCGGAGGCCTCGGCCCCCATGTCGTCATAGCGTGTGGTGCCGGTAATTTTGGAATTCTTGAAAAGCGACACATAGAAGTTCACAGCCTCTTCGGCTTTATCGTCGAACCACAGGAACGGGGTGATTTTTTGCATATAGTCTCCTTACAATCTATTTTTGAATTCCTTCCAGCAGCTCATCGAGACAAACACCCGAATTGTGTGCCTTCACTAGTAAGTCGAACGGCGAGGGCCCGGATCGACACTAGGCCGGGAAATATTTAACATGAGGCATGCTCGCAGACGCCAACACGGCCGTTCAGGAAGTCTATAGCTCCGATTGGGGCCGCATCGTCGCCACCCTGATTCGGTCTTTCGGGGACTTTGACGTGGCCGAAGAGGCTGCGCAGGAAGCCTTTACCGCGGCGGTCGACCAGTGGCGTGAAGCGGGCGTCCCGGATTCGCCGCCTGCATGGATCATCCAAACAGCTCGGCACAAGGCTATCGACCGCATCCGGCGGCAGACGCGTTTCAAGGAAAAAGTTGAATCCTACGCCGCGTCCGGATTAATTCAGACAATCGAAGAACCGGATTACGACACGACCGAAATTTCCGATGACCGGCTTCGGCTGATCTTCACCTGCTGCCATCCCGCGCCTGCTCTTGAGGCGCAAGTTGCGCTAACGCTCCGCACACTCGGCGGCTTGCAGACAGAGGAGATCGCGCGCGCTTTTCTTGTTCCGCCGGCGACGATGGCGCAACGGCTCGTGCGCGCCAAGCGCAAGATTCGTGACGCGGGCATTCCGTATTCGGTCCCCGACACGAATGACATGCCCGCCCGGCTCGACGCAGTGCTGACGGTGATCTATTTGATCTTTAATGAAGGCTACGCGCCAACGCAAGGCGGGAAGCCCGTGAGGACCGATCTTTGCGCCGAGGCCATCCGACTTGGGCGACTGTTAAGGATCTTGATGGCGCCGCAGCCGCCATCCGAAGCGACGGCTCTTGTTGCTCTAATGCTGCTGCACGATTCGCGGCGCGATGCACGTCTCGATGAGGCCGGCAATCTCGTCGTTCTCGAAGAGCAGGATCGAAGCCGTTGGCATCAACATCAGATCGACGAGGCGTTGCCGCTGGTGGATGAGACGCTTGGAAGCGAGGTGGGTTCATTCGCTTTACAGGCGGCGATTTCGGCCGTGCACTGTCGGGCGAAGCGGGCCGAAGAGACTGACTGGCCTCAGATCGTCCGCCTCTACGATCTCCTCGAGCTCGCGCAGCCCTCTCCGATCGTACAGCTGAACCGGGCAGTGGCGGTGGCAATGGTGGACGGCCCTCGGTCGGGGCTCGCGCTCGTCGATGCGGTCGCAGCTACCGGCGATCTTGACAGCTATCACCTGCTTCACGCTGCCCGTGCCGACCTGCTGCGTCGCGTGGGATCCTCAAAGGAGGCTGCGAAGAGTTATGCGCGAGCGCTTGCGCTGGTAACCAATGACAGTGAGCGGCAATTTCTGGAGCGACGGTTGCGCGAGGTTCAGCCCCTGTAAGCGTGACTTGCGTTCATTACCCATTAGTGACTGCGCCGCCGCAGGAGGATCCTGCGCCGGCCGTGCAGCCGAAACAATGCGTCCCAGTCATGACACGCCTCGAAAAGAACTTGCACGCGTCAAAATCCGCAATTGATTGCGGCAACTCCGGCGCAACGCCGAGCTCGAGCATTTGATTGAAATCACAGTCGTAGAGTCGTCCGATCCAGTCTACGCTGACGAGAGTGCGACACATCAAGCCTTCAACTGCGCCTGGATTAAATGCTTCGACGAGCTTGCGCATATAACGTTCTTCATTGCCGCTGCGTCGAAGATAGTCCAGGAAACGCTTAATCGGCATGTTCGTGATTGTATAGAGGTGATTAAACGAGACTTCATAACGCGCCAGCAACTCACGCCTGAAATCTGCCTCGATGGCAGCTTGCGACGGCGGGAGAAATGCCCCGACCGGGTTGTAAACGAGATTCAAGACCAGGCCACTTCCCTCCCCTCCGTAACCCACGGCGTTCAACCTATGCAACGCTTCAATAGATTTCTGAAAGACGCCATGCCCACGCTGAGCATCAGTCTGTTGTTCGAGAAAATAAGGTAGCGAAGATACAACTTCCACTTCGTGATCTCGGAAGAAGTCAGGCAGATCACCCTGCCCCTGCTCGAACATCACGGTTAGATTGTGGCGCACGACTACCTTCGTTCCCAGGGCTCGCGCCTCCGCCACGAGATATCTGAACGATGGATTAAGTTCAGGCGCACCGCCCGTTATGTCTAAGGTCGGGAAACGAAATCGCCTGAGCGCGGCAATGATTAACTCGACGATGTCGCGCGTCATTATTTCGGTGCGGGCGGGTGAAGCGTCAACGTGGCAATGCTTGCACGCCTGGTTGCAAAGCTTACCGACATTCACCTGCAGGGTCTCGACGGTCGACGCGCGCAGTTCAAGACCGTGCGCCGCTAACGTCTCCTCAAAGTTTGCCGGCGAGTCCGCTACCGCGAGCTGGTAGTTGAGAACAGGTAAGACTTGCGGCATTACATTGACACCTTGTTAACTGAGTTGTGGGCCTGCAGGCCGTGGATGAGGCTGGCGCCGCCACGAATGGCTGAGGCCAAATGAATAGCTTCCGTCATCTGCTCCATGTTCGATCCGGCCTCAAGACACGACTGTGAGTAGGAGTCGATACAATAAGGACACTGCACGGCGTGCGACACCGCCAGCCCGATAAGCGCCTTCTCCCGTCGCGTAAGTGCACCGTCTTCCTGACAGGCCTGGTACCAGGCCATGAACTTTTCGAACAGGTCAGGGCGGTGCTTGCCGATTTCCGAAAAGCGATTGAGGTCTTGTTCTTCGTAATATGACATTTTAACTTTCTCCTTAAAAGAGCTATTACTAAGGTGAAGCGTAATTAATAATTCTCTGACCTCGTGCGCCTGCGAGAAGAACTTCTTTCAGATGCCAACGCGCGTCGTCGAGCGCCCGCGACTTACCGCTGGTTGCTCGATCATGACTTGCCGTGATTCGCCATGATTTGCTTCGCTAAGCACCGGCTTGAAACGATTTCTCAGGTAAAGGCTGCTTGAAGATAAATCAGTCTCGCGCTCTGCCACCGCGCGCCGGCGCGTAAAACTCATTAAGTACATACGGGGAAATGCCTAGCCAATAGAGCCCTTGCAAGATCGACCACCGCGCAAAAGTGAGTGCGAAACTCCTTCCCTCAAAGCGCCGCGAGGAGGTGATGACGGCGACTGGTAAGTGGACCATGCTTCCGCGTTTACCGAGGCGCCGCACCAAATCCAGATCCTCGAAGATGGGAAACGGCTTGAAACCTCCGACCTGTTCGTAAGCGGAGGCGCGGACGAAAATGCCCGAGTCTCCATAGCAGAGCCCAAGCTTTCGTAATCTGGGATAGAGCCATGTTAAAAACCGTGCCGCACGTGAGTCTCCGTCAAAGCAAATTGAGAAGTTGCCGCCGACAGCCCGCGTATCCATTCGGAGGACTTCCGCTATCTGCTCGGCTCCGTCGCTGGGAACAATTGTATCGGCATGAAGAAACAGCAATGCTTCACCGCGAGCAATGCATGCCCCGGTGTGCATCTGCAAGCCACGCCCACACTTGCTCGCAATAACCAACGCACCATTCTCGCGCGCAATCTCCGTCGTCCTGTCATTGCTTCCGCAATCAACGACAATTACCTCAGTGTTGCCACGCATGCGCACCAACGCCTGCAAAGACTCACCAAGTGAGTGAGCTTCATTTAGCGTCGGGATGATTATTGAGAGCGCTGGCTCTCTTGCGGCCTCTTTATTCATCTTCTCTCACCGATCAAGGCAGTAGATAGGTGATCGCTGGCGGCGACGTCAGATCTATGCCTTTCCCGTCATCAGACCGCGTCCACGTCACCGGCTGTTCCCGAAAAGGCAATTTCAGCATTGCGACGAGGCTGACTTCCTCTGGCTGCCGGTAGTCAGGTACACCAATGGTGACCTTATCCTGTGGAACATTCAGCCGTAGCGTGCCGTGTAGCCGGTCCCAAATGGTCAAGCCGCTCGACCAGTTTGCATTTCTCTCCTCCGCCACAATTGAATGGTGAATGCCGTGCATTCGTGGCGTGACAAACACCGGATTCAATTTGCGCTCGACTTCAATCGGCAGGCGCACATTAGAGTGGTGAAACAGAACCGAAAACATTAAGAAGGCTTGCCACACGGAAAGCGAAAGTGGCGAGACACCAATCAGCATGACCTGACAGACCCGCCAACCGGTGGCGATAACAATCTCGCCGGCGTGGAAACGCAACGCGGTTGAAGCATCAAGGTCAAGATCGGCGTGATGCACGACGTGGAAGCGCCAGAGGAAGGGCACTCGATGCATGAGCACATGCCACACGTACAGTGTGTAATCCATCAGAACCACCGCAAGCGTCACTTCCAGCCAGACTGGAAAACGCACACGCTTGAGCAATCCCCATCTGCGTGATTCCACGAGTAGTGTGAGAGATTGGATGAGCGGTCTTTCGACGAGTTGAAGCGAAGCTGCTGCTAAAGCACCCACCGCAAAGTTGCGTGCGTTGCGGCTCACCTTAGGTTCAACCTTTCGCCTCAACGGCCGGCGATTCTCCAGCCACCACAGCAAGCCGGCTGCGCCAACGACGAACGCACCACTCAACCACTTTGGGACCTGACCATCCTTCGCCAAGATCTTCATTGAAGCTTCCTGTTCTCGATTAAGTATCTCAACCTTCAAACGCGACTGCGAGTAAAAATGCGTGTTTGCGAATCGGACTAGAACTTCGATATGGGCTAATCTAGCATATACAATCCGAAGAATCCGACGTGCAGAGTCCCTCCTGGAGGATAAATGAAACCTAACGACCAAAACGGCAAACTGCCCACTGCTGAGCGTCCCTTCCGTGTGTTGATCGTCTCTGGTTCTGACCGGCGACAATATAACTGTCCCGGCGCTGATTCAAAATCGCGCACGCTGATGCTGAGGATGGCGGAGCGCTTGCCTCAGGAGTGGGAAATTGACTACGAAGACCTCGGTAACGTTTTCGCTCGCGAGCACATCCAAAGTTGCAATGCTTGCGTTTCGACCTCGATGGCGCTCTGTGTTTGGCCCTGCAACTGTTACGAGAAAGACAGCCGCTGGGAGCCCGATCTGATGTGGAACCTGGACCTTTACTCTCGGCTTGACCTCGCAGATGCGTGGGCCATTATCGGGCCGATCAACTGGTACGCGCCCACGAGTAATTTGAAGTTGATGTTCGACCGCCTGGTCTGCATGAACGGCGGCAACCCTCGCGAGAAGTTGATTGACCATAAGGACGCCGGCCTCGCAAGTAAGCTCGAACATTCGGAGCTGTGGGAGGAATTGAGTCTGAATCATCTGGAAGGGCGGACCGCGGGTTTCTTCTGCTACGGCGACGGCGGTGGGGACGAACTGGACGAACAAGGCCGCCCGAGGATTCTCAAGCACAAGCAGTATTTTGATCCCGAAAAGGAACCGTTCGAGGATAATCGCGACGCCTACGCGCCACTCGTCTGGCAATGTCGTTATGGCGGCGTAGAAGTTCCGGATACACTCTGGCGCTATATTCAATTCGGCGAGGGAAAGAAGTACAGCGACAATCAAGCCGAGCACATGGTGACCGAGACTGACGTCTTCGCCAAGTTCGACGAATGGTCCGACGAGTTCGCCGCCTTTGTGGCCGGAAAAGGGAAAGTCGAGCCGGGCACATATCGAGCCTACGGTTACGTGCCGCCTGGCCACCTGAAGGAAGATTTGAAAGCGAAGTGGCGCGAGATCAAGACCGGGTTAGGATACCCAACTCCTGGCTCTTCCCCAGCGCTTCAGGAGGAACTCGATCTCAATAAAGACCTCACGCTCCAGCCGAAAAAAAGCGAGGGCGAGAAACTACGGCAATCCTGAGCTGCACAGTCAAGGAAGTTTTGTTTATTTCGTGCGATGTCTGCGATAAAGAGGCTGGGCGGGAGCTATTCGTAAAGCGGCCGATAGGTAAAGCGAAAGATGGAGAACACTAAAAACGACTCACTTCCCTCCCTCGTCTTCGTCTACAACGCCGATAGTGGTCTTTTTAACGCCTTGACGGACATGGCCCATAAGGCGTTTTCTCCCCAAACGTATGAATGCAATCTCTGCAAGCTCACTTTTTCAACATTCGGGATGCGAAAGAGTTGGAAGGGCTTTCTCAGTACCTTAAAAGTGCCGCTGGAGTTCTTACACGCCGACGAGTTAAAGAGTAGTTACCAGATCTCTGATGTGCAGCTGCCGGCTGTTTTCAAGAAGCAAGGTGAGAGACTAGAAGTCTTTCTAGGGGCGCATGAGATCAACGAGTGTCGGACAATTGGCGAGTTGATGAAACTGATTAGAAGCAAACTAAACTAGTGTCCTGTCTCTGAAAGTTTTTAACAAATGGTTTCCTAAACTTCACACTCCCGTAGGGAGCTGATGTTTATAGACCCTTGGGAACCATTGGATCTCGGAAGCTCCGGCGGAGCGAAATATATCGCCTTCCGTCACGCATGTTTGTTACATTTCGATCCGCCGGAGCTGGCGCTATATTCGAGCCGATGTCTATAAACATTACCGTCTCATTGGGCGCCGTCTAACGCAAACGCCCGGCATCATCCACGCCGAGCGAGTTCACTCACGCAATGGCGCGGAAACCAAACGAGAGATATTACTATCGCATATTCTGAGGAGTTCTGCGGTCCGTCGCGACGACGAACGTTTGCCGTGATGAAACTCTTTCATATATATCGCGAAAGCTGTATCGCGAGCGCGTCAAGCAAAGCTATGATGCCGCAAGGTTGAGGGTCGCGAA
>JBPCIQ010000296.1:0-15691 GCA_051006135.1 Pyrinomonadaceae bacterium | reverse complement strand
AATGCGGATAAGGGCAATGGTGGATAGTGGCGCTTACATGTTGGTCATCACCGACCATATCAGGCACCAACTAGACTTGCCTCTAATACAGGAACAAGTATTTCGTCTGGCTGACGATAGCGAGATTAGAGGTGAGGTTGTCGGACCGGTCGAGGTGCTCTTCGAAAACCGCTCGACTACCGTGAGAGCTGTGGTCCTGCCAGGCGCCGAGGAGCCTTTGCTTGGTTCAATACCATTGGAGGATTTGGACGTGGTGATAGATCCGAAACAGCAGCGGCTGATCGTGAATCCCAAGAGCCCGGACATCGCTACGAAGTACATGAAGTAAACGCACATGTCAACGGCAATAAAGAAAGAGCACAAGTCAGCGCGTCCCGAGCGCGGCGGCGTAGTCACTCTTGTCGAAGCTATCCGGCAGGGTATCTGGGAAGAGATGGAACGCGATCCGACCGTGTTCGTTATAGGCGAAGACGTTGGGGCGTACGGCGGGGCATTCAAAGTAACTGACGGGCTGATTGATGAATTTGGCAAGGGGCGAGTGGTTGACACGCCGATTTCGGAAGGCGCAATTGTCGGCGCGGCCTGCGGTGCTGCCCTGATGGGAATGCGGCCCGTTGCGGAGTTCCAGTTCATCGACTTTATCTCCGCGGGGTTTGATCTCCTGACGAACTACGCAGCGAAGTCGCGCTACCGGTGGGGTGGGAATATCCCCGCGGTTTTCCGTGGACCTTGCGGCTCAGGCTTGCGTACGGGACCTTTTCACTCGCTCAATCCGGAGTCGTTTTTTCTCAACACGGCTGGTTTGAAAATGGTCGAGCCTGCCACCGCTTATGACGCGAAGGGTTTGATCAAGGCCGCGATCCGCGATCCGGATCCCGTTCTTTACTTCGAACATAAGAAGCTTTATCGACTGCCTCGTCTGCGCCAAGAGATTCCTGCTGATGATTACATTGTCGAGATTGGCAAGGCCCGAATCGCGCGCGAAGGCCGCGATCTTACGATTATTACTTTTGGCGCGATGGTTCTTACGGCGCTCGATGCCGCCGAAGAGCTCGAGAAAGAAGGGCTCGACGTTGAGGTGATTGACCTGCGCACACTCGCCCCTCTCGACAAGCCGGCGATCCTGACGAGCGTGAAAAAAACGAGCCGTGTCCTGGTGTTACATGAAGCGTCACGCACGGGTGGCATTGGCGGAGAGATTGCCGCATTAATCGGTGAGGAGGCTTTTGAATGGCTTGATGCACCCGTGGTGCGGCTGGCCTCGATCGACACACCTGTTCCGTATGCGCCGCCGCTGGAAGACTATTACCTACCGCAGATCAAAGACGTGCTGGATGCGGCTCGCAAGCTCGCGGCCTATTAACAGATTTTAGATTTGCGATTACCGATTTGAGAGAAGCAACCGAAAGGGTCTTGAAAGTAACGCGAGCGGTAATGTTATAAACTGAGAATGATTTAGAGGAGGAAGATCATGCCGAAATACGTAATTGAGCGGGAAATTCCCGGCGCCGGCAGTTTATCAGGGCAAGAGTTGCAGGGAATTTCTCAAACGTCATGTGGAGTTCTGCAAAAGATGGGACCGCAGATTCAATGGGTGCAAAGTTACGTCACTGGAGACAAAATCTATTGTGTTTACATAGCACCCAATGAGGAAATGATCCGAGAGCACGCCAGGCAGGGCGGGTTTCCGGCAAATAGCGTTTCAGAAATCAAGTCGATAATTGATCCAACAACTGCAGAAGCGGTAGCAGGCAAAAGCTCTACAGCAGAAGCCGGTTGATTACATAGCATGGAGAATAGATGAGCACAGAAGTGGTAATGCCGCAGATGGGAGAATCCATCGCGGAGGGAACGATTACAAAGTGGCTGAAGCAGGTGGGTGAGCGCGTCGAACGCGATGAGCCTCTGTTTGAGATTTCCACGGATAAAGTTGATGCGGAGATCCCTTCACCTGCAGCCGGAACCTTGACCGAGGTGAGATTCAAGGAGGGCGAGACAGTTGAAGTGAACATTGTCGTGGCGGTGCTTGACGGCGCCGGCGCAGAGGCTAATGCCGCGTCTTCCCAGCCTGCAGTCGCTGAAGAACCAAAGAAAGAAGAGTCTGCTAAACCCGAGCTTGCGCCGCCGGCCCCTCCACCGCCCCCGCCTCAAGCGCCGCAGCCGGCCCAGCCTGCGACCAAACCGATCGAGCCATCAGACAAACCACAGCCGCCGGCGAAGTCTGCCGCTGCTGCTCAAAGCCCTCCTCCCCCGGCTAAACCTGCCGCGCAACCAGAGCAACCACCGGGTAACGGAAGCGGCACTGCAACAGAAGAAGAGCTACGTCGCACTAAATCGAGCCCTCTTGTTCGGAAGATTGCAAAAGAGCACGGCGTGGACATCGCAAGCCTTGAAGGAACCGGCTTGAGCGGCCGCGTCACCAAGAACGACATCCTGAGTTTTATTGAATCAGGAACGCCGGGTGCGCCTGTCGAACAAAAAGCCGCGCCCGCGTCTGAGCCAGCCTCGGGCGCGCCTGCGGTTGCACGAGATATTCCGCCTGCCTCTGCCACGAAACCTGCTGAAGGCGACCGGGTCGAGCAGATGACCGTGATGAGGAAAAAGATTGCAGAGCACATGGTGCTTTCGCGACGCACTTCTGCTCACGTTACGACCGTTTACGAAATCGATATGACGGCAATAGCCAAACTGCGCGAGCAACACAAGCAATCGTTTCTGGAGCGGACCGGCACAAAGCTCAGCTACATGCCGTTCATATTCCAGGCTGTGAACACCGCGTTGCGAAAATTCCCGATTTTCAACGGTCAGGTAAGTGGCGATCAGATCATCTTTAAGCGCGATATCAATTTAGGCATAGCCGTGGCGCTCGACTGGGGTCTGATCGTACCAGTGATCAAGCGGGCGGATGATCTCTCTATCTCCGGGTTGGCGCGGGCCGCTAACGACCTGGCAGATCGTGCGCGCACCAAACAGTTGAAGCCGGATGAAGTTGCCGGGGGCACATTCACAATCACCAATCCAGGGGTTTTCGGCGGCTTATTTGGCACACCTATAATCAATCAGCCTCAACTCGCTATTCTCGGCGTTGGAAAGATTGAGAAACGGACCAGGGTTATGACAAGCGCCGAGGGTGACGATTACATCGCCATTCGCTGGATGGCATATTTCGCTCTTAGCTTCGACCATCGGGTAATTGATGGGGCAGACGCAGAGCGTTTCCTTGCGTTTATTAAGGAGCAATTAGAGGCAGGGGAATTCTCGCTCTAGTCGTTATGACTCCATCGCAGTGTGGCCCATAAGTGGGCCAACAATGTTGAGAATTGTCTTTGTTTTTTCGCAATCGGGCCGAGATATTGCGATCCAGTAGCGATTGGATGATGAATGTCAGGAGTTCTGCCAAAGGTCTTGACTAGCCTTTCTTTTGAGATTAGAAAGGTCACGCAGCAACCACCCTACGGACAACGGACGGCAGAAACTCGTCGTCAGAACTAAGACGACTCGCGGCTGGGCTTCAAAGTGCGGCCACCATTTATAGTAAAAGGAGATACCATGTCATTCCCGAAATTTAGAATGTTTTCCTCGCTGACGCTAGCGATCGGCTTGTTGGTTTTCTCAGCGCCCGCGGCGCTGGCGCAGGACACCACAGCGACCGTCGGCTCGCGTACGGTTGTGAGCGGACAAAAGATGAAGATCAAGGGCGTCGTAACAAGACGCGATTCCGATACCTTCACCGTTCGCGACAATAACGGCGTGGATACGATTGTGCGGTTGGACGACAGAACGTCGGTTAAAGCAAAGGGCGGGTTCCTTCGTAGCGGGGCCAATTACGCCCAGACCCAGATCCTGCGGGGTCTCAACATGGAAGTAGAAGGGCGCGGCAATCAATCAGGCGAACTTATTGCCGATAAAATTAGATTCAATGAGTCGGATCTGAGGGTTGCGCGCGCGGTTGAATCTCGCGCTGCACCACTGGAAGACCGCGCATCAACAACAGAGTCAAAGCTGAGCCAGGTTGAACAGAATGCACAGCGTCTCTCAGGCCAACTCGACGAACTCGCAGCGGTGGCCAACACAGCCAAGGGCGGCGCCAGGGCGGCGCAGGAAACGGCAGACTCTGCAGTGGCTGGTGTGAATCTGACTAACGAGCGCATCTCAGCCCTTGACGATTATGAGCCGCAGACAGTTGCTGCGGTGAATTTTAGAACCGGCAGCGCAGTGCTTTCAGCCGATTCGAAAGCGAAGCTGGATGAAGTCGCGACCAAGGCGCTTAACTCGAAAGGCTATGTGATCGAGGTCTCAGGGTATGCGGACACGACAGGAAGCATTGAGAGGAATCGCGCTCTAAGCCAGCGCCGGGCGGATAATGTGATTCGCTACCTGGTCGAGAACCACAGTATTCCTCTGCGCCGGATCGTGACTCCCTATGGTTATGGCGAGTCGAACGCAATCGCCGAAAACACTTCTCGTGAGGGACGTGCGCAAAACCGGCGCGTTGAAGTAAAGTTGCTCGTTAACAAGGGTCTCATGCAACAGGCCCCAGCAATGAATAGTCCGGGGTTCTAGTGGGTTACTGCGATAGGTGAGAAATCTACCCTGTGAGATGTGTCAATTGCCATGCATCATGCCGCCGGAATAGTAGTGTAGTATAGACATGTTTGGGCCAGCACGCCGGCGGCATGAGGTAATGGTTTATGTCTGTGAACAGAATTTGGGGGAAACATTTTGGGCCAGCGCTGCTCCTGGGAGTGCTGGCTCTTTTTTTCAGCGCGGGCTCGACGACAGGTCAAACGCTTAAGGATTTACCACCGCCACCGCCACCGCCGACGCCCAGGCCGACACCGACGCCAGCTCCACCTAAGGACGAAGACTTCGAGGTCATTCGCGTCAGCTCAAATCTGGTAATGGTCCCTGTCTCGGTTGTTGACCCAAACGGCCAGGCAGTGCGGGGACTCCAGATGGGGGACTTTCGCATTTCAGAGCAAGGGCGCGATCAGCAGATTACCGACCTTGGCAATCCAGATCAGGTTCCCCTGGACATTGTTCTGCTGTTTGATATTTCCAGCAGCGTTAGCCAGAAGGGTTTTTTCCTATTTCAGCAACAGGCAGCGGCCAGCTTCTTAAAACAAGTACTGAAGCCCACCGACCGCGCTGCGGTTTTTACCATAGCTGACGAACCGCGTCTCATAACGCCGCTCGCCCCCGCCGATGTGGCGGCGGCGAGATTGCAGAAAGTCCCACCGGCCACGTCTCCTGTTCCCACAGCGTTTTATGACACCGTCACGGCGGCGGCAAAATATCTAATAGAAAGCTCGACCGACCGCCATCGCCGGGTGATTGTCGTCATCTCCGATGGCGATGACAATTTCAGTGATCTCGTTCGAGACCTTACCATCGCCGAAGTGCGTGCCAGCCAGAGCGGTGAGGTTACGCCCGCGGCCGCTCGGACGAATCTTAATGCGCGGCGCCAACGAGCCGTGGCCGAAGTGCAAAGAGCCGTCCAACAGGCCGATGCGGCCTTCTACTCCATCAATCCAGGAGGACCGTCTGTTCGATTGAACCAAATCAGCACGCGGGCACAAAATGCGATGCAGTCGATCGCCGAGTCGACTGGTGGCAATGCCTATGTACCGGATTCCGATAAGGATCTCGAGCGAGTGTTTGGTGAGGTCGCGGCGGAACTTCGCGGACAATACCTTTTGCAGTATTACTCCAACTCACAAGCGGCCCCAGGACAGTTTCGTAGCATCAAAGTTGCCGTGCCGACACATTCGGAATTTCGTGTCCGCGCCAGGCAGGGTTACTATCCCAAGGCGAAGTGATAATAAGTCTAAAACCGAGTGTTGAGTACTGAGTGCCGAGGCCTGAGCCCACCACGGAGTACTAGCAATCTGAAGTTACAAGAATCAGCGCTTGATAATATTCATTACCATTATCGCTCGGCACTCAGCACTCAGTACTTCTTTTAGCGCATTTCCAGCAACACATCTGTCAGCTGGTTAACCACACCAAGTAAAGATCTGCCGGCTCGATCAAGCTGATTTGCCGCAGCTTGCTGTTCGGCTTTTACAGCGCCCGCGGCAACGCCAGCAAGCTTGATGTAATAGCGTTGCAATCCCGGCGTCGTGCGGAAATCGATCTCAAGTTGGTCGAGACCTTCTCGCACACTCTGAATACTCGTCCTGATTGTCGCTTTGTTTCTTCTTGCCTGCTCAACCACGGCGGGTGAAGCCTCATTTCGCTGAGTCGCCTCGTCGACGCCCTCGATTCCTTTGGCCACACCTCCCAGCAGATAGAGAAAGCGAGTTAGGTTTTTGATTTGCTCGGCAACTCGTGCGGCGCCCTGTCGTTGAACTTCTGATGCCTGCTGCGGTTTTGTAGCGCGTGGTGGTGACTGCCTTGTTGTGGTTCGCTTTCTGGTTTGTGAAAAAGCGGTGGCTGGGGAAAAAGCAATAGTGGCCATTAAGAGCGCTGTGATTCCTTTCAAGTTGGTTCTCCTGGGACTTTGGTTCGAATACTAATGTTTACGCCGCACCAAACTATTCTTAGGACTGCAGCTAGTCAAGCTCGCCCCGCGGCTTGGCAGTGAATCAGTTTGGAGAAGATCTCTACTTCGTCTCGGCCTCAGTCAGTCGTCCGCAGTTCGTTCCTCGTCAGGATCGTTAGCTTGCGTGCTCTCATTCACACCGCGGCTTCAGCCCGGTGGTAGAGGTTTGCCCCCTGATCTCTCTAACCGTTTTAACGGTTTCGAGTGGGCCGAGTAGACGATACTTAAGGAAAACCGTTAAAACGGTTCCAGGTGGCGAAGCTCGTTTTGACACCGGGCTAAAGCCGCGGTGTGAATGAGATAATTACGAGCAGCAACTACGCACTACACGGGCAGCGGGGTGATCTCTTCGGAAGGTTCAATGATATAGGAAAACGATTTTGGTCCAATAACAGGAATTTCGCTGCGGTGGAAGTAGAGCACTCCAAGGCTGCCAACGAATACAACAACGGCCAAGCCGAAAAGCTCACCTTGATCGCCAACCGGAATTGGGATTCCGAGCTTTGTCAGGTGCGCGAAGATAGCTGTCCTCATAGTGTTCGACAAACTGCTCTCCCGCAATTTTTGATGACGCGAGATTTTAGCGGCGGTTTGGGCAAGATAGATTAGCGCTTCAAGTCTGCCGTCCAGTTCACCACGACGCTGATCGGGGTGGCGCTTGTTTGTTCAATCCTTGAGTTAATAAGAAAGCGCTGGCCGTCGGCAGTCACCGCGTAGTGATTCCTGAAATCTGTCAAAGTAATGACGCGAGTGCCGAAGAGCGGCTTGGGAACGCCCGACTCGAAGATAACCCCCAGCTTTACATCCACCGCCATGAGTTTCCTATCGACGCCAATGTAGAAAAGCTCACGCCCATCGCGCCTCCACCTCGGCTGGCCTCCGCCGCCCGTCGAGACCCGCATTGGGCCGCCGGAGGCCGGGAATGTCTGAACATACACCTCCGGCGCTCCTGACACGTTTGAAGTGTAGGCTATCCATTTTCCGTCTGGAGAGAATTGCGCCTGCTGTTCGTTGAACTCCGTTTGCAGAAACGGAACTGGCTGCCCGTCCCCGGACATCGGTAGCAACCACAAATCCCATTTTGTTTTCGGATTCAGGGTCTGATAGACAATGAACTGTCCGTCCGCAGACCAGTCGTCCGGCACTTTCTGCTCACTTGATTTAAGCAGCACTTCCTCATTCCCGCCGCCGCTCGCAACCTTTTGATAAAGATTCGAAACGCCTTCGCGGTTTGAGGCGAAGACGATGCGGCTTCCATCGGGCGACCAAAGCGGAGACGAGTCGTTCGCCGGATCGGTGGTGAATCGCGAAGGGATGCCATGCGAGTCGAAGAGCCAGACGTCGCCTGTTCCCGTATTGAGATCTAAGCGGTCTACCGCAACTCGCCTGTCATCCGGGGACAGCCAAAGAGTGAAGTAAAGGCCAGCCTCGCCTAGCGATCCAACCTGGTTGCCTCCCCGGTCAAACCAGAGGGGTTGGCGACTCGGGCTACCACCGCTGCGAAAGGCGAGCACGCCGTT
This sequence comes from Pyrinomonadaceae bacterium, assembly GCA_051006135.1. GTDB lineage: Bacteria > Acidobacteriota > Blastocatellia > Pyrinomonadales > Pyrinomonadaceae > PSRF01. The sequence goes on along the minus strand of JBPCIQ010000296.1, from coordinate 7,627 downwards.
TTCTGAGACGGAGAAATCCCCGCGACCAAGCCCTGGGTTGGATGCGACGTCTTCGGCGACGGGAAATTGTTCGCCGGTGAGCTCGAGCTTGTCGGCGTCGAACCGCTGGGCCATTAGCGTCTCATCACGGAAGAAGAGCAGAAAGCCGGGTGGCGCGTATGCCGCGCTCAAAGTGGTAGGAAGTAATCGCTTCGTTTCTTTTGCATCAAGCGAGCCGACGTAGATGCCTCCGCTTTCAGCTTGGCCGCCGGGCACAAAGTAGAGAAAGTGGCGACCGTCGGGTAGGAAGTATGGCCAGCGAGGGGAACTTCCGGAACGTCCTTGATCGAGCAATGTCAGCGGCACCGGCTCGCCGCCCGCCGCCGAGACCCGATAAAGTAAGCCGGAAGCCATAGTGGCAAAAACAATCACTCCGTCGCGATTCCACGTCCCGCCGCGACTCCCCCCCGTCGCATCGCACAGAGCTTGAGGAGGCCCGGCTGATGCATCGATCTTTTTGAGCTTGCCTCCGGCGAAAAATCCGATGAAGCGACTATCCGGGGACCAAAAAGGAAGAGCAGCGTCCTCGGTTCCGGGGAGCGCTTGTGCCGAGAGCGAATCAAGAGAGCGCACCCAGAGAAGACCCCGCCCTTCCAAAGAGGTGACAAAGGCCAGGCGGCGACCGTCGGGTGAAAGGGCCATGGTTCTGGCGGTCGCATCCCCAGGCGGCAACACCGAAAGCTTGAGTACGCGTTCTTCTATTGGGGCACGCCGCAAATGGGCAATGGCGAAAGGCAGCGCCGCCAGTAGCCCAAGCAAGCAGACGCCCATACCTATCCACGCCAGCCGCTCACGATTTTTAGGCCGCTCAGACTGTAGGGCCAAAGCGGCGGTCAACGTGCGGCTTGATGACGATCCACTCAACGCTTCCAGAGCAAAGGCCACATCTCTCGCCGATTGAAACCTCTGCTCCGGACTCTTCTCCAAACAATGCATCACGACCCGCTCGAGCGCGAGATTGATTTGACTGTTCGATTCAGACAGCTCCGGCGGGTCTTCCTTCAGAATCGCATTGAGCGTCTCAATCGCCGACTCGCCACGGAAAGCGCGTTTACCCGAGAGCATCTCGTAAAGAATCACGCCCAACGAGAAGATGTCCGAACGATGGTCTACCCGCTGCCCTCTGACCTGTTCGGGCGACATGTATCCGACCGTGCCCATCACCGTGCCCGGAGTTGTATTGAACTTGCGAGTCGCCACGGCAGTGTCAGCTTCGATTCCGTCCCTCTGCTCAATCAGCTTAGCGATGCCGAAGTCCAAAATTTTCACCCGCCTGTCTTTCGTGACGAACAAGTTCTCCGGCTTCAGGTCGCGGTGCACGATGCCCTTATCGTGCGCTGCCGCCAGCCCCGAAGCGATCTGGAGGGCGTAGTCAATCGCCTTCCGGACAGGGAGCGGGGTGCCGTTCAACTGCTCACGCAGCGTCTCGCCTTCGAGCAGTTCCGAGACGAGGTAGGGCGAGCCCTGGTGTGTATCCACATCATAGATTGAGAGGATGTTTGGGTGGTTGAGCGCACCTGCCGCCGGCGCTTCCTGCTCGAAGCGCCGCAGTCGTTCTGAGTGTGAAGAGAAAGCAGCCGGGAGGACCTTGATCGCCACGTCACGGTTGATCTTGGGGTCACGAGCAAGGTACACCTCGCCCATCCCACCCGCCCCAAGCTGCGAGCGGATTTCGTAGCGGCCGAGACGAGTATTGGGGGACAGAGGCATCGCTGGTTTCATGATCGATAGCTTCCGAAAGCCGCGACAAACTGAAGTTTGTCGTACAGTGGGCGCTCAGCACCAGATCCGTCAGCCGCTTTTTACTGCGGCAGGCATTCTATCGAGTTGAATCTTCTTGGCCGTGGTCTCCAAACGAGACACTTTGAGCTGGGAGCTAACGGCTGACCACAATTTTTCAGCCAGCACGTGCCGGTCGTCTGCAATAATCGGTTTTGGACCAAAGACGACGTTCGCCTCAAACCTGGGCAACTGCAGAAGCTGGAAAAGGTGTCCGAAGAATGTCATGTCTCCCCACCAGCTTACCGTCTGATCGGCTGCAGGTTCATCTGCCGGCGACCGGTAGCTGAGCGTCACGTAGTGCACTGGCGTGCTACGTCGTGCTGCAATTTCAAGGAGAGACGACTTAAAAGGGGAGACGGTCTTTCCTTGCGTGCTCGTGCCTTCGGCAAACAGGACCACTCCCAGACCGCGCGCGAGCGCCCGGTCAGCTCTTTCCATCGCCTGCAGAATGTCGCGTTTCCTGGAACGGTCAATGAAGATCGTGTTCAGCGTTCGGGAGATAAAGCCAAGAATGGGCCAACTAGCCAATTCACTCTTGGCTATGAAGGCACAATCTACGAGGGACTCGAGAACAATTATGTCCACGTAGCTCAGATGATTTGAAACGAGCAGAAACGGAGCGGTTGGTGGCGCATTACGCACGTTCACTCGCATGCCAAGAATAGCGGCAGACGCCCTGGCCCAACCGCCAAAATTTAGTTTACGCCACCTGCGCGCAACTGATGGAAAAGCAAAAACAAATGGCTGGCCCAGCACCCAGCAGGAGTAGGAACCGACCATGACACCACACATGGCTAAGAAACGAATTATTGCGCGCAGGTTCTTCATCGCATGGTGGTCAATGGTCAGTGGTCAGTGGTCCAGTTTGTCTGTGGTCAGTAGTCAGTAGAAGTCGGTCGTGGTCAAAGACTATCCCGCTTTTGCAACTGACAACTGACAAACTGACTACACAACATTGAAGAACATTCTCCTCGTTTTTGCCTCAGGCACCGAATTGGTCGCGGTCACGTCCGGTTTGAAACGACGAAGCCAGTCCCTCGCCGAGCTCGAGGTTGAATACTTCAAACCGTAGCTTCAGCGCCGCCTCAATCTCTTCCTGGCTGTGAGCAAAGCGAACAACGTACTTGCCGTCTTCAATCTCAACGTGCGGCGCGTTCTGAAGCGAACGCCCTATTTGTTTCGCAACAATTGAAACAACCTGCATCGAATTTCTTCAGAAAGGCGTTGCACCTTGAGATCTTACCCAAGCAGTCGCGCCGTTGGCACTCAAGCGGGGGCAAGCCACCCTTCCTGACTTGCAAATCACCGTAGGCCCTTTAGTGCATTTCACACAGTCCCTACCGCTCCCGGTTCCGTAGTTGACCGGCGCTCAGCAGCATTGATCTCTTTATCGGTGCCGTCGACACCAACACGCAGCACGCGCACGAGAACGCCGCGGCCGTTTGCAGAAACTCAAAAATCAAAAACTCGAAACTCCGAACGCGGCACTCGAAACTTCCCTTTCATTCGCCGCTCTGTTGCAGCAGCTTCGCCACCACTCCAGTCCATCCGGTTTGGTGACTGGAGCCGATTCCGGCCCCGTTGTCACCGTGAAAGTATTCATGAAAGAGAATCAGGTCTCGCCAGTGGGGATCATTCTGAAGTTTCTCGATGCCGCCAAACACCGGTCTACGGCCATCGGCCCCTCGCAAAAAGATCCGTGACAGCCGCCGGGAAAGTTCACCCGCCACCTCCCACAAGGTCATCATTTGCCCGGAGCCAGTTGGGTGTTCAACCTTGAAATCGTCGCCGAAGAAATGATGAAACCGTTGCAACGACTCGATGATCAGATAATTAACTGGAAACCAGATCGGACCGCGCCAGTTTGAGTTACCGCCGAAAAGCGTCGTGCTCGATTCGGCTGGTTCATAGTCAACTCGATGCTCCGTGCCGTTGACATATAGTACGTAAGGCTGCTCCTTGTGGCGTCGTGAGAGAGCGCGGATGCCATACTCGGACAGGAACTCACTTTCATCGAGCATTACTTTCAGCACGCGACGCAACCGGTCTCGTCCCACAATCGAGAGCAGGCGGCGGTCGCCGTCGCCGGGGTTTCTCACGCAACCAGTCGTGAGATCAGGTCGATTATCAAGAAACCACTCCAGCCTCTTTTTGAAATCGGGCAGCTGATCGAGCATTTTGCTTTCAAGTGTTTCGACCGCAAAGAGTGGAATCAGACCCACCATCGAACGTACTTTTAGTGTGACGTGTTCCTTGTTAGGCAGATGAAGCACGTCGTAGAAAAAACCGTCCGCTTCGTCCCACAGCTCGACGTTCTCTTCGCCGATGTTATTCATAGCGTGGGCAATGTAGATAAAGTGCTCCCAGAACTTGCTCGCGACGTCCTCATAAACCGGATCCTCTTTCGCGAGTTCTATAGCAATCGCGAGCAGGTTGAGCGTAAACATGGCCATCCAGCTCGTGCCATCTGACTGCTCGATGTAACCACCTGTCGGGAGCGTCGCGCTGCGATCGAAAACTCCGATGTTATCGAGTCCAAGAAATCCGCCTTCGAAGATGTTGTTACCTTCAGTGTCTTTGCGATTCACCCACCAGGTGAAGTTAAGCATCAGTTTATGGAAGATCCGCTCAAGAAACTTTCGATCTCCCACTCCACGCCGTTTCTTTTCAATTTTGTAGACTCGCCAGGCCGCCCAGGCGTGAACCGGCGGATTTACATCGCCGAAAGCCCATTCATAGGCAGGCAACTGACCGTTGGGGTGCATGTACCATTCGCGCAGCAAAAGCACGAGCTGCTCTTTCGCAAACTCTGAATCCACCAGTGCCAGTGGTACGCAATGGAAAGCGAGATCCCACGCCGCATACCACGGAAACTCCCATTTGTCCGGCATTGAGACCACGTCGGCGTTATAGAGATGACGCCATTCATAATTTCGCCCTTTCAACCGCTCGACTGGCGGATGCGGGCAGGCCGGATCGCCGTCGAGCCACTCCTTGACTACGTAGTGATAAAATTGCTTGGACCAAAGCAGGCCGGCAAACGATTGGCGCATCACAGCCTTAGCATCCGGTGAAAGCTCGCCGGGGATGACTGTTTCGTAAAACTCATCAGCCTCGCGAATCCTTTCTGAGAAGACTCTTTCGAAGTCTTCGAAGACTTGAGAGTCGCTTGTGATTGCTTGGTCGGTGAGGCGCAGGCGAATAGTTGCCGTCTCACCTGGCTCAATGATGAATGAATAATTTGCCGCGGCTTTAGTTCCAATCTGATCCGGATTTACCGCTCCGCTCTCGCCGTTTACGACGTAGCCGTTGACGCCGTCTTTGGCATAAGGCGAAGCGTTGCGTGCGCCGGATAGTCTTTGATGGTTCGTTTCGTTTTCAGTGAACAGCAGTTCAGGCGCGCCTTCGCAGTGGAGACAACGCGGGCCCAGCTGGAAATGATCCACGTCAATAGTGGTGTTGGCTCCGCTCTCGCCTTTCCGCAGACTTGGCTTGGGATCGCTGTTCTCCCCCGATGACCAGCGATTGCGAAACCAGATGGTTGGCAGCAGGTGCAGTTTTGCTGGTTCGGGACCGCGATTTACAGCGCTGATGCGAATAAGAATGTCTTCCACGTCAGCTTTCGCGTATTCGACGAACACATCGAAGTAGCGGTCGTCATTGAAGACGCCGGTGTCCAGCAACTCGAATTCCGGAGCGCTCCTCCCGCGACGACGATTCTCCTCACGGAGCTGGGCGTAGGGAAACTCTGCTTGCGGGTACTTGTACAGATACTTCATGTACGAGTGGGTCGGAGTTGAATCGAGGTAAAAATAGTATTCCTTAACGTCTTCGCCGTGGTTTCCTTCATTGCCCGTTAATCCGTATGCACGTTCTTTCAGGATTGGATCGCGACCATTCCAGAGTGCGAGAGCGAAACAGACCATCTGGTGGCGATCGCAGATCCCGGCTAGTCCATCTTCATTCCAACGATAGGCGCGCGAGCGTGCGTGATCGTGTGGCAGGTATTCCCACGCCGTGCCACCTGGGCTGTAGTCTTCGCGCACGGTGCCCCACGCGCGCTCGCTCAGGTAAGGTCCCCAGCGCTTCCAGTAGACTTTGCGCTCGTCCGATTGCTCGAGTCGTATCTCCTCGGCGGTTTTGCCGGCCGATGATTCTTTCTTTTTGGACTCGGTTTTCATGTATCTCGATCCAGCTCGCGAAGGCCGGACTATTTTGCGACATTAGAGTTTCCTTGGTCACGACTGTTTAGAACGTATCAATGCGCCGCTAAACGTATACTCGCCAGCTTTCAGGAAGTGCCGCGACCTGAGTCGTCAAGAATCATTGTGAGACATTTTCCCGGCCGTGTCTGAGCACCTTAGCCATCCAGAGCAATTCTTTCATGAACTGGTCGATGCGTCTGACGTACGCGTCATCGAGGATCTTTCCCTCCCCATCAAACAACTTCTGCGCCCGGAAAAGTTCCCATCCCAGAAAATGGTTACCAGACCAAGCTCTCGCAGTACGGGCATTTGATACGTCAGCAAACCTGAGTGTATCTAATCCTGGAGGAACAAATGAATATTTTTCGGCGATTAATGGCAACTCATGTCATTTAGTGGATCGTTCTCGAACTGAAGGAGGAGTAAGCGTTGACTCTAGAGGAAAACGTGAGGTCAATGAGTGGTGCCCGGTTCACCGACCACCAGCTCATTGTTTGACGAATTTGAGAGATGCAGAGTTGATGCAGTAACGCAGACCCGTGGGCTTTGGGCCATCACTAAAGACGTGCCCCAAATGCGCCCCACAGCGCTTGCAGACAACCTCTGTGCGGATCATGCCGTGTGTACTATCCGACTCTTCAGTAATACTTCTTTCGTCTATTGGTGCAGAGAAACTAGGCCATCCCGTCCCCGAATCAAACTTCTTATCTGAACTAAACACGGTGTTGCCGCAGGCCACGCAGGAGTAGACTCCCGCTTCGTGATTATCCCAGAAGGCGCCGGTGAAAGCCCGCTCCGTGCCCTTTTGTCTTGTTATGTAATATTGATCAGGCGAAAGTTCCTTCCGCCACTCTTCATCTGTCTTAACAACCTTGTCAGTCATCGCTTCGTTTCCTCCTGAAATTGTATTGGCCGGTGAGGTTTGCTCCGCCAGCAGTTTTTGTATCAACTGCTCGGTCTGCGCATACGCACCTTCGCCAACCTGCTTGCCCCGGACGCGGCCCGACTTGTCGAGCACAAAGATGGTTGGCCAGGCCTCGACCTTATAGGCACGCCAGGTTTCGAACTCATTATCCGTGACTACTGGAAACTGGATGCCAAGAGAAGCAACCTCGCGCCGCACATTCTCGATCTTCTTCTCGCGATCAAACTCCGGCGAGTGTACCCCGACAACCGTCAGGCCCTTTTCGCGATATTGCGCGTCCCATTTTTTTACGGCGGGCAACGTGTTGCGGCAGTTGTAGCAGCCGAAAGTCCAAAACTCGACCAGTACCACTCGCCCACGCAGGCCCTTGAGTGTTAGCGGCTCGGAATTGATCCATGCACCGGCCGCAAATTCGGGAGCCGTAGCAGCCTCACCTTTTACCTCCGGGCTATCCGAGGAAGGCGGAGCAGTGTTGGCATGAGCTGAATAAGTGGTTCCGGAAAACAGTTGCCCGCTTAATCCCCAGTGCTTCGCATTGCCTGGAAAAGCTGCCACGATCGTCACTGCAACAATCACCAGAACTCCAAATCCGACAACAATCTTTCGCGATTTATTCATCGATTGTCCTTATAATATCGTTTTCTAGCAGTCACCTCATCGCCTGTGGATGCAAGCC
>JBPCIQ010000295.1:0-10147 GCA_051006135.1 Pyrinomonadaceae bacterium | reverse complement strand
TTCCCAACCTGAAAATTTCTGTCTCTTGAGTGGTATCCGCGCTCGATTTCATTTTTTCACAGCTTCTGCTGTTTGTGGAGATTCGAACGGTTACCGTTTGGCTAGCTTCAATACGCGCAGCACTTTGCCGATCAAAGCGCGAGCTTCTGGGACTCCGAAGGCGAAAGTAACTGCGAAGTAGCTAACTCCGTAAGTGCCGAGGACCACGATGGCGATAGGAACAGGATGACGTTGGCCCAGAAGAAGCTTTGACCCCCATCCCGCCGCAGCGCCAAATAGAGCCGCAAGCCAAAGTGTTGCAAGGTAGGGAAAAGGTATTCCCGTGTGACCGATCCGACGGTTTAAGGTTCGTCTCAGCAACACGAACTCAATCCAGGCAGCGATGCTCGCGGACGCCGTCAGTCCGACCACACCCCACTTCGCTTCTATTCCTATTAATTGGGGCAGTGGAATGGCGCAAAGGTAGCCGAGAACCGTCGCCAGGGCCACGTGAACGAGCGCGTAGAGCAGCGGTGTTCGTGTGTCATGAAGAGCGTAATAGGTTGAGGAGTAGAGACGTCCGAGGGTGGATGCGAGCAGTCCAATGCTCGAGCCTGCCAGAATCCCCCAAACGTAAACAGCAGCCTCGTGCTGGAATTGTCCTGTCTGATAGAGCACTGCCGCAATTACGTCGCCAAGTGCCAGGAACGCAATCGCAGAGGGAATAACCAAGAACGCGATCCGTCGCAGGCCTGTGTCCAGGCGATGTCTCAACACTTCTGCAACTTGCTCAGTGCTACCCACCGCACGAGACATCGCGGGCAGCTCGGCCGCTGAAACTGACATTCCGAAGAGACTGACCGGCAGTGTATATAGACTCTGCGCATAGGTCAGGGCCACGACGGCGCCTTCAGGCAGAAAGCTGGCAAGAATGGCATCAACAAAAGCGCTGATTTGGATTACGCCGCGGCTCATGAAGACCGGGAAGAAGTTTTTGACGACCGTCCTTACGTGAGCACTCGCGGTGTCGAGAACGGGACGAAGTCGCGGAACGAGTTTAAAGATGAACGGAAGCTGTATGCCGAATTGGAGCGCGCTGCCGATGACCGAACCCCACGCAGTGGCTTCTGCAAGGGGAAACTGCCCGACGCGGCCACCAAAGAAGATCAGTGAACTGATGATCGCAATATTCCAAACCACCGGCGCGGTGTAAGAAACGAAAAAGCGATGATGACTATTCAGGATACCCAGGCACCAGGCCGAGAGGACTAACAGGCCTGCCCCTGGAAAGAGAATCTTGACCAGGCCAATTGTTAGTTCCCGCGTCTCCCCCGTAAAACCTGGTGCTATGGCGCCAATGAGGTAAGGCGTGGTGAGGACACCGGTAATAACGACGAGAGACGTTACCAGGGCGAGCAGGCTCAGCACCGCGTTGGCGACATGCCTCGCTTCCGCCTCGTCTCCCTGCGCGAGAAGTTTCGCATAAACAGGAATGAACGACGCTGAGAGAGCGCCTTCGCCGAAGATATTCTGGAGGAAGTTTGGAATACGAAACGCGGCACTGAATGCGTCGCCGGCGGCGGACGTGCCGAAGTAATGGGCAAAGATTCGCTGACGAATCAGACCGACAAGGCGGCTGATCAAGATACCGGCGCCCACCAGGAAAGCGGACCTGCCCGTACTCGCTTCCTTTCTTTCAGCTTGCGCCGGACTAGGGAATTCTGTGCTGGCGGCAACTGGTTCGAGGGTCTCGCCGGCAATTACGCTGGCATCAGTTCGAACATCTACCAATCCTTCGGAGCTGTTGTTTGTTTGATCGTCCAAATGTGTAGGCCGGTCCCTGCCGAGATTGTGCGGGTTTCCAACAGGTCAATAGCACCTCGCGGAAGCGACTGTGTGGACTAAGGCAGGAATGACTGCGTGGCTACTCGAAGTCAGAACCGGGAGCCGTAGCGACCGGGTCGTTCCCATACTTTCAGCTACGCCAGTCACAACCATTCTGGCCTTCATGATAAAACGGACATTGAGATCTGTGTCGACCCGGTCGCTACCGCTTTCGGTTCTGACATTCGGTAGCCGCGCACTAACCTTAATTTGGTCCATTCGCGTTTTCACCCACCCGCTACCGCGAGGTGGTACTGACCCGTTGATCAGTAGCGAGCCCGATTGGAAACAAAGCCGCGATGAATTGAAATCGATTTGAGATGTCATTCAATGTCATTCAGCTAAATCATGAAGTTCAGAGAAACCAGGGTGTCTCGACTAAAACGTGGGGAACCACGAATTTGAAATCATCTGTAGTCAGAGATCATAGTCCTTTATTTTAGTAAGCAGCGTTTTATAGCTAACCCCGAGGTCCTCCGCGGTTCGGCTCTTATTACCACTATTTGTCTTGAGTGCTTCCGAAATCTTCCGGCGTTCGACGTAGCGCGATGCTCGATCACTCACCTCGGAAAGGCTTCCGGATAGATCAATCGAGCGAAGACCCTCAGACTCTTGCAAAACGGGCCCGCCAAGGCCCAGGTCCATTGGCTCCAGCGTCATCGTGTCTGTGAGAATACACGCGCGCTCAATTGCATTTTCGAGTTCCCGCACATTACCCGGCCAACTGTGTGCCTGCAAAGCGGTCAACGCCGCCTCGCTCAGAGCGGCTTCTCGGCCGCGTAGTTCCTTACCCAATTGTGCAGCGAAGTGTGTGGCCAGCAGAATAATATCGTCATCCCTTTCCCGCAATGGCGGAATCTCGATAGGAAATACCGCAAGCCGGAAGAACAGATCCCGGCGAAACTCTCCACTCTCGACCGCAGCTTTCAAGTCTCGGTTGGTTGCTGCTACCACGCGAACATCGACGGGCAACGGTGCTCGTCCGCCGATCCGATCAACCATCTTTTCTTCAATCACTCGCAAAAGCTTGCCCTGAACGGCCAGGGGCAACTCGCCAATCTCATCTAAAAATACAGTTCCATCAGCCGCGAGCTCAAACTTTCCCAACCGCCGATCACTGGCGCCGGTGAATGCTCCCCGTTCATGGCCAAACAGCTCGTTCTCGATAAGTGTTTCAGGAATGGCAGCGCAGTTGATCGCTACGAAAGGCTTGTCACGACGGTTAGAGAGGTGATGAACGGCACGCGCGAATAATTCCTTGCCGGTACCTGATTCGCCCAGTAACAGGACTGTAGCCTCGGTTTGCGCAACGCGTTGAGTTTCCGCAACTGTGCGCTTGATGGCATCCGATTCGCCAATGATGCGCGGAAAGCCATAACGGCGTGACCATTCTTCTCTGAGCAGAATATTTTCGGTTCTCAGTCGTGCCTGTTCCAGCGCTCGTTCGACAAGCAACAACAAGTGGTTGGAATCGACAGGCTTTTGTAGAAAATCATGCGCGCCATCTTTCATTGCCTGCACTGCTTCATCGATCGAGCCGAAGGCAGTCATCACGATTACGGGCACATCGCCGTCGGCTGCGCGAGCAGCATGCAACACGTCGAGGCCGGAACCGTGAGGCATGCGCAAATCGGTTAGGATAATTCTATGCGGCGCGTCTGCGATTGCATTGAGAGCGGCCCTTGCATCGGCTGCTTCAGTCACAGAGTAACCCGCGTTTTCGAGCGTCAACCGTAACACGCGGCGTAAACTGTCCTTGTCTTCGACGAGAAGAATATCAGGCATGGTTCAGGAGCTTGCAGCGAAGGGTTCTGAGCTAAGAATGAGCGTTGGCAATGGCAGTTGGCTGAAGACTCGCACTCGTGCTCCCGGCAAGTTGGTTCATAATTCATCGTTGCGAAGCCTGTGTCAAGCATCCTCGCTTTAAGAAAGTAAAAGGGCATGGACCTATCAGGTCTATGCCCTTTTAACAGCCGGGGATCGGGTGAGATGCTCAATGATGCTCCCGCACCCCAACAACTTTGACCCCTGTTAGCTCGAGCGCCCTCCTGACCGCCTCTGAATCATAAGCCACGGTACTGGTACCACCGCCAGATATGCTGTACGTAGGGGATCCAAAGCCCGAACCTGGAGCCCCATTGGGATCGAAGTTGGCAACTACAAATGCCCCCTGCAATAATCCGTCACCACCGCCGCTTCTCGTAATTTTCCCCCTCCCAAGCACAAAGATTATGCCTTCAAAGTCGGTGTTGCCGTTTGTTTCTAGCTCTCCGGTTACGATAAGCATACCGGCTCCCTGGGGGCCTGATCCGAGAGTCACCGGGGGGCCAGGCGTTGCACCGGTCCCGTAGTTGTCAATGAAGGTAGTCTTCGGAGCAGTGGGTGTGCCCAAACCACCCGCGGCATCTGCGGCGGCCTGACTTGCGAATACTCGATTGCCCGCCGGGGTAATGGCCGCAAGTGCACGCAGCACGCCAAGAAAAGTTCGCGCTGCATCGCCCGATGCCAGGTAGGGCAGGGTATTGTCAGAACTAACCACACCGCTAGGCGTAACCTGACCAGCACCCATACCGTCCACTACACCCTGCGCCGTCCCTATATCCCCTGAAGAAACTGCGAAGGTAGGCAGCGAAGGTTTCGGTGAAGGAGCAAGGTCCACACCAGAGTAGTCGACCGAGCTCGAAGTACCGAGATCGAAAATTGCGGGTTCACCGAACAAACTTACCGGCGCAGCTGGACTGAATTCAAAAGCTGAGTTTCTTACAATCATCTCCAACTTCTTGCGAGCGCCTTTTGGACCGTAACCTTCGGAATGAATTAGCAGTCGCTCAGGGTTGTAGTTGGGGTCAGTCATTATCCTTCTTGTGGCGATTGGTCCCGAATCATCCGGATCGCTGATGGTGATTTTGAAGGCGATACCACTGACAGGAGTATAAGACGCGGTCACCGGCACTCGCCAATCGTTCGTTACTTGATAGGTGTAGTTCAGCCATCCCGACAACCGCGCCTCGGCCCCGCTGCCACTCCTTTTCGGATCGGTCGTATTGTTTGACGTGTCCGGACGCGCCGCATTACGAAAGTTCATGCTTGTGCCCGCCAGAGAGGAGTCAGGGTTAACATTACCCCTCAATGCGTTTAGTGTTGCTTCAATGCCAGCCTCGGCACCGGAATAGGCTTGCATTTCGGCGGCAGAATCTATGGCTGTCGTGGAAGACAAGGATGTTGACATGACCACACTGAGCCCTGCCGCCAGAAGAAGAGTCGATATGAGCAGGGTGGTAACAAGTGCAGCCCCGCGCTCGGTCCGGCGCTGATAGGATTCTGCTTGGCGTTCTGTTTTGGCTTTCATATTCTCACCTCATTTCGTTTCATTCAGTAGGAGGACAGATTCGCCCCTTTGTTACGCAACGCAACATATGATGATAGTTGGATCGGCGTTGCTGGCTGGTAACCAGCAGAACCCCGGCTGCCCACCGCTTGCAGTGTCACGCTAACCGATATCGTCAGAGCAACTGCGTTGGCCACTTGCGTAGGATCTGCTGCCACGTCGAGTTCTGTGTTCGAGACACTCCAATACTTAATATTGAGCCGGTCGATACGGTTCGCAAGCAAAGTGCCTTGGCTGCCCCCGGCCGCATTACTGTCGTAACGGACCAAGAAACTCTTATCGCCGCTCGTCCCAAGGAAATACTTGATGTCCTCATTGATCTCCGTTGTGGCGGTTGAATTGTTCGTATATCTATTCAGATTCGATCTCACGCGGATGCTAGCGGCGTCCGAGTCGCCGGCCACTATGCCATTGCTGTTAACGTCGAAGCCGTAACCCCCGATGGAGATCTCTCGGGCCATAATGTTCAATCCCCTTTGCACGTCCGCGATCGAATCAGTGCGCGCGTTTTCGCGAGTGCTAATGTTGAGCGATGTCGCGAGCAAAGTGCTGGCAAGACCGGCGACTACCAGGGTCACGGTCATCGCGATCAGCATTTCGATGAGAGAGAAACCCTTCTCACTCGTTCTCGATTCGGCTTTGCAGTATGTCATGGTTGTCAGTTCCTTCCAGGCCCCGTGTTGCTTGGCGGGATGGGGCTATTGCGCTTTACGGTTTTAAATTAGCGCCCAGTGAATCCGTGGCTCTCATTGTTACTAGCCCGGGCGTCAAACCAACGGTGTTGGGACCCAAACGAGCAGCCTGCACGGTGACGGTTTTTAGGTTCGCATTTCCGGACACCGTATCCGCGATCGTAGTGACGACTCTATACCGGGTACCGTCGCGGGTGACCGTCCTGTCTGATCCGCCCAGTGCGGTCACTCTCGCCGAAAGGGTCGCGAAAGGAGTTTTCCGAAGTTGTTCCATCTGCTCCTGAGCCACAGCCAGAGATTGCACGCGGTCGCTGCCCCTCATGTTGTTGCTCATCGCATAGGCGAACAGCGAAGCTACGCCTAATCCAACAATCATCATGACTACCAGGGCAATCGAGGTCTCGATCAGGGTGAAACCCTGCTGGCTGTTTTGCCTTGACTGTCTTAACGTGATTGTCGGTTCATTCTGATCTGCTTTCATGATGGTTCCTTTAACCTTCGCGGTTTAGAGCACCCTTACCGTAATCGTACGTGATCCGCATGGGGAAGAAATTGTCACCGATCCCGGATTCTCGTGACCATTCGGGTATGTGAGTATGTAGTTGATAGTTCCAGTCCCTGTTATGGTTGTTGTTGCCGGTGATATCAAAAAAGGAGCGGTGCCGACGGCAGTGACGACTGTACTGTTCGCATTGTTAAGCGTCACCGAAATGATCCCACTGCCGTTCTTTGGAAACGTCATAGGCGAGGCAGGGAACGTAAGGGAGCAGGGGATTGGTGTCGCTGTAGGCGATGGCACAGGCGTAGGCGACGGCACAGGCGTAGGTGACGGCACAGGCGTAGGTGACGGCACAGGCGTAGGCGACGGCACAGGCGTGGGAGTCGGTGTCGGCGTCGGTGTTGGTGTTGGTGTGGGCGACGGAGTCGGTGTTGGTGTCGGTGTTGGTGTCGGTGACGGAGAGCCCGAGTTATTGTTTGCAACCGTCGAATTAACGTTCGAGTTAAGGTTTACATTTCCTATTCCGGTATCACTGAAAACCTCACTGTTAAGAGTGATGTCGCCTGAGCCGGATATGTGGATAGATTTGTCCGGGTCTCGCCCATTAGTCAAAGCAATTCCGATTTGGCTGGATACCTTCCCGCGCCAATCGAACTGGATTAGTGTCCCTATCGAGCCTGATGTAAATGTAACTCCCTCCTGCAGTCTGAATGTGCGGAGTTCCCGAACGCCATCCCCGCCAAAGTCCATCTCTACGCTGTAACTGTCGGCATCTACGATGGTAACAATCGATATATCATTACGGCGGATCGCATTTGCACGAGCCTTTTCCAAGTAGGCTGCCAGGTCCCGCGTCGAACCCGAAAGGCGCATCGAAGCGCGAGCCGAGGAAACGCCCATCATGGCAATTGTGGAAACAATTGTGATCAGTGCAAATGTGACCAGCAACTCAACAATGGTGAAGCCAGTCTTGTGACCCAAGCTTGCAGGCCAGCGACGTCGGCCGCGTTCCTTCGGTCCGTGCGCGCCAAAGCCGTTGTTTTTGTTTTCCATCACTCCTCCAAACTTTCTCAAAGCTGATAGCGTCAACAGTAGACCCGCTCGGTTGTTTCTTAGGGCAACATCCATGCCTTGGCAGCCTTTGGCCAAAACCGGCCAGATTTCGAACTAAGGCGTCCAAGCCTGCTCGGATGTCGTTACTTTAAGCTACACAGTGGGAAGGCGCTTTCACAGCCATCAGATCTGAGAATCTCGGAGGAAAATCATCGTTGGGGCCTGAGCTAGTGAATTGGTGCCAGGTACTTCGGAATTCTGAGCGCCTTTGAACTTTATATAGCTTGACGGTTTCTCACGCTTCGGCACAATCCCCGAGGCCCCGCATCTATAAGGATCGTCCGCTCGCGTGTGGTGCCGCACACCATGCGCGCAGATTGGACGGTAAAGCGCCCCGGAGATCTAATCGCCGGGGCGCAATATCCTTCCTATTGGGCAATCTGTGTTACCAAGCAGCTAAGGCATTTCTCCTCCTGGCTATTCGCTTATCTGATCTTGATCTTAAGGAAAACAGCGGAATTCTCCTGGTCTTCCACATTTAGTTACAAAGTCGGTCCTCCACGGGCAAAGGTTATTGGGGCTTCGCGGTCTCCAGACGCGCTTTGGTGTTTGGTGGACTCTGGATCCTGACAGGTCGCTTGGCTTAAGTCCCAGGCCACGCGCCGGTCTAAAAGGATCGTCCGCTCGCGTGTGGTGCCGCACGCCGCGCGCGCAGATCGGACGGTAAAGCGCGCCCCGGGGATCTATGATCGCCGGGGCGCAATTTGGATTGGCGCAATGCACTATGGCGGGCTGCTAGAGACCTTCGTGACTGGCTCATATTCCTCGCTTGCCGAACCGAAGCTACTTCGGGTGTCGGCAAGTCGCATTGCCAGCTGATGCGGTGTGTACTCGAAAGCCTTGGGGCCGCCTCGCGTATTCTGCACCTGCATAACCAAAAAATCCTGGTTCTCCCTGAATCGCGAAACATTCCCCCGCTGGTTCATGATCACGAAGAGCAGGACTCCTGCATCAGCGGTTTTCATTTGGCCAACTAACGAACTGGCCCCTCCATCGGTTCTAACCAGTGTACCGGTCTTTGCGATTACGCTGCCTCGCGATGCCAAGCCGGTATAGCGATCGGCGAGCGTACCAGGATCGATCCCAGCCACCGGCATGATGTCGGAAAGTGAAAGCCTATGCTCCTGTAACTCCGTGCGAAGCGCTCGGAGTATCTTCATCATGGCTCGCGGCGTGACGCGATTCACTCCCAGACCACTGAGCGAAGAAATCATCAATTCACTGGGGTCTATGCCGAGAGAGCTAATGAGTTGTCGCCACACCGACTGGACGCCACCGATCGAGTCACCGATGCGCTCGGCCATGAAGTTATTTGAGTAACAGAGCAGGACCTTGAGAATGTCCACCAGTTTACTCGAATTATGCGACAACAAGAGCTTTGCGTCTGGCGCCACCGGACTAACGAGGACTTCGCCCATCACGGCTACGCCAGGGGTTGTCTCGAGGCTTTCCTTGTCTCCCAGGACCATTCGTTCGTTCGACCACGCACGTCTTGCTTCGTCTGATCGAAGGGCCGCATCCAGCGTATCGTAAAGGCGCTCCCCTGATCGGCGAGACGACGAGTTAAAGTTCATAGCGAAGCCGGGAGCAACTACTAGATCGCCAGTGATCGTTCGAATGCCCAGGTTATTCAATTGATGCGCAACCATCACGGCGTGCTCGTAATGAAAAGCGGGATCGCGGCCCGAGATGTAGAGGTTGCCGTCGATCGTGCCGGTCGTTTTATCGAACGAGCCAGAGATCCAGATTCCCGTAGTGAAACGGTGCTCCGGGCCAAACGTTTTGAGCGCAATGAGTGCCGTGGCTAGCTTTATCGCGGAGGCTGGATTAAAGGTCTCGTGTACGGACTGGAAAGAAACAGTTTTGCCATCGAGGGTTTCGACCAGCACACCCTGAAGGCCGTAGACAGGCGCCTGGGCTGCAGCGTCATTTGCTATTTGATTGCTGGAAGGTGCTCCCGGTATTGCCGGGCTAGGTCCCTGTAGGATTCCCGTGCTGTCCGCCGGCAGCGCGGTCTTGTCTTTCGCTGGCGCTTGCCCGTGGATAGTCGCAAAGCTCGCTAGACCGAGAAGGATCGCAAACGCCGCGACGAAGATTCGTGATGTCATCTGTGCTGTCATTGGATTATGTCGCCCAATCTCGAGCGATGTAAACGATCATACCATGAATGGTGAAAGCCAATTTCAGGCTTTCTGCTCAGCTTATACGTTGGGGAGTGAGGAGAAGTTGTTTGATGCGCCTCGGCTTGGATCGTTGTTAGTTCTCCAGACATTCTTGTTTTCGAAGTAAAAGGGGTCTGCCATTCCTACCTGGAGATTATTAAGTGACCTGAGTACTAAGTGGAGTGGTCGCCAGTTACTGTTAGTACCTTCAAGATTTCGCCGTGCGTAGATTGGGAATTATGGAGCTGGGACGGTTAGGTCTTTTCCCATGGGTTGAAGACAGTGACTCCGACACCGGGAATCTGCCCGGTGTCCCTTGTCACGAACGTCAGGTTGTGCTCCAAAGCCGTGGCCGCAAGCATACCATCAATGACCGGCAGCACCATGCGGTTCGTGCGGGCCTGGGCTGTTAGGAGTCCCCCCCGATCGG
>JBPCIQ010000294.1:0-11930 GCA_051006135.1 Pyrinomonadaceae bacterium | reverse complement strand
CCGCTCCACTGCGGCCGGTGTCATTTGCTGCATCCCAGCATACTGGCATGCAGCTCTGCACCCCGCTGCTCAAAGCGGACACTTCATGTGTTAATGACACCGGACATATCATGTGCTAACGACACTTTCCATTCCTTCGCTTGACCCTCTGTAGCCGGTCTGTTATATAAAAACGGCTCGCGCCCCACATAGTTTTGCTCTATGTAGGGGCGCTTCTTCCGCAGTAGCTCAATGGCAGAGCATTCGGCTGTTAACCGAAGGGTTGTAGGTTCGAGTCCTACCTGCGGAGCCACAAGTTCTTAGCGAATTGAACAAAAGGTCACTCACTGGGAGTGGCCTTTGGTCTTTTGGGACGTGGATTGTGACGTAACCCTATCGCTAGCTCCTATCTTCCGTGGTTTCCCAGGCGAATTAATCGCGTAGGCTTACGCCAAAACAAGTTTGGCAAGGCCCCAAAGGTGCCCTAATTCAAAGACAAGAAAACGAACCACTAAATCAGGATAAATAACATTAAGCCTTCTTCGCGAAATTTCTGTGACTTCGTGGATCGTTCTTGACCACGGACGAAACTAAGCACTGAACCTCAAAAATAGGACTCTAAGCTTCAATTACTCCAAGCGAGCTAGCTGGAATCCTTTGTCCGGCCAGGGGTCGCCCTTTCCAATGCCCACTTGAGCGCAGGCGGCGTGACAAGTGTGGTAACGATTACCATGATTACAACTACCCCAAACGTCGCCGGACCAATCACAGGCTCATTCACGCCAGTTGCTGTTGGCAGCATCAGAGTTGCACCAATGCTTGCGAAGATTAGTCCTACCTCGCCGCGAGGAATCATCCCGAGCCCAATGGCGAGGCGATTTGTGCCGCGCTCAAGTACACCGAGCGAGCAAACCTGCTTGCCGAGAATTGCCGCGATCGTGAGTGCCAGGGCGAAGCCTAATAAATCCAATCTTGCAAACAACTGCAGATCAACCTTTAGTCCCATCAGAACGAAGAATACCGGCACCAGGACCGCGCTGACCGGCTGAATGAGCTCCTGCAGATGACGCTCTTTGCGACTATGACGAGGCTTGTAGTGAACTTCGTCAAGCACCAGCCCTGCGGCAAACGCTCCTACTATGGGAGCGAGGCCGACCTTCGAGGCAGCCCATGCCAATAAGAAACAAAATGAAATCGCCAGGGTCAACAAGACTCCCCGCGTCTCCAGCCGACCGGCGCCACGCAGAAGGTGAGGCACCACAAAATGGCCCAGAACGATCGAGCCGACTAGAAACAACAGAGCTTTGCCGGCAATTACGCCCACTTCAATCATTGAAAGAGCCGCGCCCGTTGCCGTGGCTTTAATTGCCCCGGCGACAACTGCCAGGATTAAGAGTCCCATCACGTCATCGATCACTGCTGCGCCCAGGATTATGCGCGCTTCCCTGGTCGCGAGTTTGCCGAGGTCCTTAAAAACTCGCGCCGTAATCCCTACGCTGGTAGCGCAAAGAGTTGCGCCGATGAAGATATGCCCCAGTCGTGCTTCATCCGGTATGAAATACGCAGCCACCGCCCACCCCAGGAAGAAAGGAGCTATCACTCCGAGCGTCGCGACCAGTAAGGAAGACCATCCCACTTCCATCATCTCTCGAATATCGGATTCGAGTCCCACTTCAAAAAGCAGAATTACGACACCTATTTCGGCGAGCGCGCCAATGATATCATTGGTCTTAAGTGGTTCAGCGCCACTGAACCCGAGCAGCACAAGATTCCCGATCACGATGCCGCTGATTAACTCGCCCAACACTGCCGGTTGACCCAAACGCTCGAGCAGCTCGCCCCCGAGTTTCGCCGCAATGAGTATGACCGCTACTCCGACGAGCACCATCGGGTCCAGCCCGTGGGGCGCGCTTTCCGCTTCCGCTGCAGCCAGCGCTGATGGTGTTATGACCAGCCCGAAGCAGACGCCGGCAGGAATAATAAGTTTTCGGATAGACGCCAAGATGGTCGGGATTATGCCATATGATTAACGAACGAACGTGAGAGTAGTTGCCAGAGCAGTGATTCGATTGAGCTCTCCGCCGAACCTGCGACGACATCTTTTTCTGCTCCGCCGTGACAGGAATGCCATGCTCAAACAGTAACGTCGCTGACATTTCGGCTGTGCGGGCGGATCGCCTCACCGTGCAATCGGAGGGAAACAACCAATGACTACTCAGATTGCCATTGTACTCGCCTTGCTATTGGCCGCTCTTGTCCTATTTGGCACTGAAAGAATCTCCATAGACATCGTCGCGATCCTGCTGGTAATGGCTTTGGTAGTCACCAATACACTCACCGTGAGCGAGGCCTTCGCCGGTTTTGGCAATGACATAGTGATCACGATTTCCGGTCTGTTTATCCTGACCGGAGGTCTTGCCAAGACAGGAGTGATAGATGCCGTCGGAAGACGCTTACATCGAATCGCAGGTGACAGTGTGTTTCGCATGACCGCGCTGATCATGTTTGCCGCGGCACTCTGCGCCTCCGTCATGAAGAACACGACTACGACGGCCATGTTTCTTCCTGTGGTGATAGGGATTGCCGCACGCAGACATATCAGTACTTCAAAACTACTGATGCCCCTCGCTTTCGGCGCCATTCTCGGCGGCACTTGCACCTTAATCGGAACCTCGACCAATCTGGCGGTGAGCGGCGCTTTACCGCGTTACAACCTCGAACCGTTTTCAATGTTCGAGCTGACCAAAGTTGGCGTTCCGATTGTTGGCATCGGCATGCTTTACATGTTGCTGTTAGGGGTGCGACTTTTGCCACGACGGGATTCGGCTGCCTCTCTCACGGAGCAATATCATGTGCGGCAGTACATGACAGAAGTATTAGTGCTTGGCGATTCCCCGCTGATTAACAAAACACTCGCTGAGGCACGTATCAGCGATGATCTTGACCTGACGGTACTAGGTATTCTCCGAGGCACCGAGCAATACAGGATTGCACCCAATCCGTCTGAGCGAATCAAGGCTGACGATCTTTTGCTGGTCCAGGGCCGGGTCGAGGACATTATCAGGGTCAAAAGCGAAGCAGGCATTGAGATCAAGGCGGATTTTACTTTGAACGACACGGTGCTTGAAGGTGGCGACGTCGAGCTCTTTGAAGCCATGGTGCCGCGTGCCTCCCACTTCGTCGGGCGGACGTTAAAGAGTCTTCAGTTTCGCGAGCGCTACCAGCTCGTAGTTTTGGCCATCAACCGGCATGGCGAGAATCTGCTTTCAAAGATGAGCGACGTCAGACTGCGGTTCGGGGATGTCCTACTGATCCAGGGGGACCGCCCGCATGTTGAAGATCTTGCCGCTAGTGGCCAGATCTTGCTGCTGGAAGAAATTTCTGAGCGCCAGGTGCGCTCGTCAAAAAGCCGGTGGGCATTGCTGGCCTTTGGTGTGTTCATGTTCTTTTCCATTACTCACTTCGTACCGCTGCCGGTCGCCGTTCTGTTAGGGGCGTTAATTCTTCTGGCCAGCCAGTCCCTGCGCTCGCAGGAAATGTACGAGATGATTGAGTGGCGCTTGATTGTCCTGATTGCCTGCATGATCAGTTTTGGGGTGGCGATGGAAAAGACTGGCGCCGATCAGTACCTTGCCGACCTGATCGTCCGGGGCACTGGCCATTACGGCCCGGTCGCGGTTCTGGCGGGATTCTTCATCATGACGGTCGCGCTTACGCAGCCTATGTCAAACCAGGCCGCCGCCCTGGTAATGTTGCCTATAGCAGTTAAGACTGCCCTGGCTTTGGGGCTAAACCCGCGCGCTTTTGCAGTCGCAGTAACGTATGCCGCCTCATGTTCATTTCTGACACCCCTCGAGCCCGCGTGCGTCTTGATTTACACCCCGGGACAGTACCGCTTCTTTGACTTTGTGAAGGTAGGCTCGATCCTGACAATTGCAGTATTTGCTATTGTTATCTGGCTAGTACCTGTTTTCTGGCCTTTACACCCGTAACCTCCGGGACTGCGCTCTATAAGATTTCACAGCTTCAGGTTTGCTTCCGCGGCAAGCGATCTCTATAATGCGCCAACTTTTGCGGCTTTCTGTTTGGCAGGATAGAAGCCCACGAAACTCGAAGGCAGCAGACTTCTCGTCAACAATGTCCACTCCGATTACATGGAAACAACGCCGTCGTCTCGCGTATAGAAGAGAACGGCCTGAGACTCCATTGCGTGCTCTCGCACTAACCCTCAGCGAGGCAGCACGTTCTGCCCTCAGCGAACCATTCATGCTCTCGGTGGAGCACCAGCCAATATACCTGCATCGATTGCCAGAGGCGTTGGACGGTTTTCGCATAGTTCACCTTTCTGACTTCCACCACAGTCCATTTACGAGCCGGGATCAGATCGAACGCGCTGTCGAAGCTGCTAACCGCCTAAAGCCGGATATTATTGCGTTGACCGGTGATTACATCTCCCACGATCGCCAGTTTGCCGCTCCCTGTGCTGAATTACTGGGTAATTTGCGTGCGCGCTACGGCATCTATGCCGTTCTGGGTAATCACGATCATTGGACAGACGCCGCTCTGATTACGGATCTTTTTCGTGCAGAGGGAATAAGAATGCTCGTCAACGAGGGAATGCGGTTTGAGCATTTAGGCAAAGCATTTTGGCTGGCCGGCGTGGACGATACGATGGTTGGTTTAGAGGATCTTCCCCTCGCGCTTGCCGGCGCCCGCGAAGAGGAGATGAAGCTGTTGCTCGCACACAATCCCATCATACTGCGCCGCGCCGCTCGCGCGGGCGTCGATCTGGTGCTGAGCGGCCATACTCACGGAGGCCAGGTTACCTTGCGCTCCGAAAGAGGTGTCTCCGGAAAACCGCGCCGACGCCTGCTCAGAGGGCTCGGGCATCAGGGCAAAACACAAATTTACGTGACGCGTGGTATAGGGACCGTAGTTCTTCCGATAAGGTATGGTTGTCCGCCGGAAATTTCTCTGCTGGAACTGCGGTGCGCTCGCTAAGCGTTTCAGGTTCTTTGCCGAGTCCCATAAATCCATAACGCCACATTCGCAACGCATCACGCGGTGCCGCTCGAAGTAGTACCGTCTTAATGTCCTCCCGGATTATTACCGTCCCTAATATGCTCACCATCTTCAGGATGGTGCTCATCCCTGTCTTTGTCACTCTGGTCTTCTATCAACGATTTGTTCTGGCTTTAGCAGCGTTTGTAGTAGCGGGCATCACGGACGGACTCGATGGATTATTCGCCCGCCGCTTCGACCAACGATCCCAACTCGGCACGGTGCTGGATCCAATCGCAGACAAGCTGATGCTCGTGACGGCTTTTGTGGTGTTGTCATTGCGCAGCGTCTTTCCCCAACCCTTACCCAGCCACCTGCCGGTGCCGTTTTGGGTTACAGTCGCGGTAATCAGCAGGGACGTATTCATCGTGGTTGGCGCCGCCGCCATCAACATCATGACGGGCTTTCGCGGATTTCGTCCCTCCTTGTTGGGCAAAATAAACACAAACGTCCAAATCGTTGCTATTGCTGCCATCATGTTCGCTGCCAGCGTTCCCTACGGCACTGGTTATTACCTTCCCACCATTTACTTAACCGTCTTTACGCTGGCCATCCTGTCAGGCGCCCACTATGTCTTTTTCGCCTCGAAACTGCTAAACGAGGACAGACGCCATTAACGGAACTCGGTCTACTAACTCATCAAGAGTGGTGTAGGTGTTGTTCACGACCCGTGAGCATGGAAGCTGGCGGGTGGTTTTTTGCTTTTCGTGACTCAGGGACTTGAGCCATCCGAGAGCGTTGACCGAGCCATAATGTCTGATGTATACCCTCGCCACTAACCACCCGAAAGGAGATCTCAGATGGTCACTAAATCCAAAGGCGCGGGTGCGAAGAAAAAGGGGGAAAGTAAAAGTCTTGAAGCTGAACAAGGAGACGGTTAAGGATTTGACCGCCCAGGAGCGGAAAAAGATCAAAGGCGGGGTTTTTTGCTTCACAAGTCTGCGCGGGAGCGAGCGAAACATGCCGATGCGTGGGCCCTCCCACCCTTAAGCCTACCTGCCGGCAGGCAACACCACTGCCTGCACCTTCTGAAGGCGCGCTACACTGACGGAAAAAGAATTCCGCCAACCCTTAGCGCTTTTGGCCGCGATTCCCGCCTTAATATGTGAAGGCGCCGTGAGATCACCCCCGGCGTGAGAAACGAAAAAGGAGACAAAACGAATGGTAGCGAAGAAGAAGCAGACGAGCGAGAAGGATGAGAAAAAGGGCCGAGTCAGGGTCGGCAAGCTAAGGACGACCAGGGAGTTGTCTGCCAATGATGCAAAAAAGGTTAAGGGCGGCGGGGACTTCCATTTTTTACATGTTTACGACAAAGCTTCACCGGTCCTCCTTTCTGATCCGAAGAAGTAGCCTGGCTTGCTGATCGGCGAGTTCAGGAAAATCGCGCCAACACGCCGGCGAGGCATTCCGCGCGAGGTTCACCTACTAGGCGCTGATCGCCGAGGCGAAGAGTGATAACGTTGTCACAATTGTTCGTCGGGCCTCTCTAAAACCGTTGATGTCCCGCCGCAGTAAAATCTGGTAGATAGCAGTGCGGCGGGCGGCCTCCAGCGCATTTCAAGTTGCCAAAAGATTTCTGGCCTCGACACCTTCTACGCCTTCCGACCTTTTTCCGCATTTCATCCCTGCCGACGCTTGCCGCGATTTTGAGCCAAGCCCGCGTCCGGCCTCCACCTGGAGGCGACCAGACCTCTTGACCCATCCCCTCAAGCTTCTCTTTACATGTTTAGGTAAAGCTAGGAAGCATCACCAAGCGGCAGGCTTTCGAGCCCCAATTCAATGGGTTATCAGCCGCTCGCCTGGACAAAAGTTGACAATGAGGCACTCAGGTATTATATTACCGTGACGTTCAACTAATTCGGTGGGCTACGACTGATTGATTTAGGGCAAGGATCGAGCAACGCCGATGATAGAGCACTTAATACTCGTTTTGGAGAACAATAGAGATGAGCAGCAAGATTATTGGAATTGATTTGGGAACCACCAACTCGGTCGTGGCCGTTATGGAAGGCGGCGAGCCGACTGTGATCACAAATTCAGAGGGAGGCCGCACTACTCCTTCGGTGGTTGCCTTTACAAAGGACGGCAATCGACTGGTCGGTCAGGTCGCCAAGCGTCAGGCCGTTACCAACCCAGAAAATACGGTTTATTCAATTAAGCGGTTCATGGGCCGGCGCTACAACGAAGTGACGGAAGAAATTAAGCAGGTCCCCTACAAAGTTCAGGGTGGCAGCGGTGACGTGCGAATTGCAACCGGTGGCAAGGAATGGAGCCCACCGGAGATTTCAGCAGTCATTCTGCAAAAGATGAAGCAGTCTGCTGAAGATTATTTGGGGCACAAAATCGACAAAGCCGTGATTACGGTGCCGGCTTACTTCAACGATTCCCAACGGCAAGCAACTAAGGATGCCGGGAAGATTGCGGGTCTGGAAGTAATGCGTATCGTTAACGAGCCGACGGCAGCTGCCCTCGCATATGGTCTCGATAAAAAGAAAGACGAAACGATCGCCGTCTTTGACTTCGGTGGCGGTACCTTCGACATTTCTATCCTTGAGGTTGGGGAGGGAGTTGTGGAAGTCAAGTCGACCAACGGTGACACTCACCTGGGAGGCGACGACATCGACGAGCGATTGATCGAATGGATCATCGAAGAGTTTAAGCGCGATCAGGGCATCGACCTCTCGAGCGACAAGATGGCCTTGCAACGGCTAAAAGAAGCGGCCGAGAAAGCAAAGATTGAACTGTCGAGCACGATGGAGACGGAGATCAATCTGCCGTTCGTGACCGCCGATCAATCCGGACCCAAGCACCTGGCGATGAAACTTTCACGAGCCAAGTTTGAACAGTTGGTAGATCCGATTCTGCAGCGTCTCCTGGGGCCGGTGGAGCAGGCTTTAAAGGATGCCGGCCTCGATTCCAAGAAGATCGACGAAGTGGTTTTAGTGGGCGGCTCTACTCGCATTCCAAAGGTGCAGCAGTTAGTTCGTGATGCCTTCGGCAAAGAACCCAACAAGAGCGTGAATCCTGACGAAGTAGTTGCGATTGGCGCTGCAGTTCAGGCTGGGGTTCTTTCCGGCGAGAAGACCGATATTCTGCTGCTCGATGTCACTCCGCTCAGCCTGGGAATCGAAACGCTCGGCGGTGTATTCACGAAGTTAATCGAGCGAAACACCACCATTCCTACCAGAAAGTCGGAGATCTTTTCGACTGCTTCCGACAACCAGACGTCAGTCGAGGTTCATGTGCTCCAGGGTGAGCGCCAAATGGCCGGTGACAACCGCACCTTAGGCAAGTTTCATCTGATCGGGATTCCGCCGGCTCCTCGGGGGATGCCGCAGGTCGAGGTTACCTTTGATATCGACGCCAATGGCATCGTCAATGTTTCGGCCAAAGACATGGGTACCGGCCGGGAGCAGAAGATAACGATCACATCATCATCAGGCTTGTCCAAGGATGAAATCGACAAAATGATGCGGGATGCTGAATCTCACGCGACTGACGACGCGCGGAAACGCGAAGAGATCGAAGCGCGAAACCGTCTTGATGGGCTTACCTATCAGATGGAGAAGACGGTTAATGACAATCGTGAGAAAGTCGGCGCCGTGGCTGCCGACGTGGACTCGGCAATCGCCGAGGCAAAGAAGGCGCTGCAGGAAGGCGGAGTTGAAAAACTCAACGAGGCTTTCAATCAATTGCAGGCAGCATCTCACAAATTAGCAGAGGCGCTTTACCAGCAAACGGCCAGTACAGAAACAGGCTCACCCTCCGCCGAAGAGCAAGCCGCCGCGGCTGGTGCCGCCTCTACCAGTGGATCAGGCGAAGATAATGTGATCGACGCCGAATATGTCGATGTAGACGACAAGAAGTAATTGGATTTTAAGATTTGCGATTGGCGTTTCGCGATTGAAAAGGCGGGAGATGATGAGTCGTTCCGCCTTTTTCAATCCAGATCAAAAATCAAAAATCGCAAAGTTGAAATGGCCAACAAAGACTATTATCAAACTCTCGGAGTAAAACGAGATGCCAAGCCTGAAGAGATCAAGAAGGCTTACCGGAGACTCGCGCGCAAATATCACCCAGACGTGAATCCGGGTGACAAGGCTTCTGAAGAGCGCTTTAAGCTGACGACCGAAGCGCACGACGTGCTTTCGGATCCGAAGAAACGCGCCGTATACGATCGGTTTGGGCAATATTCGGACAACCTTGCAGACGCTGCCGCGCGGGGTGCGCAACCGAGCACTGGTCGCACCGCACCTGGCTTTGATTTCACCGGCTTTGATTGGGGAACCGCTTCGGCAGCAGGTGGAGGCACAAGTTTTCGAGACATTTTTTCGGATCTTTTTGGCGGCGGAGCTAAAGAGAGCGAGCCCCCACGGCCACAGCCAAAACGGGGAACGGACATCGAGATGCCCCTCGCGCTGTCATTCGAAGAGGCGATCCAAGGATTAACTACAAACATCACGGTAAACCGTTCGGAACAGTGTTCGCGTTGTAATGGCGCCGGCGACATCGGGGGGCCGGTAATGGTTTGCCCATCATGTAAGGGTTCGGGGCAAGTACAGAGAGCCGGTGGTCGGTTGCGTTTCTCGCAGGAGTGCACGGATTGCGAAGGTACCGGACGCAGGCGCTCGCCGTGTTCGTTGTGCCATGGCAAAGGCACCTTGCCGAAGACGGAAACGGTGAAGGTCCGCATTCCCGCGGGAGTGGAAACCGGTTCGCGCGTGAAGATTCCAGGAAAGGGTGACGGCGGTCGTCTCGGTGCCCCCGCGGGCGATTTGCACATCATTACGAATGTTGGCTCTCACAAACACTTCACCAGAAAGGGCGATAACATTTACGTAACGGTCCCCATCACCGTGCCTGAGGCAGCGCTGGGAGCAAAAATTGAAGTACCGACCGTCGAAGGCAAGGCACAGTTGCGTATTCCACCCAGCACGCAGTCCGGCCAGAAGTTTCGTTTGCGTCAGCGAGGTGCACCGTCCTTGCGCAAGCCGGGAGCAAGAGGAGACCAGTTCATCGAGGTACAGGTGATTTTGCCCAAAGTGATTTCCGAGGAGACGAAAGAACTTTTGCGGCAGTACTCAAAAATGAACGGCGAAAATCCCCGCGTTGAGATGGGACTGGAATGATGAAGCGCAAGGCCAAGACATATACGATTAGCGCCGTGGCGGACCAGTATGGCATCCATCCGCAGACCCTGCGCCTTTACGAACGGGAAGGTTTATTAAAGCCTTCGCGGTCGGAAGGAAACACACGTCTTTACACTGACCCTGACCTCGCACGCCTGGAACTCATCCTTTCCTTAACCCGTGATCTCGGCGTCAATCTCGCAGGTGTGGAGATCATACTCAACATGCGCGAGAAGATGGATGCCATGCAACACGAGTTTGAGCGTTTCTTCCAGTACCTGCAGTCGCACGCCGAAGAGTTCAGTAATTTCACTGAGCCTCCGCCAGAGGGCAGCACGGACGCCCTCGTCCCTTTCACCCGAACCGTGGTGATCCGCCGCCGCACCATCTCCCGCGGCTAGAAGTTTTCAGTTTGTCTGGTTCGCCGGATACACCGTGAACTGCTTGCGCTCGCCTATCCAAAGACTTGACCACCCAAGATCTCTCGACCTCATCAACCCTATTCATGCGCTCAATAACAGATGCCCTCGTCACTTGCTCATGAGCCGCCGCGCTCCGCCGACGTACCACGGTTAATACTTCACCTTCGCTTAGCTGCTTGTTAGGTTTGGAGCAACACGCTAATGGAGCAATACGACAAATTCCGTAGTGTCGTATTTTTGATTTCGTCGGTGGTCAAGAACGATCCACGAAGTAACACGAAATTTCACGAAGAGAGCTTAGTGTTGTTTAGTGTGATTTAGTGGATCGTTTTTCTTGTCTTTTAAATAGGCCCACCACCAAGAACTCGTAATGCTTGTTTCCAGGTTCTGCGACGTGATAAAGTCCGCTCGCGTTGAACATGGAGCGAGCTTAGCTTCTTCTCACATTCCTCTCGTACATTCACTGACTCTTCGCGAAGCTAAGCTGAGCCTGACAAAAACCCAGGAGATTGAACTGTACAGCACTTAATCATAGCCAAGCTAGTATCTTTGTCGCGTAGCGACACTACGAGTTTAGCCCAGCCTTTCAAGGCTGGGATTAGGCATCAACAAACAACTATTCGTCGCGTTAGCGACGATGGAATAACTTTGGAGGACCTCACCCTCATGGCAAATAACTACACCTCACTGCACTATCACGTGCTTTTTTCAACTAAGAACCGCCATCCTTGGATCGTACCTGAACTTGAAAACCGTGTTTGGAGCTTCATCGGAGGCATCGCACGCAGACACAAGATGACTGCGCTACAAGTAGGCGGTGTTGAAGATCACATTCACGCTTTAGTTACTGCGCCACCCACAATTGCGCCTTGTCAGATTGCTCAGTTTCTAAAAGGCGGCTCTTCCGAATGGATTCATCAGGAGTTTCCTTTGCTGAAGAAGTTCGGTTGGCAAGATGGATATGCTGCGTTGACCGTGAGCAAGTCGAATATTCCAACGGTGATAAAGTACATTCAGAATCAGCGCGAGCACCATCGCAGGAAGACATTTCAAGAAGAGTACCTGGAATTCTTGCGCGCGAACGGCATTGAATACGATGAACGATATCTCTGGAGCTGACTTGGACCTTCGACCGTCGCTAACGCGACGGAAGTGGTGATTCGCTTGAATTCCCGGCCTTGAAGGGCCGGGCTAAACTCGTGCGGACGCTACGCGTCGAAACCCTGTACAGCTCTGCCGGGCACAAACTCACCTCACGAATGGAGATTCATATGAAACACGCAACCTCACCAGCCTCGTTAATCTCACCAACCTCGCCAACCTCACTAGGATCGATCCT
>JBPCIQ010000293.1:0-3751 GCA_051006135.1 Pyrinomonadaceae bacterium | reverse complement strand
TGTTATGGTTCCGTTCAGGTTTGTGGGAAGCAGTGGACAAAACTTCAGTCCCATCCCCCATTCGCCACCACCAACGGCTCTGTAGTCAAAGGTGGGCTTTGATTTGCCCCTCCCATTCCTCCTTAACAGTCGGGCTGCTGCCCCCCGGTGTTGGCATTCCAAAATCTGAGTTCAAATCAGGACACTACTTCAAAAAACTTCTTCGTTGACAGACGAACCAGGCGGCTGTTAGATCAGCGCTCAATCCAAACTATCTATCTTCCGGGATATGCGATGAGAATTGGAACAGCTGCAACCACATACCTCGCGTTCACTCTTTCGTTCTGCACGTTGTCCCTCGCACAATCATCGACCTTAGGCTCGGCCCAACCTGAGCAAGACTCGCTTGACGCGCGCGTGAAGGCAGAGCTGGCTTCTTTCAAGGGCAAAGTAAGTCTCTTCGCCAAGAATCTTGACTCGGGTGAAACGTATGCCCTCGGGGCCGACGATCGTGTGCGCACCGCCAGCACGATCAAGATTGCAGTTATGATTGAAGCATTCGCCCGGGTTGCGGAAGGAAAAGCAAAGTGGACTGACGAACTATTGCTGACAAAAGGAAAGAAGGTCTCGGGCTCGGGTATCCTGAAAGAATTGTCCGAGGGGCTGCAACTGTCGCTACGCGATGGCGTAAACCTGATGATGTTGGTCAGTGACAACACAGCAACCAATCTTGTGCTCGATGTTCTAACCACAGACGCCGTTAATGCCCGCTTGGAATCGTTAGGATTCAAAAATATTAAAATTCTGCGCAAGGTTGGTAGCGGCGGCGAGAGCATCGCTGGAAAAGATCCGGATAACAAGCGCTTCGGGCTGGGCTTTGCCACGCCACGCGAGATGGTATTGCTGATGGAGGAGCTGGAGCGCGGCAAAGTCGTTAGTCCCGCGGCATCGAGGGAGATGATCGATCTCATGAAACGCGAACAAGCCCGCTACTCCATCGGTCGCACGTCGTGGGAACTCCCGCTTGCTAGTAAGTACGGCGCCCTCGATCGTTTGCGCAGTGCCGTAGGCATTGTTTACACCAAGAGGGGCAGGATCGCCATGGCAATTACCTGTGATGATATGCCAGAGATAAATTGGTCAGTAGACAATTCCGGTTATCTCCTGATGTCTCGGCTCTCGCAAATGCTGATCGATGGACTTGGTAAGGACTCTAGGCAAACGAGTTTCCCGGTCCAGCAAACTCGTGTTAACCCGTAAGGTCTTCTGGCAGCAGGCTGATTACAAAATGACGCACCCTGGAAACCGCCAATCCGGCTTCTTGTGCAACATCAAGGCCCGGCCAGAAATCGGCATCGTATCTTAACTCCACCGCATAGGGAGTCAAAGGAGCGACCACATCGATGAGGGTACGAAAAGAGGGTTCCGTGGCAGCGCAAATTTCGACAAGTTTTGCAAGATTGTGAGTAAATGGAAATTCTTTGCGGTGGTGAAGTAGAAAAGCCTTGAGATACTTTTCGACGGCCTGCTGGGCGTGAAAGCAAGCAGCGTCAAAGGCTCCGGCATTTAGCGAAGCGGCAAAAGCTACCTCATCGCTGCGAGCTTTGCGGAGCCAGCCGCGAGCGATGTCAGCTTGCTCTTTCATAGAGCGTTTTCCCTTCACGTAGCGCTGTGGTAACAAAGGCTTGGGGCACTTCACTCCATTCTTCAATCTCTTCCGGGGTGTAGACCATCACTTCGACTTCCGCAGGCACGTCTGCCAGAGCCATATAGATAGGAACTGACCGCTTGTAACGAGGCTCGGCGGACGCGTTAACCACAAGTAAGTCGTAATCACTATGCGGACGGGCGTTTCCACGAGCTCGACTTCCGAAGAGAACCACTTTCTGCGGCTGAGCTACCTCGACGACGCGCCGAACAATTTCATCCAGAAGACTTAGGTCAATTTGTAGCATAGCCAAACTCTCCTTTTTTCAAGTCCGGTGCCTTCTCTTTTGATTTGCTATTGAGCCCGCATTCTTCTACGGACGAGGATAAAGCAAACCGAAACGAAAGAGAAAGAATTCAAATCAATCAGAGATTTAATATGTGGCCCACCGCAAAGATCGTTGAAGAGCTACGGAATGAGTAGCAAGGCGCTTGTCGGGTGCCAGCATCAATTAGCTTAGAGCTGCCATTAGCTGCCATCTATACTGTCTTTAGTTTAGAACCCTGGCTCAGAGTTTCTCACTTCTTTCCCTGGAGTTTATCCGAAATTTTGTAGCATTCGTTGCGTTTTTGGATATAATGCCCGTCGTAATCAGCCTGAACTAAAGATAAAACCTTGAATTCGCAGCAGTTGATTGTAGCGTCCCATCCTGTGTCTGCTTCGGAACGATAACTGCAAGGGTTAATTTCGAAGTAATAACATGCGCGCGCGGCTTTTCAGCCGGAAATGATACTCAAACTTAGAGCAAGACCAACACCAGGCAGCTCGATCCACTCGACTGCTCGGTAGCTTTTGATCAATATGCCTGGCCCCAGCCCGGCAGTCACCCTCGGGAATTAGGACCGGGCTTTCTTAAGCGAATTGCTACTTCCAAGCGGTTAGTTCTTCTCGTTCTAACTTAGGCCTCAATCATCTTCCATCGGAGGATCCCATGAACACACAAAGCTTTTTGCGAAGCCGCAAGGGTTTGGTCCTGAGCGCGCTTCTTGTTCTCCTGGCATTTTCCAGCGCCGCCTTCGCTCAGCAGGGTACTTCAACCGTGCGCGGCACTGTGAAAGACCAGCAAGGCAATGTCGTCGCCGGCGCAGCCATTACGCTCACAAACCTTGGGACAAATAATTCCCGCACAGCAACTAGTAATGAAATCGGCGCGTTCTCTTTCGAGTCTGTGCCCGTTGGGGATTACAAAATGGAGGTTGAAGGCAAAGGCTTCAAGAAGGCGCTCGTTACTGACGTACACGCCTCAGTTGGCCAGCCAACGGGGGTAAATGTCGACCTTGAGATCGGCAACGTGGCCGAAACCGTTACTGTGGCTGCCGGTTCGGCTGAGTTACTGGTGAACCGAGAGGACGCAACACTCGGCAATACTTTTGTTAATAAGCAGATTACTCAGCTCCCGCTTGAAGCACGAAATGTGCCGAATCTGCTCACTCTGCAAGCTGCGACTACACGAGACGGTTATGTGGCTGGCTCGCGTGCCGACCAGTCGAATATTACGCTCGATGGCGTCGACATTAATGAGGCCCAGACTAACACCATCATTGGGGCTGACCCGGCGAATGGCACCGACATAGCCAACTTGTCTCCATCTAACAGCACCGTGCTAAGGCTTAACTCTGAGGCGATCGAGGAGTTTCGCGTTACGACGACCAATCCCAATGCGAACCAGGGTCGATCTTCCGGGGCACAGGTGGCGCTCGTTACCAAGAGCGGCAGCAACGAATGGCATGGCGCATTGTTTGAGTTTTATCGAACCTCAGCGTTTTCTGCCAACAACTTCTTCAATAACAAAGCGGGCCACTTTACCCCCAGCGATCCAACGGTTCTTGCCGGGTTCGCCAAAGCAGGCGACCCGAAAATACCGCGACCTCCACTGATTCGACACACATTTGGCGGAGCCCTTGGCGGACCCATTGTCAGGAATAAAGCATTCTTCTTCTACAGCTATGAAGCAGATCGCATTACTCAATCGACTTCGGCTCTGCGAAATGTGCCGCTTCCCAGCCTCGGGCGAGGCGAGGTTAAGTACCTGAACCCGTCTGGTGGCGTAACGACCCTTACTAC
>JBPCIQ010000292.1:0-20386 GCA_051006135.1 Pyrinomonadaceae bacterium | reverse complement strand
TGCGGTCGTGGCCAGTCGAAGTTATCGATTTGCGCGGCGCAGCTCCAATCCCGCCCTTCGTCAATGGGATGAAAGGTAAGGTGTTTATCACCGATGCCGTGCAAATTGAGATTTCAGCTACGGAGATTCGGCGCGCTGCTCGCGATCACCGGTTCGATTTGTTAGCCGAGCTGGTCACGCCGCCCGTGGCGGCTTACATAACAAAATATAAGTTGTACAGAGATTCGAATGAAACCTAACCCAACGGCCAAAGAACAATCGCTGAATCCAGCAAGAACCACTCAAGCTGAAATCACGGCGATAACATCTGCCGAGCCTGTCGAAGAACTTGATGAGAGAATTCTGCTTGCGCTGCATGCCGCGAGCAACAAGAAAGCCATTGATCTGGTAGTGCTGGACCTGAGAGAGATTGCCAGTTTCACCGATTTCTTCATCATTACCAGCGGCGCAAACGAACGTCAGGTGCGCGCTATTGCTGAAGGGATAGTGGAGGCCCTGAAGAAAGCCGGCACTCCCGCGGCCCGCGTCGAAGGCCATAAGACTGCCGAATGGATCTTGCTTGATTATGGCGACTTCCTGGTCCACGTCTTTGAGGACAAAGCGCGGAAGTTTTACGATCTTGAGAGGCTCTGGCGAGAGTCGAAGCGGCTTACGTTGCCCTCGGAATTCGTCAGTGAGTCGGCTAGCTCTTTGAGAAACGAATCGTGATTGAGATCTGCGCGCAGTCGGAGCCGATGCGCGAGGCAGTTCGTCTCGCCGAACGCGTCGCGGCAACGGATGCCAATGTGCTCGTAACGGGTGAATCAGGTGCGGGAAAAGATGCACTTGCGCTCTACATTCACGCGCATTCCAACCGTTCTTCGCATTCGTTCGTTAAGATCGATTGCGCAACGCTGCCGAGTGATTTGCTCGAGGCCGAGCTTTTTGGCTACGAGAGGGGCGCCTTTACAAGCGCCATGGAAGCAAAGCCGGGCAGGTTCGAAGCTGCACATAAAGGCACGCTAGTGCTCGACGAGATTGCGTACCTATCGAACGACTCGCAGGCAAAACTTTTGCGCGTAATCGAGACGCGGGAGTTTGAAAGACTTGGTGGCCGGCGCACAATCAAGGTCGACGCACGCTTGATCGCCTTAACGAACGTAAATCTTGACGAAGCCGTGAGGCGGCGCGACTTTCGCGAGGATCTGTTCTACCGGTTGAATGTCGTTCATATTCACTTGCCGCCATTACGCGAGCGCGCTCCGGACCTTCCAAAACTGGTCCAGGTATTCTTGCAGAACTATTCAAGGAAGCATGGTCGAAAAGTGAACTCGATCGCGCCCGAAGCGGTTTCCGTGCTGACGGAATATGAGTTCCCCGGAAACGTGCGTGAGCTCGCGAACACGATCGAGAGAGCGGTCATAGTTGCGGCTGGCAAGCGGATTGAGGTGTCGGATCTGCCAGAGGCGATTGGGGCAGCGGTGCAACTCAGAAGGAGGCGAAAAAAAGCCCAGTCTCTCGCCGAGGTGGAGGCCGAATACGTGTTGGAGACGCTAGCCGCGGCACTCGGCAACAAGGCCGAGGCCGCGAGAATCTTAGGTATTAGCCGGAAGAACCTCTATGAAAGACTCTCTCGGTTGGGGAAGGGGCAGGAAACGCCGCCACTGGGAGAGACTGAGACAAGGTGAACGGCGACACGGAGACAGGGCGACACGGAGTTGAGGGACATAGAGAATCGTGAAGGGCGCAATCCACTTTCAAGAAGTAACTGATGAAACAGGTGTGAGGATTTTCACCGTGTCTCCGTGTCAAACCTTTTCCGTGTCGCTGCTTTGAAAAGATGCGCTTGCACTTCATCTGGACAGGAAAGACTAGAGATGCCCGGCTAAAGGCTTTGATCGACGAATATCTGGAGCGAATATCGCACTTCGTTCGCTGTGAGATCGTTGAACTTCGCGAGAGGCCGGCCAATGAGGGAGCAGCAGGCATCGTTAAGGATTCCAAGCGCATCTCAGACCGGCTGCCAACCGGCGCTACCACCGTGCTGCTGGATCCGCAGGGTATTGAGTGGAGCTCAGAAGAACTAGCGGCCGAAATGCGGCGTTGGGAAAATAGTGGTACGAAAGAGGTAGCGTTTATTGTGGGTGGCCCGCGGGGTGTTTCCAAGGAACTTTTGGGGCAAGTGGAAAAGCGCTGGTCACTCTCTCGGCTGACGCTGACACATGAGATGGCGCGGGTGGTATTGCTCGAACAATTGTACAGGGCCTACACCATCATGCGCGGATTGCCTTATCAGAAGTGATTGGGAGCGGGTAGAGTAAGCGGTTTATGGATGCCTATTCCGACTTAACAAGTAGGCTGGAGGATGAGTCTAATAATGGAAAAAAGAAAAATGAGAGTTTTTCGTGACAAGCTAATGGACCGCCGAGAAAGCCTGGTGGGTCAGGTTCAACAGGCTGAAATGTACAGTCGCGAGCGCGATTCAGAGGCGACACAAGATCCCGCGGACATGGCGGCGAATGCTTATACCAAAGAGTTGCTTGTCTCGATGTCTGATAATGATCGTCAGTTGTTAAATCTAATCGATGAGGCGCTGGAACGTATCGAAGCGGGCAAGTATGCCCGGTGTGCCCATTGCGGAGAAGTATTGCCGGAGAAGAGACTGGATGCCGTACCCTGGGCCCGACACTGTGTACACTGTCAGGATCTGCACGAGCGCGGTCTGCTGGGTGAAGACGAAGATTAAGAAATTCGCTATTTTGGGTGCATAATAATGGCCTCTCGATAAGATTCGGGAGGCCGTGGTATTTTAAGGCTACCGAAGGCCACAGTCCTCACACTGCTTGCAATGATCCTCACTCGCACCGCCAATCTCCTGTATGACGCAATGCTTGCGCTTGTTTACCCTCAATCGTGTGCGGTTTGCGGCGGCAGCGTTGAAAGTCGCAGTCTCGGTATTGCCTGCGCGCAATGCTGGAACGTAACAAGAGCCTTCACCGACCAGGATACGTTCTGCTGGAAATGTGGTTCTCTGTCCAGCGGGAAGATCGCGAACGAAAAACGAGAGCAGGTGCGTTGTCGTCGTTGCGATCAAGACGCCTTCACTGCGGCACGTGCTTGTGGCGTGTACGAGGGAGCGCTACGTGCTTCAGTTCTCGGCCTCAAACGCGAGCCAAACATCGCTCCGCTCCTGGCCCGGTTGCTAATGGAAACTCAAAGGCGGGTGCCTCTCGCCGAGGCGACTCGCATCATTCCCGTTCCACTTCATACGCGGCGTGAAAAGGCGAGAGGTTTCAATCATGCCGCGGCTATCGGCCACAAGCTGTCTGAATTGACCCGTCTCCCGCTTGATGAAGTCAGCCTTATTCGCACCTCTCATACGGAGCGTCACCGGGCCGGCATGGACGCAAAGGGCCGTCGCGAAACCGTCGCGAAAGCATTTGTCGTGCGCTATCCGCGGCTAATTACAGGTGAAAGCGTTCTTTTGGTTGATGATGTTTTTACGACAGGCGCGACCGTCTCGTCCTGTGCAAATGCTCTGATTGCGGCAGGCGCGAAGGAAGTCTTTGTGCTAACGATCGCGAGGACAAGGTTTTAGTGCGTGCAACCTCGGTTTTGTCCGGCTTCTCCCTTTTTGAAATCGAAAAGACATCCACAGGGATGTCCCTGAGCAGCAGTCACAACAAGCTATTTGCCGCCAGCCAGTGACCACCATCAACAACCAGGACCGTTCCGTTGATAAAGCTGGCCGCGTCGGAGCAGAGAAAGACCGCGGCTTTCTCGATATCGGCAATCTCACCGAATCGGCCGAGTGGGATTCGCTGACGCAGTTTTTCTTTGACGGGCGCAGGAACCAGGCGCTTCATTCCCTCTGTGTCTCCAATAGGTCCCGGAGCAATCGCGTTCACCCGAATGCCGTAGCGCCCCCACTCAACCGCAAGATTGCGGGTCAGGGCATCGACACCCGCTTTAGCTGCGGAGACATGAAGTTGCATTGGAGTGCCGAGATAATGCAGCGTTGCGCTGATGTTAAGAATTTGGCCGCGATTCTTTTTTAACTCAGCAAATGCAGCGCGACAGACGTTGAATGTGCCCTTTAAATCAATGTCTACGACGGTGCCGAAGCCGTTAGGTGAGAGTTCCTCGGCAGGACATAGAAAATTTCCCGCTGCACCATTGATCACAATATCGATCTTGCCGAAATGCTCGGCTGTTGCGGCGAGGGCCCGCTCGACCTCCTGGAAATTGCGCACATCAGCAGCCACGGCGAATGCCTGCCCACCAGCGTGATTGATAGCTTCTGCTGCCGGCGCAAGATGCTCGATCTTACGGCTCACAAGGGCTACGTGAGCACCTGCCTCCGCGAGTGCACGCGCTACACCGCCGGTGATTCCAGTTCCACCACCTGTCACGAACGCTACATGATTCTCGAGGATTCCGTCAGCAAATGTTTTCCTGGACATATTTGTCATATCGTTATCTGAAACCAACTACTCTTCGGGTACAAGAAGCCTACTCTCGCGTTTAAGCAATTCTACAAGGTCGTCGATGTGCCGTTGCTCGGTAAGAAAGCTGTTGATGTTTACTCGCATGGCACGGCGGCCATGCAGGACTGTCGTGGTAATCCAAGCTTCGCCGCTGCGCTCGATGCGTTGCTGTAGTCGTTGCTGCAGGCGATCCTGATCTGCCGGGCTGGCATTGCGTGCAGCCGCGGGCAAAAACTTGAAACAGCAGACAGCAGTCTCAACCTGTCCGAGCCTTTGGAAGTCGGTCAGCCCGTCAATGCAACTGGCCAGGTATTCAGTCAGCTTGATCTGGCGCTCTATCACTTGCGAATAGCCAGCCCTGCCCATGAATTTCAAAGCCATCCAAAGCTTGAGGGAATTGAAGCGGCGCGTACCCATCTGCCCGTAACGAAAGAAGTCGTATTCAACGTCAGCGCCACCGCGATCCTCGCTGAGATACTCCGGCGTAATGTCGAACGCCTCACGGAGAATGCGGCCGCCAGCGCGCACCAGCACGGCGCCGCACGCAAAGGGAACAAACAGCCACTTGTGCGGGTCGAAGGTGATCGAATCAGCTCGCTCGATACCTCGCAGTTGGCCCTTGTGTCTCTCTGAGAACGCTAGTGCGCCTCCATAGGCTGCATCCACATGGAACCAGCAATTATTCTGCTCCGCGATCGCTGCCAACTCTTCCAGGGGGTCAATCACTCCCGTCGAGGTGGCTCCCGCAACGCCGACGACGCAACAAGGGATCCGCCCAGCCTGCAGATCTCGTGAGATCTCCTCCCGTAGCGCATCCAAACGTATGTAAAAGCGAGCATCGGTTTCAATCTTGCGCAAACTGTCCCGACCGAGCCCCAGTATGTCAGCGCTTTTTTCAATTGAGTAATGACACTGCTCAGAGGCGTAGATGACTAAATCAGCAGTCGCCGAACGCATGCCACGATGAATGATCGTTTGCTGCGCACTATCGCGAGCGCATTTCAAAGCAATCAAATTCGCCTCTGAACCACCACTTGCGAGCGTGCCAAAACCCTCGGAGCCATAACCGATCAATTGGCACAGCCAGCGCATTACCCTCGCTTCGATCATGGCGGAGGTTGGCCCGTTACGCCACGCGCCGGCATTCTGATTCAGGGTAGAGCACAGTGCGTCAGCCCAAACCCCGATTGGCAGCGGCGTCGGATTAAACTGTCCGTAGTAGCGCGGGCTCGGTACAGCCATCGCATGGGGTGCAATGTCGCCAGTGAACCGCGCCAATATCTCGTCGACACTTACTCCAGTCTCCGGGAGTGGCTCTCTGAAGATCTTTTCCAGGTCGGCGGGTGTAGCCTCGGACGCTACTCGCCGCGTATCGAGGCTCGCTGCGAACTCCGTAATAATTCTGGTTACCTCACGACCCAAATGGTTGTGCTGCGCCGCCAAATCTTCAGTCATGTCCGCTCAGGAATCCTTTAGATTTACCGCTTACCGTAAACAAAGAATCTCACGCCAAGGTGCAAGGGAGCAAAGCCGTAACGCCGGCGCCAGCCGATACTTTTATTATGAAGCTTTGCGGTCGGTGAGGCTTCCGGGTAAAACTAAGGCCTGATAGCATGGATAATGAGTCGACCAAGACAGAACTGAATGAATTCAGAGAAGCGCTCGAGTCACACGCCGGCGCTTATCGAGTCGAATTATCTCCGGAGGTAACCCGCGGCTTGTGTGAATATTATGAGTTGCTTAGAGTCTGGAATCCGAAACTGCATCTCGTGGCGCCGTGTTCCCCAAAGGAGTTTGCCCGCAGACACGTATTCGAATCGTTACTCGTGCTTCCTTATCTGCCAATGGCAGCACATGTCGCCGACATTGGTTCGGGCGCCGGACTGCCGCTAATTCCCTGTCTGATCGCGCGCTCGGATGTCAGCGCATTACTCATCGAGTCTTCAGACAAGAAGACGGTGTTTCTCCGCGAAGCATTGCGTCGTACGAAAAGAGCGGACTCGGCAAGGGTAATCGCCGAGCGATTTGAGAACGTACCAACGCCCGAAGTGGACTTCGTTAGCTGTCGCGCGCTTGATCGCTTTGAAGAGAAATTGCCGACCCTGGTCAAATGGGCACCTCGACCAAGCACACTGCTGTTTTTTGGAAGCGCAAGGATGAGCGGATTGATCACAGGATTGGGTCTCCGGTTCGTGCAGGCGCAGATCCCATTTTCCGAAAGGAGGTTCTTGTACGTGATCAGTCGAATTTAGGAATGCTAGTTTAATGAGTGAACTATGATTTGGGACGGAGGCATTTCTCCTTTTCGATATACCGCGACCGTTGTTTCATGATCGTTACTGCCCCAGGCGACCACCGACGCGGCTGGCTCACGCTTCGCATGGCGACCTTCAGACGCGATTCTGCTTACGGTTGTCAGCAGTCGCTTTAATAAACTGGTTCGCATGGTCCGTTCAGGAAAGCTGACGTGACCGTCCAGGCCGGGCTTTCGCACATCATCGTGCGCATTGTTTTCAAACAACCAGTGCTGCCAATGCTCTGTTACGTTGATTTCACGTACGGGAGAGCCCACGTTATCGATAATCCTTAGCTGCCAAGCGGGAACAATTGTCAGCTGGAAAGGATAAATGAGGACAGCCAATAGCAGGAACAGAACTATAGCGAGCACCGTTCGAAAACGCCGGTCCTGCCAAAAGTTCTGCCATTGTTCGAGCATAGCGCAGTTGAGCGAGTCTCACCATCCCTACTCGCTTACAACATGGACGCGATCACGCAAGTGAGTGCTGGAGACCTCGGTACGATAACATCGGCAATGATCTTCGGCGGACCTATCGCAGCCTCGCGAGGCTGCCAAAATAGACCGCCTCGGACGAGATGGACTTAACGAATTGCGTTGGGAATACGTTGCTGGTGGATTAGCGCACTACGTCAATGCCAATCAGTTGCTGTCCCGAAATGACAAACTCAGCCGGTGGCAACTCCATCTCGTAAACAGGAGAAAGGACTGTGGGCGTGTAACCGCCGGAAGTTCTGTCGCTGTTAAGGGTGGCTACTACCGAAGGCGGCAGGTTGGGGAGCTCGTCGGTGCCGATAATTGCTCCGGGAGTAATGCGGAAGAGTTTCACATACAGACGATCGCTCTTCTTCACCTTGTTGATGGCTTTGACGAGCTGACCAAGATCCTGCGGCACAAACGACTTCGCTGCAGAACCTTCTTGCAGGGCGCCGCCGTCCCCAACGAAAACCAGCAACTGTCCCGGCGTCGCGTCTTCAGGAATCTGAACCGGAATTCGTTGAACAAATTGTTTGCCGGCTTCGGTACGCACATAAGCTTGAATCTCAATTTT
The DNA here is from genome assembly GCA_051006135.1 of Pyrinomonadaceae bacterium. GTDB lineage: Bacteria > Acidobacteriota > Blastocatellia > Pyrinomonadales > Pyrinomonadaceae > PSRF01. The sequence continues at coordinate 12,573 of JBPCIQ010000292.1, read as the reverse complement.
CTCGCCACGACGAACCTCGGTTCTGTCGAGAGCGATTCGGTCAAGCGTGGCGGTATGCTTCGTGTCGGTTGACGAGATTTCCAGATTTACTCCATCAATCTGAACGTCGTCAAATCCGCTGGTTAACAACGAAGCGATGGGCGCAGCAACCGAACCCGCCGCGAGCATTGGCGAGTTAGCTGCTGAAAACCGCTGGTCCAGTTGCACGTTTTCCTGACCCTTAACTTTGATTTGCCCCTTGATGCTGATCGTAGACTCTCCCAGAGCACGTTCGCTTGAGGTGATCGTGTTGAAGACGCTGATGTTCAGAAGCAAGGGCGTCAGGAAAGCATCATTGGCTATTTCGTAGGAGTAAGTCTCGGTGCGATCCCGACTGGTGTGCAGGTTAATCTTCACCGGAATCATCTTTGGCGCGCGCCCAAGGCGGCCGAAGATCCCGGCGGCGCGGTCCTGGGAGATCGCTCCCATCATCTGGCCGGGCACCGACAGCTTAAAGGAATTGTTGACGTTTGGGATCACCGTCACGACGGTAGTCTCAGTCATGGGCATGTCAGAGGCACCCAAACTTAAGAATGGATGACCAAAAGCATAAATTCGATCGCCATCCCTGAAGGTGACTGTGCCCGAAGCCGCAATAGAATAGTCACCACGAACCAGTTGGACACTTACTGAAGTCCCAGGCGCCAGGGTCTTCTCGGTGACCTCACCCAGGGTTGTGATAGCAGTTGACCCACCGACGCCGGAAACCGGAAACAAGCCATTGGCCATCAATTGTGGGGAAAATAACGCGAGCGCTTCCTGACTAATGCCTGTGAAAACAACCGGGGTGGCGATGGGCGTCATCTGCTGGCCCATAAGCGAAATGAGCGGCGATCCCTGCGAGACAGCGGCAATTAGTGGTGCCCCGGTAAAGGCGGGCTTTGGCAGCGTTGGTTTCCAATCGGTCGAGGCCAGCTGAGCAAAAGAAATAGCCCGCGGTTCTCTCGGCCTTTGCGTCTCATTTACGTGACCCTTTTCGAAGATGTCAATCATTTGCTTGATTGGCGTAATGCCGGCGATTGGCTCCTTAGAGAAGGGGAAGCTAAAAGCAATAGCACCCACGAGGCGCCCGTCGATGTAAACGGGGGAGCCGGACATTCCCGCAAACACGCCCGTCTTTTCAACATTTGAGCCGGACAGCTTTGCAATGATCGCGGATTGGCGCGGACCGGGAAAGCCCGGCAAGACGCCCAGAATTTCCACGCCAAACTCCTGCGGTTCTGCCCCGGAAAAAACCGTGCGGGCGACACCCTTCATGCCGGGACGCACATCCTCCAACGCAAACAGCCGGGGATCCCTCGCATTTGCGTCAAGGACCGGCTTTTGCGCGTTTGCGATTCCGACAAACGTTGCTGCAATCGCAACAACCAGAGCCACTAAAAGCTTTTTCATTAATACCTCTTGCTGGTTGAATATTACTGCCCAGGATGGGTTTCTGGCGCCATTCAAGTGCCACCTGACACGATAACGACTATAGCTGCGGCTTTCAGAGCGGTCAAGGAAGACATCACGAAGACCCTTTAGCACTGAACCTTCGAGCCATCTTCCTCACTCAGCAGATCAGCCCTTCTTGAGATGTCAAAAGCCTCTCCTTTAGACGCCGAAACTGGGCAAATCGTTTCATGAAAAGCAATTAGTTTGGGAAATGGTCTTCAACCTTCGGTGGGGGGCGTCATTGGCTACTGGTCAGTTTCGCAGAAGCCGCTGCGAAACAGATCTTCGACCGAACGCAGTGTTTTGGGCGGCTCATGGCGAAACTGCTCGCTACCTTCGTTTGCCGCGCGTTGACACTCGCTTGTGAGCAAGTTAATCTGTTATCCCGTGGATCACGCGGGTTCAAATTCCAAAAACATTCCCAATCCCAAAGCTGTAATTCCCAAAGCTGTCGTAATTATTCCAGCCCGTTTCGCTTCGAGTCGTTTGCCAGGCAAAGCGTTACTGGAGGTTGCTGGAAAGTCCATGGTTTGTCGAGTTGTCGAGCGCGCTGGGGCTGCCAGAAATGTTTCGCGCGTGATTGTGGCCACAGATGATCAGCGAATTGTCGATGCCGTCCGGGCCGCAGGGCATGAAGCGATGTTGACCCGCGCGGATCACAGAAGCGGAACAGATCGACTGGCAGAGGTTGCGGTGATGTTGGACGACACAGAGATCATTGTTAATGTTCAGGGTGACGAGCCATTGATTTCACCGGAAACGATTGATCGCGCAATTGAGGCGCTAGTGGAGGGAGACTCGGAGAAGGCAGGAAACGGAGAAGGGGAGACCCTGAGACGCGGCGATGCTGAGACGGGAAACCGCGCGAAAGGGCAAATCGGCGGACGGCAAGTCGCGCCAATCCAAGAACGTGTTGGCATCGTTACAGGCTGGGAGCGAATTGAGTCAGCAACAGATGTTCTTAATCCCGCAGTGGTTAAGATTGTCGTGGATGAGACAGGTCGGGCAATCTTCTTTTCCCGCTCGCCCGTGCCGTTTCCGCAGAGCGCCGTGCTCGAGCATGGCACGATTGAAAACGCGTTGCGGAGTGATCCTGCTTTGGCTGGTCAATTTCGGAAGCACACCGGCTTGTACGTTTATTCTAAAAAGGTGTTGCTGGAATTCACTCGCTGGCCTCAATCTGAGCTTGAGCGCATTGAATCACTCGAACAGTTGCGCGCACTCGAACACGGGGTGAAGATCAAAGCAATCGAAGCATCGTCGCCCTCGATTGGTGTGGATACGATGGAAGATCTGGAAAGGGTAAGACGGATAGTTTCGAGTTCCGAGTTCCGACTTCCGAGTTCTGGAACCTAGATTAATGCTTCAGGTCTCAATCAGGTGTCGCGCTTGAAGTAATAATGTGGAATTTGAATCTCCCGAATTGAGTTTAAACTCGAAACTCGGAACTCCAAACTACTGACGATGAGCGACTGGATTGGACTTGGCTTTGTTACTTTTGTTGTTCTGTGTGGCTTGATCGGCCTGCTGCGTCTCACCAAACCTTACGACGTGACGCTGGAAGAATTTGAAAAACGCGCTCATGAAGCGCCAAGCCTGATCAGTGCCGGATTCGCAGGGTTGCAAAAGCTTCTCGATCCGGCGGCCGGGAAGGGGATGGAAGTCCAGGAGGATTTGAAGCAGGGTTATTACAATGGTGAACAGGAATCTGGAGACGGACCAGAGGCTGGTTTCGACCACCCTAGCGGGGCTGGGCCGCTGGAACCCCCGGGTGATACTGACAACAAGGGAACTTAAAGCCAGGTTGGCCAGAGGCGCACAGTTCAGAGTTCAACCTTCATGTTGTTGCGTGGTGACCCGGCAAGCTAAAGCTTGAACTCTAAACTGCGGGCCCATCAAGGAGATCGTAATGCCTAAATACATATTTGTTACGGGCGGTGTGGTTTCAAGCTTAGGTAAAGGTCTCGCCGCGTCTTCGATCGGCTGTTTGCTGGAAGCTCGTGGCCTTCGCGTTGCGCTGATCAAGCTGGATCCTTATATCAACGTCGACCCTGGCACGATGTCCCCCTTTCAACATGGCGAAGTGTTTGTCACGGACGACGGTGCGGAAACTGATCTCGATTTGGGCCACTATGAACGCTTTACCCATGCCGAGCTCTCTCAGGCTAATAATTGGACTACGGGCCGGATCTACCTTTCGGTGATCGAAAAGGAACGGCGCGGCGACTACCTCGGCAAGACGATCCAGGTGATTCCACATATTACCAACGAGATCAAAGATGCAGTCCGCGCCATTCCTGATAAGAATGAACTCGATGCTGTGATCGTTGAAATTGGAGGCACTGTTGGCGACATCGAATCTCTCCCGTTTCTGGAGGCAATTCGCCAGATGGGCAACGAAGAAGGCGCGGGCAACGTCCTTTTTGTTCACGTCACTCTGGTGCCTTTTATCGCTGCGGCCGGAGAATTGAAGACGAAACCAACGCAACACTCCGTTCGCGACCTCCGCGAAATCGGCATCGCTCCCGACGTTCTGCTCTGCCGTTCTGAAAGACCATTGTCGCGCGACCTGCGTGCAAAAATTGCCCTTTTCTGTAATGTCAAAGAGTCGGCCGTAATCAGCGCGCAAGACGTCGACACGATTTACGATGTACCGCTGGCATTTCACGAACAAGGACTCGACGAATTAATCGTCACCCAACTCGGTTTTGGTGCGCGAGCTGCTCAGTCAGACCTCTCCGCGTGGCGTGCTCTTGTGGGAACTATTCGTGAGCCTTCTGGCGGCAAAGCTTCCATCGCGATTGTCGGCAAATACGTCGAGCTTGAAGACTCGTACAAATCGCTGCGCGAGGCTCTCACTCACGGAGGAGTGGCAAACAACCTGCGCGTCGACGTTAAATGGATTGAGTCGGACGAACTGATGGACGACGACTATGAGTCTCGCCTGCGCGATTTTGACGCGATTCTTATTCCCGGCGGTTTCGGTAAACGCGGAGTGGCCGGAATGATTCGGGCGATCTGCTATGCTCGCAGGAGTCGCACGCCCTATTTCGGAATCTGTTTAGGAATGCAGACGGCTTGTATTGAATATGCCAGAAATGTCTGTGGTCTGAAGGATGCGGACTCCACGGAGTTTGATTCGGAGACACCCTATCCGGTGATATTCAAGCTAAGAGATCTAGTCGATGTCGAACAGCTTGGTGGTACGATGCGCCTGGGTGCCTGGCCTTGCAAGCTGGTAACCGACTCGCTTGCGCGCGAAATATATAATGGGGCAACTGAAGTACGTGAGCGGCATCGGCACCGCTATGAATTCAATCCTCAATTCGGAGAAACTCTTGAGCGCGCCGGCCTGGTCTTTAGCGGCGTTTCGCCGGACGAGAAGTTTGTAGAGATAATTGAACTACCGCGCGACGTACATCCGTGGTTTCTCGCTTGCCAATTCCATCCTGAGTACAAATCAAAGCCGCTAAACGCGCATCCTCTTTTTTCCTCGTTTGTGGCTGCCGCACATGAGAATCGTCTTCTGAATGAAACCTCTATGGATAAGAATGGCGATACGGAAGTAGTCCTTCACGAGCGGGCAATTGTCACCAGTGCGGACTAGATTCTCCGCAAATACCTTTTGTCCGAGTGCATCTGAGCACGTTTTGCGGGATAATTCCTAAGCCTCGCTCTCCCCGGGCTCTGAGAAAATATGCTCCATTGTCCAATATGCGGTCGGCAGTATGCAGCGGATGTACTGGTGTGCCCGGAAGACAACGCGCCTTTGCAGGCCGACCCGACTCTGGCAGGCGTGCTGGTTATTGATCCCTTAGTTGGACACACGCTGGACGGCAAGTATCGGATAGAGCAGCGTTTAGGTGTCGGCGGCATGGGCACGGTCTACCGGGCGAGACATCTACTCATCGATCGGCCGGTTGCCGTGAAGGTGTTGAATCCTCGTTTTGTTGAGGACGAAGCCGCGCAAGTACGTTTTCGCCGTGAAGCGAAAGCGGCAGGCCGGTTGCAGCACGCAAACGCGGTTGGGGTGACTGACTTCGGGCGCACTGCCGATGGCTATGTATATATAGTGATGGAGTTGCTCGAAGGACGTACGCTGCGTGAAGTGCTCGCTAGAGAAGCCCCGCTTGATACTGCTCGTGCGGTAGCGCTGATGCTTCAAACATCAGCGGCGGTCGCGGCCGCGCATGAGGCGGGAATCATCCACCGCGATTTGAAACCGGCAAATATTTTCGTTGTTCAAAATTCTGAAGTGCCGGCGGTAGTGAAGGTACTCGATTTCGGCATTGCGAAACTGGCCGCGGAATCACTTGATGACGACGATCTTAAGTCGCTGACCTTGATTGGCGTGATGATCGGCACACCACGCTACATGTCTCCCGAACAGTGTGACGGCGCGGAGTTAACCCCCGCCGCAGATGTTTATAGCCTTGGTGTGATCCTTTATGAGCTGCTAAGTGGCGTTGTGCCTTTTTCCGGTACAAGTCCTCTCGCCATTGCCATGAAGCACTCTTCGGAGCCGCCCAGACCGCTGCGGGAGTTTGTCGCATCTATTCCGCTGCCGTTGGAAGAAGTTGTAATGCACGCCCTCGAAAAGCGGCCAGAGGATCGGCCGGCAAACGCGGCGGAATTTCGCAGCGAACTGCTCGCGGTCGCGGAAAGATTGGGACTGGAACACGCTGCTGCTACGAGCGCTCCGGACATTACAGCGCTCCGCAATGTTGGAACTGAATCGCCCTCCGGCCGGCTCATCATCGATATCTCGCGTCTGCGCGAAAACCGGGCCGCGACCTCCGGCGCGAACGAGATGACGGTCAGCAGCCCGGCCCTGGGCGCTAGTATACTCAGCAGCGGTGGACCAGGCCCCGCGGAAAGCTCGGGATTGATAGCAACGGACAAACCTTCCTTTCCGCGCGTGAGCGTACAACTAAGTGAAGGACTCCAAGGAGCAAAGCGAACACCGCTGTTGCTCGTTGCTGTGACGGTAGCAGCTTTACTAATCATAGGCCTTGCAATTGTCGCCCTTAGATCGCGGGGCACGGCGCCGGCAACGGAGGTGAACCCAGTAGCGAGCCCTTCTCCCACTCCTGAACCCTTGCAGTCTCCGTCGCCCTTACCCTCGCCAACATTGACGCCGAAGCGCGAACAGGCAAAACCAACGCCGGCAAATTCCAATAAGAAGGGATCGAAGATAGGGTCAGCGTTGAAGAAGGTTAAGCGGATCTTCAAGAATCCGTTCTGAGTAAGGCCATTGTTTAGTGAAATCAACAGGAACAAATGTCAGGTGCTGTCCAAACAAAATCGTTTGAAGTGGGTAACGCGAAGTTCGGCGACGGCCGGTTGACCATTATCGCCGGGCCCTGCGTAATCGAATCTTCCGAGCACGCTTTGATGATGGCTCGGGAGTGTGCCGGGCGGGCCCGCGAAGCCGGGCTGGATTATGTTTTTAAGTCCTCCTTCGATAAGGCGAATCGTTCTTCGATTAAGAGCTTTCGGGGACTCGGCATGGAAGCTGGTCTCGAAGTTCTGCGTCAAGTAAAGGAAGATGTCGGTGTTCCGGTCTTAACTGACATTCATGATGTTTCTCAGGTGGAGGCTGTAGCGGAAGTTGCAGACGTGCTGCAGATTCCTGCGTTCCTTTCGCGGCAAACGGATCTGATTGTAGAAGCCGCGCGATCGGGTCGGGCGGTCAATGTTAAGAAGGGCCAGTTCCTGGCGCCTAGTGATGCGCGCAACATAGTCGATAAAGCTCGTGCGGCTGGATGCGATCGGGTGATGCTAACCGAGCGAGGGGTGAGTTTCGGCTACAACAACCTGGTAGTAGATATGCGGTCGTTTGCAATCATGCGCGCCTTTGGTGTGCCGATTGTGTTTGACGTCACGCACTCGCTGCAACTTCCTGGCGGTCTGGGACACGCAACTGGCGGCCAATCCGAATACATCGAACCGATGGCGCGCGCAGGGGTGGCAGCGGGGGTCGATGCTGTATTTATGGAGGTTCACGAATGCCCGGAGCGCGCGCCATCAGATGGACCAAATGCTCTTCCACTTGATCGCATGCAGCCGCTGCTTAACGTCTTGCGCGACATTCATAAAGTGGTAGGAACAAGTACCTTAATATGAAAAGAATTCTTTTAGCCGTTCTTTCAACAACCATTGTTTTCTCACTACTCTTGTCAAAGGCTACCGCTCAGGAAGAAGCAAGAGCTGCGTGGCAGGTAACTAACTTTGATATTAAGGCGAATGTGCAACAGGGAGACAGAACGCTAGCTGCCATTGCCGTGCTCAGCATTCGTAACGTAGGGAGAGGTGCGGGTTCCAGTTTTAGTTTTCGGATTAGCTCGAAGGCCAGCGTCAAAGCGGTGACAGTAGGTGGGGCGAGCGGGAGTTTTCGAGCATTACCAGAGAGCCGCGGAAATCTTCAACGTGTAACCACCACGCTTCCGAGCCCCATCGCACCTAATGCAACAGTTGATCTGAGCATTAGTTACAGCCTCCCTGTGGAAAGCAACACAGGTCTCGCCGCGATTTCGTCCGGCGCGTCACAGTTCCTTCCGCTTTCTTTCTGGTACCCGGCGCCCAGCACACCCTTTACAGTGAGAGGTGCAGATACCGCTCCGTTTCGTCTCACCGTAAATGGACCTAATGTTGTCTCGTCGGGTGTCGAGAAGAGCGCGAACCCTGGGACAAGTGTTTACGAGCAATCGCTCAATGCGCAGCCATTTTTTATTCAGGGAGACTGGGAGAGAATCGAGGGTACCGGCGAGGCAAGAGGAGTAACCGCCTTTGTTCCAAAAGGTTTCTTCGCCGAGGACCGCAAGCAGGCGGAAGCGATTATCGCTCTTGCAGGCAGTGCGCGATTGTTTTACGGGTCGTCGTTTGGTCCTGTTGCGGACGCGCCGATTCGGCTGGTGGCTGCAAGGCGCGGTTCCGGCTTCAGCGAGGCTGGAACCATTCTGCTCGAAACGGGAGCGTTTCGCCGCGCAAAGATCGACTCAGCGACTGCTATGCTGGTTGCGGAGGCCGTTTCGCGTGTCTGGATTGGAGGGCAGACCGCAGTGCGCGGCGAAGGTAGCGGGGTCTTGCGTGACGCCCTTCCACGATTTCTGGCGACACTCTTTATTGAGAAGCAGTTTGGCCCTGAGGCCGCGGCCGCAGAGCTGCTTCGCCAGCGTCTGGCTTACAGCGCCGTTGCCAAGCGGGACGCCCCCTTATCTCGCTCTACAGCGCTGGACGATGCTTACTTCAATTCCGTGCCGAACAAAGGTGCGATGGTGTGGCGTCTGGCAGATCGACGACTGGGGCGTGATGTGTTCATAAGCACACTGCGCGAACTCCTACAGGCTGGGAAAAACGATCTCAACGGCATTAGCCTCGCATCGTTCAGAGCAGCCTTGGCGCAAAAGGGAGGCGACAATTTAAAGGTGCTGCTAGATCAGCAGATCGACCAGGTCACTGATATGGACCTGATGATTGGCTTGCCACAGCACCGTGGCGGGGAATCGGTTTCGGCGCTGCGGAACTTAGGCTCAACGGACGCGGTCGTCGCCGCGCGGGCCATTACCGACCGCGGCGAACAGATGTCAGTTGAAACCATAGTGCCTGCTCGCAACCTGAGCGAGGCTGTTTTCAAAACAACGGCGAAACTGGTGCGCGCTGAAATTGACCCTGAAAAGCTCTATCCCCAATTGGATTACGCTAACGATACGGCACCCCGCACGCGCGACGTAGGTGAGGCGATTTCGGAAGCCTCACGTCACTTTGGCGCTCAGGATTACGTCAAGGCAGAGTCTATCGCCAGAGAAATACTTGCCACTACGCCTCGCCTGCAGGAAGCGCGCATCATTCTTGCTCGGGCCATTCTGGCGCAAAATAGAACAGATGAGGCTGAGAAGTTGTTTCGCGCAGCTCTCGATGAACCGCTGCCGACCTCAGGCACACTTGCCTGGGCCAACATAGGGTTGGGCGAGATTAGTCTAAAGCGAGGGCAGGCCGGCGAAGCCGCTAAGCGTTTCAATGATGCAGTGCGTGCTGAGGCGGACTATGCATCGTCCCTTACAGCCCGGGCCGCAAGAATCAGGGCTGAGTCAGCTGCCGGTGGCAGCCCTGTTGATGAATCCGCCCGGGCGTTCATAAAACAGCTCGATCAATCAATCACCAGCGGCAAGAAGGCCGAACTGGAGGCGCGCGTTGAATCAGGTGAGCTCGTCAGATTCATCGGCGGCATCGTAGGCACACAGCCTGAAATCTGGCAGACACGCGTCATGCGCAGCGAACCGCTCGATGCGAATTTGCTGGCCCTCGATGTCAGCATCACTGCTAAAGAACTTGGCCAGGAACGATCCGGGACAGCTGTATTTATTCTTTCTCGGGCAAGTGGTGGCTGGAAACTAGGCGGAATTGAATTGTTCGAGGTTAGGTGACAATTGCGTACGAACAACTGACTACGGCCCACTGAAAATGTCCGACAAACTGAAGCATGTCGGACAACTGACCCAAATGCCGGATCTCTCATCAATCGAACGACGCGCCGCACACATCAAGCTTCTGTTGATGGACTGTGATGGTGTGCTTACTGATGGACATGTGTGGTTGATTGAAAGCGGCGACGAGCAGAAGAGTTTCAACGTGCGAGATGGTCTTGGTTTGGCGCTTTGGCATCGCGCAGGTCTTAAGTCCGGAATCATCTCGGGTCGTAGCTCCAGCTGTGTCGCGCGCCGGGCGTCTGAACTGAATATCGAGTTTGTACGTCAAGGAGCGGAAGACAAGCTTAAGCATTTTGAGGAATTACTTTCCCAGGCGGGTGTTGAAGAGCGTGAAGTTGCGTTCGTGGGAGATGACCTGAACGACATTCCGCTCATGTTGCGATCGGAATTTGCCGTAGCGGTTGCCGATGCCGCGGAAGAGACTCGTGCGATTGCGCATTATGTGACTCGAGCTCCTGGCGGCAATGGTGCCGTGCGCGAGACAATTGAGTTGATTTTGAAAGCCCAGGGACGGTGGTCCGAGCTTGTGCGCAAGTACCTGGAATGAGAATGGGAGACCCTCCTCCTAACGGCGCCAATGAGCTTCCCTCAGCCGACGAGTTCTCTAAACCTCTAGCCTAACGGAGCGACGCTTCTTTCCCCTGTTCGCTGTAGAACCGTTCGGAACGTCCCGTCAACGCTCCGCCCGGCGACCTCATTGGATTTCACTCATTAATGTCGTTAGAGAATCTCGTCATAGAATTGACAGTGGCTTTTCACTTCCATTATCTTTCATGCGTAGGCGGACTGGAATTCTAAACACTCATTAATGATTCCCGCGCCTTCAACTCCTCTTTTTCGAGCGGGCGTAACTCAATGGTAGAGTGTCAGCTTCCCAAGCTGAAAGTTGCGAGTTCGATCCTCGTCGCCCGCTCCAAATTTTTAGGAAAATAAATAGGTTGTAAGCCTGCAACGCGGGGGAGTTCGCCGCTGAGAAAGTAGTTTCAAGCAATGGAGCTCGGGACAAGGCGCTGCAGCATCCAAGCAGTCCCTCCAGCTACAGGTGGAATGCAAAGCGCTTCAGAGCAATTGGGCGTTTGGAACTCTTTATGATTGCAATGACCAAAGGCATTAACCTTTGCTAACCAATTTGCGACTTGCTATTTCCCCGGCGCAGGTCGGGTAAGGAGGCACTGTTACCAGCACCCCCTCCCCTAAGAACCGTACGTGCCCCTTTCAAGGCACACGGCTCAAGCCTCTCTGAACGCCCTTCCCGTGGTCAATTTTCAGGACGTCCAACCTGGCCCACTTTTGACTTCCAGCGCCAGTAGGACTTGAAGCCTTGCCGGTGGTGCCACTTAATCAGAGTCTCTTGTTGACGATGATCAGGAGAGAGCGCCAGTCCCCAACAATTGCGACAAGGCCATCCAGAAGAGGCGATCTCGGTAACGAAGCCGAGGTCGCTTCGTCGAATCGTGGAGGAGAGCCAGTTGTTGGCGCAAGGCGAGGTTTTCCGCAAACCAGTACGAGTCTAAGAGGCGGAGCAGACTGCGGAGTATGTGATAAAAGGCGAGAAAGCCAAACATTAGATGCTTCGCAAACGGTGCGTATTCGATATCCGGACATGCATATTTATCACTACGCGCCGTACGAGACCACGACAGGCCGGAGGATGCACAGGAAATACTGCGCACGATCGCTGACTACAACCGCGATGACTGTGTTTCTACGTGGTGTCTGCGCGACTGGCTTGAACAATTGCGCGGGGAACTCGAAGCGAAGCTTGGCAGTCCAATCGCCCGCCCTGAACCAAAGTCGGGCGCCCCAAGCGAAAACCTGGAGGCAGAAACTCACTGAGATCGCAGTCTTGAAGGAACGTCTGGTTGCGGGGCTGCCAGACGACGAGAGCGAGTGGAGTGACGAGCAACGCGCAAAATGGCTGTTGGCACAGATGCTGGAATGGCATCGGCGCGAAGAGAAAACCAAAAGCTTCTATTTATGGCGCGAATAGCTCTAATCGCGCCATACGTGGTAAGATTTGTGGCGCGAATAGCTCTAATCGCGCCAGGAGCTGGTTGCTGAATGGCGCGAATACAGAAACAGGTATAGGTGGAGAAGCGACTTGCCTAGAAGATTGCCTACCGACATTGACGAGCAATTATTAACGCTCATAGCGAAGGTGCCTGATGGAGTGGGTATTGATGCCGTACTGGGTCTGCTTGGTGGCGAAATCAGTCGACGGTCACTCCAAAGGCGGTTATCAGAACTGGTCGATGCGGGAAGGCTCATCACTGAAGGAGGGGGCCGCTCAACCCGCTATCTTCTGGCAAAGGACGTTGGCGAAGCGGGAGTTGAAGGGGACTACGTTCGGCTCTCACCTTCGGGTGCGGACGTACGACAACTCGTGCGAAGGCCACAGACCGAGCGCACGCCGATCGGTTACAACCGAGAGTTCCTGGACCAGTACAGACCGAACGAAAGCAGTTACCTTACGCTTGAAGCAATCGCGTATCTCGCTCGCATTGGCACAACTGCTGATGCGGAGCGGCCAGCTGGGACGTACGCGCGGCACATTCTAAATCGACTGCTGGTGGATCTATCCTGGGCATCGTCTCGACTCGAAGGCAATACG